>JANQPM010000082.1 GCA_028289465.1 Lysobacterales bacterium | reverse complement strand
GCCTGGCGGTTTCTGCCGCCGCCGCGGACAAAACGAAAAAAGGCGGAGCGCAGGAAGATGGCATCAACTACATGGAGTTGGCCGCACTGATGCTGCGCGACGGCAACCTGGACCGGGCCCTGATGGCGCTGGACCAGGTCAACCCGGACGACGAATCGCTTGATTTGGCACGCTATTACACGCTGCGGGGCATGGCTTATCTGCGCAGCAACCAGAACCGGCCGGCCAAGGACGCGTTCGAGCAGGCGATCGAACACGGCGAGCCCGAATCGGTCATCTTTGTTTATCTGGCCCAGGTCAATTATGCGCTGGAGGACTATTCCGGCACGCTGACCGCACTGGACCGGGCCGGCGATGCGGTCGACCGGGTACCGGCCGTCTATCACATGCGCGCGCAATGCCACTGGCTGCTGAAGCAATACCCACAGGCACTGGCGACACTGGACCAGGCCGGCCGGGTCTTTCCGGACAATACCGGCTACCTCAGGCGCAAAGTGTTCTATCTGATCGAACTCGGCTTGTACCGCGAAGCGGCAGAACTGGGCAAATCCTATCTGACGCAGAGTGCCGGCACAGCCGATGACTACATCGCGATCGGCAATGCACTGCGACAAAGCGGCGATATCGACCAAGCTCTGAGTTTTCTCGAAGCGGCGCATTTGAAGTATTCGGCCAATGTGGTTGTCAGCAAGGCATTGGCGCATGCCTATCTGGACGCTGAGCAGGTCAACAATGCCGCCGATATTATCTACGACGCTTCGCATCGCGATTCCGAATTGCTGAAAGAAGCCGTCGAGCTGTACCGCCGCGCCGGCCAGCTCTACCGCGCGCTGACCCTGAACGGTCAGCTTGCCGATCAACCGGAAAAGTTCAAGCAGCGTCTGGCCTTGCTATTGCAGCTTCAGCGCTATGAGCAGGCGGCTGCGATGGAATCGGCGCTGAAGCGCGTCGGCTTGATTCTGGACGAGGATATTCGCTATGCGCTGGCGTTTGCGCTGTTCAAAACCGGCGAATACGCGTCGGCCGAAGCCCATTTGTCGCAACTGACGCGACCCGATCTGTTCCGCAAAGGGGTGGAGCTGCGCCGGGCCATCGAAGACTGCGTCCGGGAAGCCTGGCGTTGTATCTAGGGAGCTGCAGGCGACCCGCCGGAGCGGGCGCAAGACACCTTTTGGCGCTGCCGTTTAAGAGGTCATCGAGGTGAGATTCGTACGCCTGTTGCCGTTATTGCTGCTGTTACTGGCCGGTTCTACGCTGGCCGGTCGCGCATGGGCTGACTCCGCCAGCTTTACGGTCTATGTATTCGATCAGAACCTGCCGGTCGAGGGCGTCACCTTGCGCGTGGACGACCGGGTGGCCGGCCAGACCAACGAATACGGCGCGCTGGCAGTTCAGATACCGCCCGGACAGTATTTCATCGAACTCGACTATTTCGGAAATCTGGTCAGCCGCGATGCCATTACCGTCACCGATGACGAAGTGCTGCAGTGGATCGTGACCTTTACCGCAGACAATGAAGCGCAGATCGATATCGAGACTTCCGATCCGGACAAACGGCCCGGTACGCAGGAACCCCAGCCCGAAGCCGGTACGGTGCCGGGCATTCTGCGGGGCCGCCTGGTCAGCGCTGAGGACGGCAAGCCGGTGGTACGCGCACGTGTATTCGTCAGCGGCAGTTCGGTCGAGGCATCGACCGATGAGAACGGCGCGTTCGAATTCGAGTTGCCGGCCGGCAGTTATTCCCTGTCGATGCTGCATGCCAGTTTCAATACTCAGACGGTGGACAATGTCGAAGTGGTCGCCGAACAGGCGACCGAACGCACCTTGGAACTGACCCCGGCCGGCTCGGAACTGCCCGAATTCGTTGTGATCGAGCCCTATATTTCCGGCAGCCTGGCGTCATTGCTGGCCGAGCGCCGCGAATCGGATGCGGTGACCGATGTGCTCAGCGCCGAGCAGATCGCCAGAGCCGGCGATTCCGACGCCGCCGGCGCATTGAAACGGGTAACCGGTCTGACGCTGGTCGACGGCCAGTACATTTATGTCCGCGGTCTGGGCGAGCGCTACTCCAGCGTGCTGCTCAACGGGGCGGCCATTCCCAGCCCCGATCCGACCCGCCGCGTGGTGCCGCTGAACCTGTTTCCGACCGATGTGATCAGTTCGGTGGTGGTGCAG
>JANQPM010000045.1 GCA_028289465.1 Lysobacterales bacterium | reverse complement strand
GAATAGCCTGGTCGATAATGCGTCGACCGGCGTCGCCGGCCCGCATTCGCGCATAAATCAATGGCAGGGTAGGTTTGCCTTCGGCCAGATCGTCGCCGATATTCTTGCCGATGGTGTCGGCGTCCGACTCATAATCGAGTATATCGTCGGCGATCTGAAACGCCCGCCCCAGCGCATTGCCATAGGCGCGCACCCCTTGCTCGATTGCGAATGGCTGTTTACCGATCACCGCGGCAAGCTGGCAGGCGGCTTCGAACAGCCGTGCCGTCTTGTTGCGGATCACGTCCATATACCGCTCTTCATCGACCTCGGGGTCACCGAGGTTCAGCAGCTGCATCACTTCGCCTTCGGCGATGTTGTTGGTGGTCTCGGCCAGAATCCGCATCACCCGCATGGATTTCATTTCGACCATCATCTGGAAGCTGCGCGAATACAGAAAATCGCCGACCAGCACGCTGGCGGCGTTGCCCCAAAGCGCGTGTGCGGTCTTCTGTCCGCGCCGCAGTTCGGATTCGTCGACCACGTCATCATGCAGCAGCGTCGCGGTATGAATAAATTCGACCACTGCAGCCAGCAGGATGTGGAGCTGTCCCTGGTAGCGGCAGGCTTTGGCGCACAGGATCAGCAGCAGCGGCCGAATACGCTTGCCACCGCTGTAGATGATGTATTCCGCGATCTGATTGATTAGCGAAACGTCCGAGCGCAGCCGCCCACGGATGCAATCGTCCAGTTGCTGCATTTCCGTATCGACTAGCTGAATGACGTCGCTGATGGCTGGACCGGTATCAGCCGGTACTCGACTTACCGCCACGGGTCGGTTCAAGGGCAGTCCTCGTCTCGATAAAGAAGATCGTTCAAAATCATCGGCATTATACGGCGGCGCGGGTTTACGGAAAAGCGGCCGACAGCGTCGGTCTGACCGCGTCGATTTCGTACCCTCGGCCAGGGCGGTTTGCCGACGAACGGCCGGTCTGACAGCACTATGCTGGGAGCGGCTAGAATTTACCGGTATTTGGCTGACAATCGGAGTGCTGCCGAGGACGATTATGCTAAACTGCAAAAATTTGCTGATTTATCTCCATTACCGGGATATTTACGCGTTGGACGGAGGAATTCATGGCCCGCGGTATTAACAAAGTGATCTTGGTCGGCAATCTGGGTGCGGACCCGGAAACCCGCTATACCCCATCCGGTTCGGCGGTGACGAACATACGTCTGGCAACGACGGAATCGTGGCGCGACCGCCAGTCCGGGGAAAACCAGGAACGGACCGAGTGGCACCGGATAGTGTTTTTTAACCGGCTGGCCGAAATCGCCGGCGAGTATCTGCGTAAGGGCTCGCAGGTCTATATCGAAGGCAAGCTGCAGACCCGCAAGTGGCAGGATCAAAGCGGGCAGGACCGCTACACCACCGAGGTGGTTGCCAACGAAATGCAGATGCTGGGCGGCCGTCCGGGCGGCACGGCCAACATGAGCGGCGGCATGGGAGCCTCGCAGGCACCCGCACGCGAACCGGCCGGCGCCGACGCACCGCCGGCCGGTGACGATTTCGACGACGATATTCCGTTCTAAGTAAAGGTACATCTGTGGATACAGTACTGGTAACCGGCGGCGCCGGTTTCATCGGCGGCAATTTTGTGCTGCGGATACTGGGTAAGCGTCAGGTCCGTATCGTCAACCTGGATTTACTCACTTACGCCGGCAATTTGGATACGCTGAAGAGCCTTGACGGCTCGGCGCAGCATGAATTCGTTCATGGCGATATCGGTGATGCGGACCTGGTCGCACGGCTGCTGGCCGATTTCGAACCGGTTGCAATCGTTAATTTCGCCGCTGAGAGTCATGTGGACCGGTCCATCGACGGTCCTGCGCAGTTTGTTCAGACCAATGTCAACGGCACGCTGAATTTGCTGGAACAGGCGTTGAAGTACTGGAAAGGCATCAAAGACCGGCGCCCGTTTCGTTTCCTGCATGTCTCGACCGACGAGGTCTATGGTTCTCTGGGTGCCGAGGGCGCATTCACCGAAACGACACCCTATGCCCCGAATTCCCCTTATGCGGCCTCGAAGGCTGCTTCCGACCACCTGGTAAGGGCTTTTTACAAGACCTACGGCCTGCCGACGCTGACAACCAATTGCTCCAATAACTATGGCCCTTACCAGTTCCCGGAAAAATTGATACCGCTGATGATTTTGTCGGCCCTCGAGGGCAAGCCGCTGCCGGTATATGGCGATGGCCAGCAGATTCGCGACTGGCTGTTCGTGCAGGATCACTGCGATGCGATTGCATGCGTGCTGGATCGCGGCCGGCCGGGGCAGGTATATAACGTCGGCGGCGATGCAGAGTGCACCAACCTGGATGTGGTGAACGCTATCTGTGCGATATTGGACGACCGCCGGCCGAAGTCGGGCGGCGGTTCCTATCGGGAACAGATCACGCATGTGACCGACCGTCCCGGACACGACCGGCGCTATGCGATCGATTTCAGCAAGCTGCAGGACGAACTGGGCTGGACGCCGACCGTTGACTTCGAAGCGGGGCTGGCGCATACCATCGATTGGTATCTGGAGAATACGGAATGGGTCCAGCGGGTTCGCGACGGCAGCTACCGCGGCGAACGGCTCGGCCTGGGAGTGGGGTAAGGGAGGCAGCCAATGAAGCGTAAAGGGATTATTCTGGCCGGCGGCAGCGGCACGCGCCTGTATCCCCTGACCCGGGTGATCAGCAAGCAACTGCTCCCGATCTACGACAAGCCGATGATCTATTACCCGCTGAGTACCCTGATGTTCGCCGGTATTCGGGAAGTGCTGATTATCACCACCCCGCACGAACAGGCGCTGTTCGAACAGCTTCTCGGCGACGGTCAGGCCTGGGGCATGGCGATCAGCTATGCGGTGCAGCCGCATCCCGGCGGGCTGGCACAGGCCTATCTGATCGGCGAGGAGTTTGTCGACGGCGGCCCTTCCTGCCTGATTCTGGGTGACAACATATTCCACGGCAGCCACTTAAAGGAACTGCTGGACAGGGCGGCCGCCCGGGAGTCGGGTGCGACCGTATTCGGCTACTGGGTGAATGACCCGGAGCGCTATGGTGTGGTGGAAATGGAAGGCGGGGACAAAGTGATCAGCCTGGAAGAAAAGCCCGCCGAACCTAAATCGAATTACGCGGTTACCGGGCTGTACTTCTATGACGGACGGGCCAGCCAGTTTGCCAGGCAGCTGCAACCTTCGCCGCGCGGGGAATTGGAAATTACCGATCTCAATAAATGTTATCTGCGCGAGTCGTCTCTTCATGTGGAACTGATGGGGAGAGGCTACGCCTGGCTGGATACCGGAACCCATGCCTCTCTGCAGCAGGCGTCCAGCTTTATCGAAACCATCGAAAACCGCCAGGGGCTGAAAATCGCTTGCCCGGAAGAAATCGCGTATCTGCAGGGTTGGATTGACCACGGGCAGTTACTGAATCTGGCCGAACCGCTACGAAAAAGCGGTTATGGCGAGTACCTGATGCAGGTAGCCGGCGGGTAGCTGGATGCGTATTGAAACGACCCGGCTGCCAGGCGTGTTAAGAATATCGCCGCGCGTATTCAGAGATGACCGCGGTTTCTTCTTTGAAAGCTGGAAGCGGACCAGCTACGCCGATGCCGGCGTGAACGTGGAATTCGTTCAGTTTAATATTTCGCGTTCGGTCCGCGGCGTGCTGCGGGGCCTGCATTACCAGGAACCCAATCCACAGGGCAAGTTGGTATCGGTACTTCAGGGTACGATACTGGATGTCGCGGTGGATATCCGTCCGGACTCACCGACTTTCGCACAGTGGGAGTCGTTTGAACTGAAAGCCGATGAATTCTCGCAGATCTATATCCCGGAAGGCTTTGCGCACGGGTTTATCGTGCTGTCCGATTACGCGATGATCAACTATCTCTGTACCCGCGAGTACAACCCGGATGCAGATGCCGGTATCGCGTGGAATGACCCGGATATCGGCATAGACTGGCGTATCGAGCCAAGCGAGATTTCAGCCAAAGATGCTGCCGCCCCCCGGCTGGCGCAGGTGCCGGCCAACCGCCTGCCGAGCTTCAGCGCCGCTACTCCCGAATGAGGATTCTGATCACCGGCAGCAGCGGTCAGATCGGCAGTGCGTTGAGACACACGGGTAGCTTGCCGGGTCAGGTCTTATACGGCTCCAGGAAAGCCCGAAACGAGGCAGACAGGCTGGATATCGGCGATTTTTCCAGTCTGGAAAAACAACTCTCGCGTGTCCATCCGGAAGTCGTGATCAATACGGCCGCCTATACCGCGGTGGATCGGGCGGAGAGCGAGCCCGAAAAGGTTTTCCGCATTAACGCAGAGGCACCTGAATTGATCGCATCCTGGTGCCGCGACCACCAGGCGCGCCTGATCCACTACTCCACCGACTATGTCTTTGACGGCAGCCGCCGCGAGCCTTATCGCGAAACCGATACGCCGGCACCGCAAAGCGTTTACGGGGCGAGCAAGCTGGCCGGCGAGACCGCGGTGCAGAATACCGGATGCGACTATTTCATTTTGCGAACCGGCTGGGTGTATTCGCCATGGTCCGGTAATTTTGTAAAGACCATATTGCGCCTGGCCCGCGAACGGCCCCGGCTAACGGTCGTCAACGATCAGTGGGGCAACCCGACCAGTGCCCTATCGCTGGCCGGTGTGACCGAATCGCTGTGCCGGCAGGATGCCAGGGTGCGCGGCGGGCTTTATCACTATTCAGACAATACGACCATGAACTGGTATGATTTTGCGGTGCATATTGTTGAATCAGCGGTGCAACGGGAACTGCTGATCAAGCCGCCTGAGATCACCGCTATTCCGTCTGAGGATTTTCCGCAGGACGCG
Source organism: Lysobacterales bacterium (assembly GCA_028289465.1). Taxonomy (GTDB): domain Bacteria; phylum Pseudomonadota; class Gammaproteobacteria; order Xanthomonadales; family SZUA-36; genus JANQPM01. The sequence continues at coordinate 40,333 of JANQPM010000045.1, read as the reverse complement.
ACGCGACCGGTATATTCCGTACTGAACAGCGAGCGGATTCAGCAACAATTTAATATCCGGTCTGGTGAATTTCAGACCGCTTTGGAGGCGTGCCTTGCCTGGCTTCAAGAACACGATATTTGAAAGGGAACATTTAAAAGGGAGTATTTGACCGAATGATTATTCCGGTAATTCTGTCTGGCGGTGCCGGCACACGGCTTTGGCCGGTGTCGAGAAAAGCACACCCGAAGCCGTTTATGCACCTGGCGGACGGCCAGACACTGGCGGAAAAAACCGTCGATCGCGCAAGCCGGGTCGGTACCGGCGGCCGCGTACTGACCGTGACCAGCCGCGATTACTATTTCTATACCCGTGATCTCTACCGTTCCGCGGCTGCCGATGACCGTTTCAGCTTTCTGCTCGAACCGTTCGGCCGCAACACCGCACCGGCAATCGCGCTGGCCGCGAAATGGGTCGAAGCCACCTGCGGCGGTGACGCGGTACTGTTAATGATGCCGGCCGACCATTTGATCGCCAATCAACAGAATTTCCAGCAAGCTGTGCAGGACGCCGAACAACTGGCGAACAAAGGCTATCTGGTGACTTTCGGCGTCTATCCGACGCATGCGGAAACCGGCTACGGCTATATTCGCAGCGGTGACGCATTCGATGACAGCCCCGGACGGCGCGTCGCAGCCTTTGTCGAGAAACCGGATATGGAGACCGCCAAGGCGTACCTGGCATCGGGCGAATACCACTGGAATTCCGGCATGTTCTGTTTCCGTGCCGACACACTGCTGAATGCGGTGCAAAGCCACGCGCCGGAAGTCATGCAGGCGGTCGATCAGTGCTGGAACGGCATGGACGCTGCCGATGATCCGATGGAGATACCGGCCGAGCTATTCGCAGATTGCCCCGGCATTTCCATCGACTACGCGGTGATGGAGAAAGCGGACAATTGCGCTGTGGTTTCCGGCGATTTCGGCTGGAGCGATATCGGTTCATGGAAAGCGATCAGCGAACTATACGAATCGGACAGCACCGGCAATCAGATACGTGGCAAGGCGGTTCTGGTGGAAGCCAAAAACTGCTTTGTTCAAGGCGAAAACCGGCTGGTCGCCGCGGTCGGCGTTGACGATCTGGTTATCGTGGATACCGGCGATGCGGTGCTGGTAGCCGACAAGGAGCGGGCCCAGGAAGTGAAACAGGTCGTGGACCATCTGACCGACCGCGACCATGATGCCGCGACCTATCATCAGACCGTGCATCGCCCCTGGGGCAGCTATACCATTTTGGAAGACGCGGACGATTGCAAAGTCAAGCGCCTGGTCGTCAAACCCGGGCAGGTGCTGTCTTTGCAATTGCATCATCGCCGGGCCGAGCACTGGACCGTGGTACAAGGTACCGCGAAAGTCCGCCTCGGCGATGAGGAGTTTTTACTGAATGCCAATGAATCCACCTATATTCCGGTGGAGACCCTGCACCGGCTGGAAAATCCGGGCACTGAAGATGTACATCTGATCGAAGTACAGACCGGCGATTATTTCGGCGAAGACGATATCGAACGGTTTGAAGATATTTACGGGCGCGCTTGAACCGTTGCCGATACGGAAAATGGAGATGAAAACCCGATGACCAACAGGACCATTCCAAACCTCTCTATGCTGCTGGGTCTGTGCATCGCACTGGCCGGTTGTGCCGGCCCGCACGAAGCGCCGGTAGCGAAACCCGAACCCACCGCGTTCGATCACGGACAGGAAATTCGCGACTGGCGCGAAAGCCGCAGCGAGTCTCTGCAGCGCCCGACCGGCTGGCTGAGCCTGGTCGGTTTGCATTGGCTGCAACCCGGAGAAAACCGGGTTGGGTCGGCTGCTGACAATGACATCGTGCTGTATGGCGGCGCGGCGCATTGGGGAACGATCTATCTGAACGGCGATGAGATTCGATTTACGCCGGTAGCAGATGCCGATGTGACAGCAGCCGGTCAGCCGCTGGCGACTAGTGTGCCACTGGTCCCGGACTCTCAGGGGGAGGTAACGGTGGTCAGCAGCGGAACCACGCAGTTCTATGTGATTGACCGCGGCTCGTTCGCGTTGCGGGTCAAGGACAGCGAAGCGCCCAGCCGGCTGAATTTTACCGGTCTGGAATATTTCCCGATAACTCCGAAATGGCGTATCGAAGCGCATTTCGAGCCCGCTGAGGCGGGCGAGACCATTCCGATCGGCAACGTGCTGGGGCAGCTTAATGACAATCCGAAGTATGGCACGGCCGTATTTACACTCGGCGAACGCACGTATCGTCTGGCCGCGGTGGGTGATCAGGATTCAAAGAGCTTGTTCTTTATTTTCGCCGACAAGACCAACGGCCGTCAGACCTATGGCGCTGGTCGCTTTATGTATACCGGTTTGCCGGAGAACGGCAAGATAATCCTGGATTTCAACAAATCGTATAATCCGCCCTGCGTATTTAACGAATACTCGACCTGTCCGCTGCCGCCGCCGGAAAACCGGGTCGCCGAAGCGATTCTGGCCGGCGAGAAGATGTACTACGGTCCGGGCCACCAGGTCGACTGGCAAACCCACTAGACAGCCACCCGCGCTGAGACCAATGGATTCGCCGTAGGAGCGCCTCTAGGCGTAATGGCAAGTTGAGTCGCTAGGTATCAAGAACCCGCTTTCGCGACTAAAGGCACTTCTGCAGACCTTGTCCAGCGCAGGTTCAGCAGCCGCGAAATTCCGGTTTGCGCTTTTCCAGAAACGCGCTGGTGCCTTCGCGCATGTCCTCGGTTGCGCAACACAGCGCGAAACGGTCGGTTTCCAGCTCCAGGCCCGCTTCCAGCGGTAGATCGGCGCCTTTGTTTACCGCGTCTAATATGCCGTGCAGCGCGTGCGGTGCGGCCCGTGCCAGGCGTTCGGCATAGTCGGAGACCGTATCTCGCAGAGCACCCGCTTCAACCACCTGATTGACCAGGCCGATTTGTTCTGCCCGGCCGGCCGCTACCGGTTCACCGGTCAGCATCATTTCCAGCGCCCGGCCGGCGCCGATCAGGCGCGTCAGACGCTGGCTGCCGCCGAACCCCGGCATGATGCCCAGCTTGATCTCAGGCAGACCCAGCAATGCGTTGTCCCCGGCGATGCGCAGGTTGCAGGCCAGGGCCAGTTCGCAACCGCCGCCCAAGGCGTAGCCGTTGATTGCCGCAATGACCGGTTTGTCCAGATGCTGGATGCCGAGCATGACCTGCTGGCCGAGTTCCGAGAACGCATGCGCGTCTATCGGGCTCAGTTCCTGAATCTCGCCGATATCGGCACCGGCGACAAAGGCCTTATTGCCGCTGCCGGTAATAACGACAACGCGTGTCGCGTCGTTAACGGCCGCGGCACTGAACGCGTCGGACAGTTCCAGCAAGGTTTGCTGGTTCAACGCGTTGAGCTTGTCAGGACGATTGATGGTGATGGTCTCGACGGCGCCGTCCTGCAGCACCTGGATATTCTGATAAGGCATTTTGTGCTCTCGCTGTTTATTAACCCACGCATCGTACGCCGGGACGAGTGCCGGCAGCGGCTAGCTGGAGAGCGGCATATGGTATGTCAGTTTGATGTGGATGGAAATGCCCGCTGACGGGCCGGTGGCGGGAAGTCCCGTCCGGTCGGGCTGAATCGCAGGTCTAATGTTCCTTCGAGCGAAGCGTTTCCGATGATTTATCTTCGTTGCTGTCTACGTCCACCCGGCGCATGCCGTTTCTGAAGGCCAAATACAGGGCAAACCAGGGTGAGGCAAACACCGGCGGCGTTTCTGCCGGTTTCGGACCGCTTGCTGGGTTTTCGTACGCTTCCATGATATTTACCTTAATTCGATATTTCCCTTTTCGGGATATTTACCTTCTCGGTGATGGCCGTTTTGCCTGTTGCTGATTGATCTGGTCCGCTTAGTCAGGCTATACCTAGTCAGACTTCACCGGCGTTTAATTGGTTTAACGGTATTCCTTGGTTTCTGTTACAGAAAGACGTTTCTCCCACTCGTTTCGTCGCAGTTGCGGCCGATTTATTCGGTTTGTTGCAGCTCGCGATCAATCTCGAACTCCCGTGAAGTGATATAGGCTTCCATGCGCTGCAGGCGCATTTCCAGGTCACGCGAGCGGTGGCGTAGCTCGCCGAAGATATCCCGCGGTGCATTGCTGACTCCGCGCCAGAAGTTCTCCTGTTCCTGGCTCTCGTACAGGCTTTCCGGCCTGGCCGGGATAGTCAGTGCCAGAATAATGTAGATCACGATCGGCCAGATAAACAGAAAGCTGAAACCGAACACAACACGTATGGCTGTGCGGTTGAAGCCGAAATAATGCGCCAGCCCGGCACAGACGCCCGCCAGGATTCCATTTTGCTTGTCGCGATACAGGCGGTGTGGATTCTTTCTGGGTGCGAGGCGGCTCATGAATGGCGCCTCCACGACGGAGCCTGCGAATCCAGTATGCGTTCCAGGGTCTCAATCCGATCCTGCATCTTGCGGGAGTTTTCCCACACTTCGCTCAGCATTTGCTCGTCTTCCGGTGACAGGCCTTTGGATGTTTTGATCTTCGCGATGTAATGGAAGACGATCCAGATCGGCGCACAAACCGTGATTAATAGAATCGGGATAAGGTCTGACATGTCAGGATTCCTTCTTGCTGCTCTTGTCGGCGGATTTCGGCTTGGCCTGACCCTTTACCTTGGCCCTCAAGGCTTCCAGTTCCTGATCGACCCGATCATCGTCTTCCAGGCCGGCAATCTCGTCTGACAGGCTGCGCCGCCGTCCGATGTCCAATGACTCCGCTTCCGATTCCATTCGGTCGATACGCTGCTCGGCGGTTTCAAACCGAAACATCATTTCATCCAGCGTATCGGCGTGGATGTGGCGCTTTGCGTTCAGTTGCGAAGTCGCCGTTTTATGCCGCATCACAATACTGCGCTGGCGCTTCTTCGCATCGTTCAGCTTGGTCTGCAACTGGGTGATATCAGCGTTGAATTTCTTCAATTGCTCGTCGATAAGCTGCAATTCTTCGCGCAACGCGTCAATTTGGTCATTGATATTGGCTTTCTCGGCCAGCGCCGCGCGGGCCAAATCTTCGCGGTCTTTGCTCAGCGCCAGTTCCGCCTTGCGCTCCCATTCCAATTGTTCCCGTTCCAGATGCTGGATATGGCGCTGGCGTTCCTTTTTCTCGGCGATACATTTGGCGGCCGCCGAGCGGATTTCTACCAGAGTGTCTTCCATTTCCTGGATCATCAGCCGAATGATCTTTTCCGGATTTTCCGCTTTTTCCAGGACGGAATTAATATTGGCATTGATAATGTCACTTAGGCGGGAGAAGATTCCCATTGGTCAGCTCCTGTCATACAAATTCACAAATACAGTTATGCAGGTTTCGTGCCACCCTGAATTCTCCCGTAAGTAAATGATTTATAGTTGAAATCATAAATTCGCCGAGTCCGGTCGGCGGCGTTTTCGGCCGTGGTTGGCGAATTCATCCAATAGTTGGTGGAAACTTGTTGCGGTGTCGTAAGTCTTAGCCTAGCGGATATCGGATGACCAGGCTCTGGCGAACGATCCAAGCAGCGTCCGTTTAGAAAAAGCGGACGCTTTTCGATGGAAAGCCATGCTTCGCTCCGGTAAAATACTGCGGTTTTGGGGCCGGTTGACGCTTGGTGCCGGAAACGAATACTGCCTCAGGGCAAGGAGGAACACTGAATGCTGTTGAGATTGGTCATCGGCGCAACGGTTTTGCTTACCGTCAGCGCGGTGTCGGCACAGGACACAACGACGGATAAGGGCAAGCTGAGCTACGCCATCGGCTGGGATATGGGTGCCGATATTAAATCCCGTGCAGATGAAATTGATCCGGAGGCGGTGATTGCCGCGATTCGTGATGCAGCAGCGGGCAGGGACCCAAAAGTTCCGGCACCGGAAATGGTTGCCAAACTGCGTGAATTCAATCAGAAAATTCAGCAGGAACGAATTGATGCCTATAGGCAACTCGCTGACGAAAACAAAACGAAAAGCGATCAGTTCCTGGCCGATAACCGTACCAAGACCGGTATTGTGGCGCTGCCGAGCGGCGTGCTGTACCGCGTGATTGAGAACGGCAGCGGCCCACTTCCCAAATTGGAAGACACGGTCACGATAAACTACCGTGGTTCCAAAATGGACGGCCGCGAATTCGACAGCTCATTCGCCCGGGGCGTACCCGAGAAAGTAAAGGTCAATTCGGTACCGCTCGGCTGGCAGGAAGTCCTGCCGCTGATGAAGGTCGGGTCGACCTGGCAGGTATTTGTGCCGCCCGAACTGGCGTTCGGCGTACGCGGGCAGCCGCCGCTGGTTGGTCCGAATGAGGCATTGAAGTTTGACCTGGAGCTCGTTGAAATCAACGCTGAATAGCATGTCTTGACAACCCGGGCAATGGGATGCAGACGGGGCAGCATGGCTGCCCCGTTGTTTTTCACAAATCTGCTTGCCTATAGCGAAACCACAATCATGGCCGAGCGCGACAAACCGGACTTTTCCGATCACATGCCGGATTCAGGGCCGCCCGGATGTTCCACGCCCTGCATCGATATCTGCACGCTTGATATCGACGGCTATTGCATCGGCTGTTTCAGGCATCAGGATGAAATCGCGGCCTGGTCCCGGTTGTCTGAGTCGCAGCGGCGGCAAATCATGAGCGAACTGGATGACCGCAAGGCGACATGGTTTGCCACATGAGCGAGGTGCTGACACGGCTGGGTAAAGGCCTGTTTCCGCTGACCATGAACCGGGCCGATATTCCGGTTCGCGGCTACCAGCCGCCGAATGCCGGTAGCGACTATCAGCCGGGCCGCAAGGCCGCGGTACTGGTGCCTATTGTCAACCGGTCGCAAAGTCTGTCTGTATTGTTTACCCGCCGCAGCGGTGCACTGAACCTGCATGCCGGCCAGGTGAGCTTTCCGGGCGGCAGCATTGAAGCCGGCGACCGGACCGGTATTGATACCGCGTTACGGGAATCGCAGGAAGAAATCGGTCTGGACCCCGGTTTCGTCACACCGCTGGGCCTGCTGGATTTTTTTGACACGGTTTCTAATTTCCGGGTATTGCCGGTGGTCGCGCTGGTGGATCCGCGCGCCGACATCGCACCGGATATGCAGGAAGTCGATGTGGTGTTTCAGGTGCCCTTATCCGACTTGCAGCAGCCTGAGCGGTTTCAACGCTATGAGGTAGTGCGCGACGGCCGGCGCTATCACTACCACAGTTATCGGCATGGCGAACACAATATCTGGGGAGTGACCGCGGAAATCACGCTGGATTTAATCGGCCGCCTGTAGCTTGCGGATAATGCCCGGCACCGGAGGCGGGCCGGGCGGTCAATGACGTGGTCAGTTGCCGGCGCCGCTTTCTCCGGTTGGCAGGCTGCTGTTGATGGCGCGTTCGTTGAGCTCACGCAAACCGCGCTGGGTGTCTTCAGCCAGCGCATCCCGTTCGGCCTTGGTCATGCAGACCCGGTGGCTGATATTGGTACCCAGCTTCTTTTCCCGTTTACAAACAATACGGTTGTCATCCGTTGCCACCTGGCCTTCGGATTTCACGATAGAAGCAACTCCGGGGGTTACTTCATCGACAGCGGCCCTTCTGTCAGGCAGCGGTTGTTCGTTTGACGCGCACGCGCCGAGGAACAAGGAGAAGCTGATAACGGCTGACCAGCCGCCGATTTTGTTGGTTTTCATGGGTTATTGAGTCCTTCTATCAAGCTGGAATTCCGCCAATCCTGTGGCAGGGCATAACGAGTTGCAGGGCACTTTATATCAGGTTGAGCGGCTTTCGCCTAGAACTACTTCAACCCGGACCTTTCACGGCAGCACCCGCTGGCGGTCCTGAATATCCATCAGTGCCTGCTGAGCCTGGCGAGCGATTTGCTTGCGTTCTTTCTTGGTCATACAGACATGCTGGATCATATTGCTGCCGATCGGACGCTCTTTGGCACAGGACAGGCGGGGGTCGTCCAGCGCTACCTGGCCTTCGCGCTTGATGATAAGCGCAACGCCCGGACTGACGACGTCCACGTCGTGTTTGGCATCGTTGTCGGGGTCGGCGACCGGGGCTTTGTGCGCACAGGCCGCCAGCAGTAAGCTTGAGCCGGCCAAAGTGTATATCGCGGTGCTGGGTTTCATGTTGCCTATACTCGATCAGGCGGGCGTCGTTCACGCCGTAGTACGAATCCTTACGTAAATATAGCATGAAACCAAACCGCTTGCAGTTCAGGGCGCTGCGGAGCTTCTCAATAGATTCTGAATCGGCTGCAAGCGGTTGACTTACTTGCCCTTGAGCCGTGCTACCAGATTCTGCAGCACGTTCTGGGTTTCCGGCTTGAACCAGTGCGATACGAACTCTTCCACGCGGAGCAGACTGGCGTCATCGAACAGCAAGGTCAGGTTGCCACGTGCCATCTGGCGGGTGGTCAGCATCGCCAGCTGCGGCAGCCCCGCATGTTGACGGCACCACTGCAATGCTTCCTCGATGGTGGAATCTGCGTCGGTCAGTCTGTCGACCAGACCGATGGCGTGGGCCTGATCCGGATTCAGCATAGCGCCGGCGACCAGCAGACGTTCGGCCTGGTGACGGCCGATCAGGCGCATCAGCGCCTTTTGTATCACCATCGGCACTACCAGACCGACCTGTACTTCATTCAGGCCGACTTTGAAATCGCCCCGGCTCATGATGCGGTAGTCGCAAAACAGGCTCAGGACCGCGCCGCCTGCGGGGCTGTGGCCGGTAATGGCCGCAACAACCGGAATCGCCGACCGGGCTACCGTTTCCAGCATAGCGAAGAAATCCTGCCAGAAAGCCGACAGTCCGCAGCGGTCGAGTTGCAGCAGTTCGGGAACGTCCAGACCGGCGGAGAAAATGCCCGGACTGCCGGACAGCACAATGGCCCGGTAGCCCTCGTTCGGCGCCTGTTTGACCGCTTCCGTCAGCGCGTTCACCAACGCCCCGTTGAGTGCGTTGACCGGCGGGCGGGCCAGGTTGATTTCCAGTATTTGCTCGTGTTGGATTTTGTTAATCATTCGCTGCGTTATTCAGTCGCTGTTCAGTAGACCCAGTGTATCGTACCGGCAATTCTCGGCAAAGGAGGTTGTTTAACGATGAGTAACCACCGGCACAAAGCCTTGCTGGCCGGCGTGATTATCGCTGCCGCACTGGCGGTTAGCGGTCCTGCGATGGCCGGGCATAAGCACCGTCATGGCCATCATGGCGGGTACCATGGCCATCACTCGCACGGTAAACACTACCGCCATCAGCGCCGGCATCACCGCGGCGCACGCCATTACCGCGGGCATCATCGCGGCGCACGCCACTACCGCGGGCATCACCGCACGCACCACTACGGCTATCCGAAAAGGCGCTATCGCCCGATTCGCTATATTTATGACTACCGGCGTGATCTGCGCCCGTATTACCGTCACCATCATCGCCACCACTACCGCCGGTACGGTCGCTACGGGCATTCCGGAATCAGTCTGACGGTTCCGATCGGCCATCACAGCTACCTGACGTGGCACGGAGGTTATTGATTTAAAGGCGTCTTGTGTCCGCTTTGTCGTGACGTAGGAGCGCCTTTAGGCGCGAATGTCTTTAGCGTCATCGGTTAACGTTAATCATGGCCTATTAGCGAAACCCGGTTATCGCGCCTAGAGGCGCTCCTGCGGATCGCGGTATTTTCAAATGGCGGTCTCGCTGCCGTGAGGAGCCTCGCTCCACGGTGTCTGCCTGACACCTGCAGCTTTTGGTTTCATATAAAAACGGGGCTGCAAAGCCCCGCTTGTGGGGTAGTCAGCCGCCAAATCGCCAAGTGGATTACCAGGTGTAATGCACGGTGAAGGTGATGGTCGTTTCGCCGTCTTTCGGAATGTCGGCATCAAATCGAATCGTATGCGCATCCAGTTTCGTAAAGGACTGGCTGGGTGACTGGATTTCCCAGTTCGCGGCCCGGAATAGCGATTCGATCACTGCGACCGTTACGTCCTCGGACTTGTGATTTCTGAGTTTCACCTCGAAAGACTCCCACAGTTGCCGGGTCCGGGTGTCGATGCGGAAATCGGTTTGCCGGCGCTCGCCAACGACGTCGAAGGCATTGCCTAGTTCGATCAGAATAGTTTCGTCCTTCGGCGTATGGTCGATAATGTCTTCACCGATAAACTCCAGGCTGCCGTCATCGTCGTCTAGCTGACTGACCCGCACACGGCCGGCCGGCAGCGGCACGCCGAGCTTGTTGTCTTTTTCATTCTTAAAGCGCAGAAAAACACCGATATCCGATTGCAGGCTGCGGCCGTAGTTCTGGTCCAGCGAGGTGCCGCCGTAGTAGCGTATCTGCCGGCTCGGTGCGAATACCAGTTCCTTGTCGCAGCGCACGTTCTGCGCGGTAGGGAACAGTTCGAGCTGTTTGGTCGAGCGGTCGGGCAGGTCGGTCGGCCGGCTCAGAGTGTACAAATGATACTCAAAGAACTCTTTTTCGCTGAATCCGCCGGCGTCCATTTCGGCGATTTCCATCCTGGCGACCATTCGGCGGTCATGCTTTATGTTGGGCTGGGCCCGGTGCACGTCCCCGGCGATCAATTTCAGCTTGGCTTTCGGGTAGCCGGTACCGGATTGGTTAATGATGCTGACCCATGCGCTGAGGTCTACGCGGCAGCCATCGGACTCATCCAGCACCGCGTTGTAGTCCGCCCACCAGGTCATGCCATCGGTCTGGTAGCTGATACGCGTACGCTGCTCGCCGCTCGCGCGCGAATTCAACAGCCACACCAGGGTCGGTTTGGTAATCAGCCCGCCCGGTAGCTGCGGGAAGCGAATCGCGCTGTAGTGGTTCAGCGTCTGAATGCTGCCGTCCGCCAGTTGGATAATCAGTCCTCCGCCGGTACCGAGCAGCCGGCCTTCGACCGTATCGACCTGATCGCCGCGGGTTTGTTCGACCACGATGGTTTCGCCCAGATAGCGTTCCAGCAGCTTGTCGTTGCCGACCAGGTCGTATTCAAAACTCTGTTCCAATACCCGGGTGGACGGGTCGGACAAGGATTGGAACGCGACCGTCGTCGGGTCAATCAGTGCAGCCACGTCGGTTACGCGCAACTGCGAGAGCCCTTTGTCGATGGTATAGTCGCGCTCGTGCCGCACCATTGCAAAACCCGGGATCTGTCCGCCATAACGGTTGCGCCCGGCAACGGGCCGGTACAATTCTGCCGGGACCGCACCCGGTTGAGCGCGGGAGTAAATCGTTACGGAGTTTTCCGATTCCGCATTTGTCATACTACAAGCTCCAACAATGACACTGATGAGAATTAGCTGCCGCATTACATCGCTCCTTTTTCCGTCCGGGCTCCGGTGCCGGTACGGGTTAACCAAAAACCGTAAAAACATAACGCAGTACAGCGTGAAACAGGGTTAGTTTATGTTCAGATCATTACTGCCGTTCCAGTTCCATCCTAGCATGCGGCCGCTGGCATATATCGTTTTTTGCCTGATGGTATCCGGTTGTGACAATTCGCCGTCAGCCGCGCTGACGATCGAGAAATCGTGGGTGCGCGGAATGCCGCCGGGCGCTAGCATGACGGCCGCCTACGCACACTTTCGCAATCGCAGCACGCAACCTATTGCACTGACCGGTTTCGCCAGCCCGCAGTATGCATCGGTGGAGTTGCACCAGAGCGTGGTGGTTGACGGCGTGAGCCGAATGCGCGCAGTCCCCGAGGCGGTTATTCTGCCGGGTGAAAGTCTGGTGCTGGAACCCGGCGGTTACCACCTGATGCTGATCGGCGCCAAAGCGGATTCGACTGACGCCGTTGAAATCAGCGTGGAGACCGGGACTGCGGGCAGGTTTCATGCGGTGTTTCCGGTGCGGCGCGCAACCGAATAGGCCTCAGTCGCGCCGCAGACGGTCGGAAACCGCGATCGGGGTCGGGTACATCCGCACGATCAGGAAGCTGGAGCCGATAAAACACAGCATCGTGGCAACCTGAATCAGATAAGAAGCCTGCTCGCTGAGCACGCCGGATTGTATGGCCATCAGCGCGATCAATAGCGAGAATTCGCTGATCTGGCCCATGCGGAAACCGATTTCCCGGGACAATAGCGGCGTTTCCCTCTCGGCCACCAGCAGTTTTTTGAACACCCACGGCTTGACCGCGAGCACCAGGGCGGCCAGCGCCGCGCCGGGCAGCAGTGCCTGTCGTACCGGTTCCACTTCCAGCCGCGCGCCCAGCGCGAAGAAGAAAATCACCAGAAAGAAGTCGCGCAGCGGCTTTAAGTGCTCGGCAATCACCCGGGAAATCGGATTGGTCGCGACTGCGACACCGGCGATAAACGCACCGGTCTCATAGGACAGGCCGATGGTCGACGCCAGTTCGGCCATACCGAGGCACCAGCCGATGGCCAGCAGGAACGTATATTCCTGAATCCGGTCGAAGCGGTGCAGCAGCCGGGGCAGCAGGTAGCGGCCGGCCAGATAGGCGCCGGCGACCAGCAGCGGCAGCGCGATCAGCGCGCTCAGAATACCCTGCAGCACCGGGGTCTCCGGTGCGGCGGTTCGAAGGCTCACCAGCACCACGATAGCCAGCAGATCCTGCAGCAGCAGGATTGAAATAATGATCTCTCCGGCGTGTTTGTGGTGCAGCGCGGTGGTCGGCAGCAGCTTCAGACCGAGAATGGTGCTGGAAAACGTAGTGGCCGCACCGACGATCAGGCAGTCGATGACGCTCAGCCCGAAGACCCACGCGAAACCGAAACCCAGTGCAAAGAAAATCAGCGTGCTCCACAGGGTCACCCGCAGCGCTTCCTGTAACATTTTGAACAGCTTCTGCGGGTACAGGTTCAGGCCCAGCAGATAGAGCAGGAATACGATGCCGATTTCCGCGATATTGGTGACCAGTTGCGTGTCTCTGACCAGGCCCAGACCGGCCGGCCCGACCAGGCCGCCGAGCAGAATATACGCCAGAATCATGGATTGGCGCAGATACAGCGTTAAGGTTGCCAGCAGCGCGGCACCGGTAAAAATCACAAAGATGGTGAAGACGATATTTTCGGGCTGCATGAACCAACGGATTTCCTGATTGTGAAGAGTGTATCAGGAATGCGGCGAATCGCCCGCACCGAAGCGGCCGGCAGCCGGCCAATGCCTGTCCGTTCAGCACGAACGGGCGATATTTGCTATTAATCAGACATCCACCAAGTGGAACCGCAGGCCCGGGCAGTGGGCCGGGACAAGGGAGGGAAGCAAGTGTCGAAGCAGTCTTCCGGCCGCCGCCGGTATAACGAAGTCGTCGAGGCGCTGGTTGCCGACCCGGCGCAGCCGCCGAACCTGCGTGCGCTGGTCGGGCTGCTCGGGCGCAGCGCAAAGAAAGGCCATACCCGGCTCTATGTCACCATGGATTTGTGCGACTATCTGGACATACCGGACGAGGCCATCGTACACAGCGTTGCGACCGATACTCGAAGCAGCCCGCTAGGCGCCAATGTGGTCTGGATCGACCGCGACAGCAAAATATTGCGCACGCGCGTTCAAACCCGGGCCGAAGACAAGGACGGCTGGGACAAGATTTACGACCTGGGTGCAAACATTCCAAATTCGGATTGCAAGTACGTGGTGGATAAGGTGCATTTGTAAGTTTAGGGCGGCCAATGAAGCTTTGGGGGTTTTATTGGAAATATGAATCGTTATTAGCGAGAAGCCGGGAATAGTGGGGAGATCATTAAAGTGAGAATTGGTAAGTCCAGGAATAAGAAGAGCCATATTCTGCCGCGAAGGATAGAAGCCTATCTGTCATCTGAATATCCAATGCCGAATGAGCTTCAACAGCCTGTGATCGCTCAGCTCGTTGGCTATGCATGTGAGAGGCGAATTAAGTTCACTAGGGAGGCTCTGAAATACCTACTAGGCGAAGTGCGGGATAGTGAGAGCAATGAGAACATATCTGCTGCAAGGGCTATGGAGGTATTGCAAGAGTTTTTCGAACATATAGAGCGCCATAGAACTGTAGAAGATCTGGTTTCTAAGGCGGCTTTGGTCAGAGCACTGAGGGAATACAGGTGCCCCCAACCGTGGTGCTAAGAATTGGTAATAATTGGATGCCAGATAGTGAATTGTGACACGAATAATAGTTATAAGAGATTTGCGACAGAGACGATGCTCGATGTGGCAAAACAGCTTGTAACGATTGCGAGTGGTTTTCTCGTTATCAGTGTTGCACTCCTAAAAGTACTACTGCCTAATGAAAACGGACAACTGATCGCATTTTGGATGATTATAGGTTGTTGGATCAGTATTATTTTAAGCCTTGCGTGTGGGTTCTTGGCATTTGGTTCTGTGGCAAATACCGCACATGCGAACTCAAAATATGATATTGAGGCTAAATGGACAAAGTTTTTTTTGCAAGGGCAGCAAATACTGTTTGCATTGGCTTTTATTCTGTTTGTTTGGTTTGTAATAGAGAATATCTAACAATCTTCATTGTGTGATCATAGATTGGCCGTGCAAGCAGAGTTGGGTGCTTAGATTCTTTGCTTTCGCTACGGATAGGGCCTAAGGCCGGTGCGAATTCAGCCCGACAAAGGTGCCGCCGTTACGCTGACTGAGGATGCGCATCAGCGTTGCGAAGCGGATGCCGGTGGTTTGCTGCGGCGCCGGGCGCATGAACTGCACCGGAAAGCCGACGGCATGAATCCGCACCAGGCGCTCGCCACGGGCGGTAACGCGGTTGATCTTATCCACGGTGCCGACCACTTCGTCGATGGAATGGCCGGTGAATTCGTCGCCGAACACGTACAGGCTGATTTTCTTGTCCGCGGCATAGAAGGTACTGATGGCCTTGTTGATGCCTTCCACCGGGCTGGAGTTGGAAAACGCATTCCAGGTTCTTAAGCGCTGAATGATGGCCTGCCGGCGCGCCGGCGTATCGGGTATCCAGCGGTTGGCAAAGCGCGGGAACATATATTCACCCATGTCGTTTAGTACCTGGATACCGAGCACGGTCGGGTGTACGTCCAGCGTCTCTTCGATTTTCTTCAGTACCAGATCCCAGGCAAAGTTATACATGCTGCCGGAGGTGTCGATGATGAAGATGATGTATTCGCTGTCGACCGGAATGCCGCCGACCGTGGTGTCTTCAAACGGTTTCTTGTATTCGAAGCGCTGCTGCGCCTCGTTCAGTTCCTGACGCGCCGCCTCCAGTTGTTTTTCCAGTGCCGCGATCGCCCGGTTATCGTCACCGGAGGAATCGAATTGCCCGCGTAGTTGTTCCAGCAGGCGACGCATACGGGCCACGCGTTCTTCCAGCGTCAGCTGTTCCTGTTCGACGGTGTTCAGGGTACGGTCCAATACCGTGGTTTCACCGCGGATTTTGACCAATTGCTGCTGCAACTGTGCGACGATGCCTTCCAGGTCTACGCGCGTCTGCTCCAGAATCATCGGCTGCGCGGTTTTGACGATGACCAGCAACAGAATAATCGCGCCGAAACCACAGGCTATCGCGTCCAGGAACGATAGGCTGGTTGTTTCTACTGTGCGTTTTTTCTTTTTCACCGCATTAACTCACCTCGTTTGATCCGCTGTTTACGGCCAGTCCTTGGACGGGCTCATAAACGAACCGCCGGTACGGACCGCCAGTTTCCAGTACTCGCTGGAGGCCAGCGGATCGCCTTCCATCGGAAACAGTACGACATTGATCGGCACGCCCCGGGGCAGCTCCCGCACGGCGTCGTCAAAAAAACGCTGCCGGCGCCGGCTGTCGACCGTGCCCGGCCCGCGTGGCGGCGATTCGCCCTGGGTCGGCAGGCTGTCGATGATCAGGAAAATATTATCCGGCAGCGGATTCATGTCGTTGATTGCTTCAACCACCGCATGCAGGCGGGTGCCGTTTTCGGGCACGCGTTCGCGCAGTGCGTCGACTGCGTTGTCCAGCAGGCGGCCCTGATCGACCTTGAGCCACTCGCCGCGCGTATCTTTCAACACCGGGTCGGCGCGGGTGTTGAAGGTGTAAATCTGAAATTCGGAGGTTTCCGGGAACTGCGTGGTGATCCACTCCACGGTCAGCAGGGCTCGCTGCCATTTGTCGGCCCGGCGCTTCTGCCGGTCCGGCAGGTGCCGCCGGCGAATGATATTGACGATGGTCTCATCCAGCATCGAGGCGGACGCGTCCAGCAGTATCATTATGCGCTGGCCGCCGACGTTGACGCCGGTCAGGTACTGCCGATCGCCGCTGCCGTAAAAGTTGCGCACGTCCTCGCCGCCCAGTTCCTGCTCGGCCTGTATTTCCTTCAGCCGCTCCTCGATGGCCTGGATATCGGTCACCAGTTGATTGAAGTGTTCGCGCCGCGCGGCGGTTTCCTGTTCCTGTTCGGTCAGTGCGTCCTGGCTGTCGGTCACTTCTTCAAGCATGCGGTCGGCTTCTGCCTGCGAGGTGACGATTTCCTGTTCAATTTCATCGATGGATTGTTGCAGTTTGGCCCGGTTCAGCTCTTCCAGCGCCACTTCGGTTTCCAGCCGGTTGACCTCGCCGGACAGGTCGGCCGTCAGATCGTCGGTGCGGTCTTCGGTCGCATGCTGGATGATTACAAAGAACAGAATGATCGCGCCGAAACCGCAGGCCATGATGTCCAGAAAGGACATACTGTAGACATTGGTTTCGCGCTTTCTGCGGGCCACGGCCTAGCTTCCTTCCACTCGAATCAGCAGCAATTCCACTTGCGGCCGGCCGATACCGATGCGATCTCCGACCCCCACTTCGAGTTCGCCTTCCAACGGCTGGCGGTTGATGCGGGTCTTGCCGTCGCTGGCGTCAGTAATCACCGCCTGACCGGCGTTCAGGCTCAAGCGGCAATGGCGCTCGTCGACGTCGGCAATGCCTTCGCCCAGCGAGATGTCCGCGCTGCCATTGCCGATCCACAGCCCTTGTCGGCTCAGCGGGTAGGCTCGATTGCGGTACAGAATATGGGTCGGCTGCTCACGGTGAAAGGCCCGCAGGCGGCTTTGGTGCGCCTCGAGATCGGTATCCTGCAACCATGGGCGGTGCAGTATATGCGTGATCGGGCCGTCGGCACCGGCATTGGCAATTGCTTCGGCCGCACCGACCGCTACCGCGTCTTCGGCCGCGATGACCACATCGGTCTGCGGCAGAGCGGTCAGACGGGCCATCATGCCCGGCAGGCGGGCCATGCGCTGCGACACCAGCAGCGTACAGGGCCGGTCGGCCGGCAGATTGGCGTTTAAGAAACGCGCCAGGCGCCGGTAATGCGGTCTGGCCGCGTTAATCACCTGGTCCAGGTTGAGTCGGGTGGTAAAGCGGTTGTCGTGCTGAGTCAGCTCCAGTTCCAGCGAATCGCTATGCTGAACTTCGTCCAGCCAGGTTTCCAGCTTGTCATGCAGTTGCTGCTCGACCTCGGCGTCGTGCAGCGGATCAAATCGGGTACGCTGAATGAACAGCCGGGTAATCGCTTCGGCGCACGCTTCCCGCAGCCGTGTCAGGCCCATCTCGCGGCTGCTGACGACCTGTTGTCGAATCAACTGCTGGCCCTGTTCCAAAGCGGTTAACACCGCGCGATGCAGATGCAGATCAAGATAAAACAGTTGCCGGCCGGGGTAGGGCCGGTCAGCGGCCGCGATTGCCTGATCGACCATGGCTGCGAGGTTCCAGTTCAGCGCCTGGCATATGCCGGCGATCAAACCGAGCTGTTCGGTGGACCAGTCGCCCGGCACGGCCAGCGCCACCGGTGCATCGCCGATATCCGCCGACAGCGCATTCAGATGGTGATAGGCCAGATCGGCATGTGTCAGCGCCAGGCGATTGGGTTGTGCCAGCCGGTCCTGAGAGAATTGATCCCAGAAACGGGATTCGGTCTGAATTGGATGTCGCCTGGCCTGCTGCTGCGCTTCATGCCCGGTTGCGGCGGTCTTGTTCAGCACGGTGACAAACCCCGGACTGACCTGCAGCAGATCCTGGCCGCGGAACAGCCGCAGTCCAGTGTCATTAATGTCCAGTATGAGGGTCATTGAAGCAGGGTTACTGAAGCGGGTTCATTGAAATGAGCGCACTAGTCTTCGCGCAACTTGGCTATCAGGTGTTCTTCCACGTACTCCTGATTGTCCAGTACCAGGCGTTCTTGCATTAACTGAAGCTGATGCAGCAGAAACATCAGAATAATAGACAGCACCAGTGCAATGAAGGTGGAGTTAAACGCAACCCCCAGGTTGGAGGTAACGCCGGTGATATCGCCCTCGACGGCTTTATGCGCCTGAGCCAGCGCCGCGCCGATGCCTCTTACCGTGCCGATAAATCCAATGGATGGAATCGCCCATGCGATATAGCGCACCATCGACAGCTCGGACTCCAGCCTTTCCGATTCCGATTCGCTCATCTCGCGGGCAGTGGATGCGACGCTTTGGATATCCCGCGTCGAACGGAACCGGTGCAGGGAAGTCAGCAGGGTGCGCGGCAGTAGATAGTCACGTTCTTTTGTGCCCAATGCCTGAATCGGCCGGGAATACTCCCGGCTGTCCTCGGGAAGAATGCTGATGCCTTCGCTAAGCGGAATCAGGTCCCGCTCGAGCAGGCTGCGTTCCCGATAGGCCTGTACGGCTTTGTAGGCCATGATTGCAATGGCCCAGAACAGCAGTACGAAGCATGCCTCCTGCTCGAAGTCCTTGATCAGCACAAAGACCGAGCGCTCCGGCACAAAGGTCGGATCCTCCGCAATCTTCACCGCCTGTTCCTGCAGCAGCCGGCTGGCGGACGGCCGTACCAGCGTGACATATACCGTATGCACGGCGATGAACGAGACGATCAGCGCAAATATCTGATAGAAAAACTCAAACGGAAAAGTTTTCCTCAGCGCCGAGTGTGTTTCCATAGTTGCAGCCATATCATAAATTCCCGAATAGCCTAAATCTTTTTCAAAATCCTCGCAGCCGCACTTAACCGCGACACTTAAAATCCTTCATGTCTCCGCTGCGCGTAAATTTACGCGGTGGTTTTTGGTGCGGTTTACACCGCAGGCGTAAGAAGCGCCCGTCAACCTCAAACCACTGCCACCGTCTCTCAACGGTTTCACCTCATAAAACTCCGCTGCGCGCCAGCGCAAATTTATGCCGTGGTTCTTGGTGCGGTTTACATCGCAGGCGTAAGAAGCGCCCGTCAACCTCAAACCACTGCCACCATCTCTCAACGGCTTCACCTCATAAACTCCGCTGCGCGCCAGCGCAAATTTATGCCGTGGTTTTTGGTGCGGTTTACGCCGCAGGCGTAAGAAGCGCCAAAAACCACTCCCATTAAATGTCGTTAGGAAACGCCACTGACCGGTCCAGCGAAATTTCTTCTGACGGCTTAAAGCGTTCCAGGTTGCCCTGACGCTGCTGTTCATTTCCGGCGGTTGCTTCTCCGGTGGTCACTTCTCCGGCTGTCACTTCCGCATCGGTTTCCTCGCCAGTCAGGCTTTCCAGCCCATCTTCTTCCACAGGTGCTGGCGGTGCCTGGTCAGCGGTTTCGGTATTCTGCTCATCCGTCGGCGGGTTTTCCTGTGCCGCCACGGTGCCGAATAAAGCCAACAGTACCAGCAGATATCTAGTGTTCATCGTATTCCCTCATTCGGCGTACCGGACCAGCCGGAAGCCGATATCGTCACGCCCGTCGCTGCCCTGGCCGCGCCAGGCCAGCCTCAGATCGGTGATTGCGCCGCTGCGCCAGCTGGATCCACGCACCACGTGTGCGCTGCCGTTTTTCGGGCCCAGCGGGTCGACCGGCACGCCACTGACACCGCCGACGCTGTAGTAATCATGAATCCACTCTCGCACATTGCCACCCAGATCATAAAGACCGAGATTATTGCTGTTAAATTGCCCGACCGGTGCGGATGCCGGCTGGCCGTCCCGGTAGTTGCTGATCACCCGCTGCACCAGATCGGTACTCTCCGAACCGGCGAAATTACCGGCCCCGGAAGGCGGCGGCAGTGCACTACCCCAGGGATAGCGTTTGGCCGCCCGGTTGTTGGTGTCGCCCTCGTAACGGGCTGCCAGCACCCATTCTGCTTCTGTCGGCAGCCGGTAGCCGGTGGTCATCGGCTGTACAGCCTGCATCACACCGTCTTTTTCCTGATAGGCGAAGGGCAGGCCGTCCATACCGCTGAGCCAGTTTGCAAATCGTGCGGCGTCATCCCAGGATATCCGCACCGCCGGCTGTTCATCCAGCGACAGTGTCTGCTCGCCGGCCACACCGGAATCGTGACTGGTGCGGTAGGCTTTGATCTGCGCGTTGCTGATTTCGCGCACGCCGATATAAAACGCCCGCCGCAGCTCGACCTGGCGCTGTACTTCGTTGGCCTGCCTGCCCTGTTCCCGTCGCGGGCTGCCCAGCACAATGCGTCCGGATGGCCGAATCAACTGCATTGCATACCCGTTAGCCGCAGTAACCAGGCTCGGGGTTCTGGCCTGTCGGGCGGCTTCTTCGCTGGTCAGCTTGACGTCGATGCGTTGCGCGAGATCGGGGTTCGGGGTCAGCGATGTGGAATAGCTCAGATAGCCCGGTTTGCGGACTTCAATGCGGTGTGGCCGGGCCGGCAGTTCGTAAGTCTGGTTCAAGTTGCCGCGCCGCACGCCTTCGATATAGACATCTGCATCCGCCGGGCTGCCGTTGACCAGCACCTGGCCCAGAATCGGCGTCAGATTGACGCTCAGGCGGGCATCGCTGGCTTCTTCGACCAGCAAGCTGCGGCGCGCCGACTGGTATCCCGCCTTGCTGAATCGGAACTGGTATTCACGGCCGGGCGGTAGTTCCAGTTCCAGCGGTGTCTGGCCGCGGTAGTCGCCGTTCACTGACACGCTGGCCTGGCTTGGCCGGCTGCTGAGCCGGACCAGATTGTCGGCTTTTTCCAGATTCACCGACGGCAACAGCCGCGGCTGGTTGTCGGATACCAGGAGTTCCGTTGTCCAGGTTTTGTAACCGGGCAGACGCAATTCCAGCGTGCGCGAACCCATCAGCACCTCGGCAGTCAGCGGCGTAGTGCCGAGATTTTCGTCAGCCACCCATAGCTGCGCGCCTTCCGGGTTGGAATTCAACGTGACCTCGGACCAGCCGGGTTCCAGTTGGGCGACGATTTCATGCGTTTTGCCGAGCCCTTCGATGTCGATATCCGCAGCGTAGGGCTGATAGCGCTCGGCTCGAATTTCGAGCTGGTAGCTGCCGGTGGGCAGCTCGTGGTTTTGCAGCGGAGCGGCCCCCAGGCTCTGACCGTCGACCCGAATCTCGGCGGTTGTCTCGGGATCGGTGCTGACGAAAAGATAACCGGGCAGTTTGTCCAGGCTGAACAGAAACTCCTGCTCGCCGGCATCGGTGACCGTAATCGTATTTTCGAACGGGTGGTAACCGGCTTTTTCCGCGCCGACCGTATATTCCCCTGAATGCAGCAGCCAGCGATCGCCCAGCTTGAAAGTGATCAGCGCGCCGTCGACTTCAATATTGTCCGCTCTCGGATCGAATTCGATCAGCACCGATTGCCCGGTGAACAGATACACCGCGGCGGTGCCCAGCAGCAGCAGCAATCCCAACGCGCCGAAAGTAAGCCAGCGCTGCGGGCTGCGGCGGCGGTGAGCGCCCGAGCGCGGTTCGAACGCAACCGGTGTAATAACCGGGTTGGCCGACGAGGTACTGCTGGATGGCGCCGTGTATTCTTGTGGCTGTTCTGTCATTCGCTGCCTTTGGTCATTCACCGATGATTGGCCACCGCATCGTTTCAGACTTCATCATTGCATCGTATTTCCACGGACTGCTGGCCGGGTGAAGGCGAAACCAGCACGTCCTTGCGCACATCGCGAAAGCCGTCTCGGGTGCCGACCACGGTGTAGCGCCCCGGGTACAGTTGCAATTCGGTACTTTCGAACTGACCCAGCCGGGCGACTTTGTAAACGACCACATCGCATAACGTGTCGGACTGCAGGTACAGGCTGACCTGGCGCTTTGCCTGGTCCAGCGCGCGGTCCAGTTCTGTGATCTGCCGCTGCAGCTTCGGACCGCCGCTGCGAATCGCCCTGGCTTCGGCCAGCAGGGCGCTGACCTCGTTGCGCCCTTCGGCGTTCCACCAGCGTTCGGGGAGCTGCAGCCGGTTTTGCAAAGCGGCATCCAATGCGGCTCTCTCTCTCGCTTCGACGATACCGTCTTTGGCGAATTGCAGGTTTGGATCCTTGTCCAGCAGGCGTTGATAACCGGCCGTGGCTTCGGCCCAGTTCTCTTCGCGCTCCAGGGTCAGAATCTGGGATCTGTGCTGCTGCAGTCCGGATTCCTTGCGCCGGCGGTTGATTTCCTGCAGGCCTTCTGACGGCCCGGCACTGCCCGGCTTGAGGCGCCGTGCGGCCAGGAATGCGCTTTCGGCCGCTGCCAGCCGCCCCGCATCCAGTGCCGACAAGCCATCCGACATATGATCCTGGAAAGCGATGTTGTTGATAATGCCGGTCAGGCGCTCAATCGCAGCTTCAACGCCGTCGGTATCCGGATCCAAGTTCATGATGTCTCGATAGTAGCTTCGCGCGTCTGCCCACAGCTCTTCCTTTTCGGCGCGTTGTGCCTGCTCGGCCAGTTCAAGCACCTGGTCCAGGGTTTCTGCACGCCGCATCCCGTTCAGCGCATCTGAATGTTCCGCATCAATTTCCAGCACCAGACCGAAATGGCGTTTGGCCGCTTCGGCATCGCCGCGGTCAAACGCGGCCCAGCCATCGGCCAGTGCGGTGTCGATGACGGCCTGCGTACGGTCTTGAATCGCAGTCATCTGGTCCAGCGCCTGCCGGTAGTGCTGGCTCGCATCGACGAACTGCTGATCCCGGAATGCCTGATCGCCGGCTGCCTTCACGGTCAGCGCCTGTTCGAATGCCTTGTTTGCCCACAGCGTTACCTTTCGCGCGTCCAGTTCCAGACGAAGTTGAATCAAATCGTCCAGTACCGCCTGCGCCTCTTCCCGTTCATTAAACAATTGCGCGAGTTGTTCTTCGGTCAGCGGTTCCGGTTCGGCCGGTTCTTCGGCAGCCGTTTTCTGGACGGGCGGGCTGGATACTGTCGGCGCGGTCGGTTGTTCGACCAGCTTCGGCAGCCACACCACCACCGCCAGCAGGGCACCGACCAGCAACAGGCCGAGACCGGCGATCACACCCGTCCGGCGACGGCCGGTTGCCGGCGCAGCGCTTGTGGCTGCAGTGGCGGCGGGCGGGTTTGCCCACGGCAGCGCATCGAGGTCATGGTCCTCAGGGGTCGTGGGAATGACTGTCTCGGTGCGCATGCGCTGCCACTGCAGTTTGGCATCCTCCAGTGCGTCCCGGATTTGCAGTGCGGACGGCAGAGGCGCCTGGTTTTCCAATGCGTTGGTGAATGCGGCCTGCAACTGCGACAGCCGCGGCGGCAACTGCAGCAGGCCGTCGGCGTAGCGGGGGTGGTCGTCGGGCAGGTCCTGCAGCCATTGTGTGATCACTTCGGCAAAACCGGTCAGGTCGTCGCGCTCGCCGCCGTGACTGTCAAGCCGAATATCCACCAGCCGAACGTTGTCGCCGATACGAATATTGGCACTGCTTACCGCACCGTGCGTGAGATCGCTGCGGTGCAGTACATGCAGCGCCTCGGCGATGCGAATGGCGTGGTTGATGCGTTCGTGCAGATCGGCAGCCGGGGCTTCGGACAGACCGTCCTGTTCCTGGTAGCACCTTGCATAGGCCAGGAAACCCTGATCGTAAAAGACTCTTGACGGCAAGGCCAGCGCGGGATGAGCGAGGTTTGTCAGCGTTTCCAGCCGTTCGCGATAACCAACCAGCCGGCGATCGTCCCGCTCGGCTGCGGTCAGCTTGACCACATACTGCTGTCCGTCGCTGCTATCCGTGGCGAGCCAGCTGGTCCACAGGCCGGTGCCGGACAGGTTCTGTACCAGCCGGTAGCGGTCGATGGTTTTTCCGGGCTTAAGCGTGCCCGGCTCTGCTGCAGCCACGCAGACCTCCACTAGGTTCGTGTTTGGGATGAGAACGGACGGGGCCGCGCTTCGGCCCCGGATTGCTACTGTTCAAGTTGGCTAGTGAATTCCTCATTGACTGATGTGCCTTGCGGCAACCCCAGTTCTTCGGCATAGATCTGACGCAGAATGTCACGCCATTCCTTGTATTGCGCATCCAGCGTGCCGTTGAGTTTCACGACTTCTCCCTGGACATCAATCACAATGGGTTCGATTTCTGCATCGAAGGACGCGGCCAGCTCCTGCAACGCGGTCTGGTGTATTTTCGCTTGCTTGCGCACGTCATAACCCTGCCTGAGTGCGCTGACGCCGCCTAAGATGCCCGCATTGCCAACTACCTGGCCGACTCGGGTGCGCGCCTTGCTGCTGGTTACCGCTCCGCCGACCACGGCGGCAGCGCCAGCCAGCATGCGCATACGGGAGGATCGCTTGAGTTCCCGTTCGGCGATGATTTCCTCGTAGCTGAAACGGCGCCAGTTGTCATAGGACGGATCCATCTCATGGAAAAACCGCGCGAACTGCTGATCCACCGTGTCGATGAAGAGATATTCGCTCTCCCGAATGCGTTGCACCCGCTGCATCATCGGGTCATCATCCGCCGGCAGGCGATTGATTCTCAGATTGCCGCGCTTGTCAGTTTTCAGGTGCTCGCCGAACGCATCGGGAGACAACGCGGCGGCATAGCGCAAATTGGCGATGGTACGGATTTCGTGCAATTGGTCGGAGTTGAGTTTCTGCCGGTAGTGGTACAGGTCGTTGGCAACCTGGTTGTAGATGTCCTGAAACACATCCCCGGGATACTGCAGGTCATCGCGGTAGGCGAATTTGCTCGCGATGTCGTCGTAAGTCTTGGTAAACCAATGTCGGCCGGTCGCATCTCTGGCGCTGATTTCTACCTGAAGCTCGGTCCCGTCGGATTTCACAATGCGGCCGTTGAGGTAGACCTCGCTCAGCGGGTCCTGCTCCGGTACCATGCGTACCGCACCCCAGAGATTGCTTTGCTCGATCGTGTTGCGCAGCATATAGGGGATATAGCGCGCTTCCGCTTCCCGGACTTTCGGGTAGATATTCTTTTCCTGTAGTTTTTCGATGTCTTCGAGATCACCGGAAACGCCTGGGTCCAACACACCTAGACCGATATCCAGCAGCGCCTCGGCAGGCAGTTCGCTGGTGGCGTATTCCAGCGGCACGGCGTTAACCTTCTTTATCGTGGTGCCGGCGAATGCGATGTTGCCAGCCACCAGCAACAGCGCGGTAATGGTCAGTATTTTGGATTTTCCTGTCATCTACAACTCGCTTTCGGTGTCAGCTGCTCTGCGATGCACCGGGTTACGCGCTTAATTGAGCGATTTCTTGTAATTGCGGTATTCCTCCCACAATTTTTCTCTGAGGGCCGGATCTTCTTCATTGATAGCCGCTTCTCTGATCTGCCGGGCGACGACATCGTCGTCCGAACCGTCACCGACGTCGTCGGGAATTTTCGCGAGCAGAATTCTGCGTACCGCGTTATCGCCTTCACGGCTGCTTTCCACGGTGCTGCCGTCCGAAGACTGGGTCGGGTCGACAACCCCGCTGGCATTGTCTTCACCGCCTCCCGGGGCGCTGCCTGCCGCTGACGGAAGCTGCGATACATCGCCTTCGACGATGACCAGGCCCCTGCCGCCACCGGCGGTGCCATTGCCGTTCTGCGGCGCCTCGCCGGGCTGCAATTCATCGTCGCCGCCCTGGCTGTCCGAGTCACCGCCCGGAATGGAGGACGCAATGACGATAATCTGCTCCATCATGCCGTTTTCGAATATCTGAACGGAATCATTCAGACGATCGTCCAGCGATCCCTGACCACCGGCACTGCCGCCGCCGGCCGCACCGCCGGCATCGGCCATTGCACCGTTGGATTCCTGGCCGCCACCATCGGCGCCGCCACCATCGCTGCCGCCGCCTTCAGCGCCGCCGCCCGAAGATCCACCGGCGGCATCGCTGGCGTCCGCCATCGCGTTGTCGCTGTCGCTGGTCACCGGTTCGGGTTCCAGTACATCCAATTCTGTCTCATTACCGCCGGTCTGGCCGCTATTGGCGGAGGAGTCCGATGCTGATTCGCCCGGCATTCCGCTGGCCCCCGGATCGGAAGATGCGCCGCCCGCCGAACCGGTTCCACCGGGCTGGCTGGTGCCGCCGGGTGAACTGCTGCCGGGGCTACCCGAACTTGAGCTAGGATTACCTGAGCTGGGATTACTTGGGTTGGGATTGCCCGAACTGCTTGAAGAGCCGCTGCTTGGACTTGGCGGCGCGGAACTCGGTGAGCCCGAGGACGGGCTGCTGGGTGGCGATGGCGGTGCCGAACTTGGCGAACCGCTTGGAGACGGCGGGCTGGGTGGTGTACTCGAACTTGACATCTGAGGTGTTGCGCAGCCGTATATCAGCGCAGATGCGCCCAAGATACAGAGAGTTAGATGGGTTTTCCCTCTTTTCAGCATGTTGCGTGCTCCAGTTGCGACCCGCTGGGAACGGCGTTTTCGTCTTCGCCGAGCGGCAGTTTACCGACCTAGATATTACGACCCTGAATTGACCCTATTTGTTTCAATCTGCTTGAATTTGTTTAATATACTATATTTTTCGTACTTTTGTTGTTAAAAATGTATTAGCATGATGCTGCCGCGGGCCAAGCTTGCGATAAGACGAATTGCAACACCGGCAGACACTGAATTTACGGTAAATTAGCAATCAGAACCAGCCCATTCTGGTCCGATAAAAAACCGGAGCGAATTTTGAAAAACGGCATAGCCAACAATCACTACTACTTTCTTCGACTGGCCTGGGCAATCTGCGCGATGCTGCTGCTCACCGCTTGCGGTTCGACCACTTTGGCGTTGCGCGAAGATTTTCCACAGCCGCTGGTCGAGCGGCTGCCTTACGATGTGGGAGTTCACTACAGCCCCGATTTTTCCAGCTTCGCTTATGCCGAAGAAGATATTGTCGTCAGCCTGGGCGTGGAACAGCGGCGGCTTTTCGATCTGGTTTTCAGCTCGATGTTCACGACCAAGTCGCTGGTGGAAAATCCGGATTCGCAAGCTCCGCAGCCGGGTTTGGACCTGGTACTGGTGCCGGTGCTTGAGGACTTCGCCTTCCTGACGCCGGGCGAAACCGCAACCAATTTCTACTCTGTATCGTTGAAGTACCATATTCGCGTGTATGACGAAAACACCCGGCTGGTCGGATACTGGCCGTTCGTGGCGTTCGGCAAGAACCGCGGCGCACTGGTCAGCAAAAAGGAACCGCTGAGCGACGCGACGAATATGGCGCTTAGAGATGTCGCGGCGGCACTGGTCAGCGAATTCCATTCCGCCGTACTGAAAGAAGAGTGGCGGCCGCCGGAAGCCGTTGCGCGAGAGACTGAATAATGAATTTGAATGCCATTAGATTTTCACTGCTTTTAACGCCGGCTTTGCTCTGCGGTTGTGTGACAACCACGGTGGAAGAGTTTATGACTGTGGCACCGATTGTTGGCGACGGTGAGGCGGTGGTCGTGCTGACCAACCGGCAGGATGCGGTGGTCGAAGCGGAAAAGAGTTTTACCGAGTGTTTGTACAGCCGGCTGCAGCCGCTGAAAAAGGATATCGTGCTGATCGACGAGGAACAGTTCAAAGACGCACTGTTTCCGTGGTTCGAGCCCCGTCTGGCGCCGAGCCGTCCGGAGGCCGTGAGCCTGCTGCTAGAAGACCCGCGAATCGCCGGAAAAACCGAAGAGCTGGGCGTACGCTATCTGATCTGGATTCATGGCGAGTCCGCGGTCGTTAACAAGCAGGGGAATATGACGTGTTCATTCAGCGCGGCAGGTGGTGGCTGCTTTGGCGTGCTCAGTTGGGACAACAATTCCGACTACGAAGCGACCATTTGGGATTTGCAGGAGTCCCGGTCCCTCGGTGTCATCAGTTCTGAGGCGACCGGCACCTCGGTAGTCACGGCCATCGTCGTACCGATACCGGTGCTGGCACGAACCAAGAGCGCATCCTGCAAGAGCCTGGGCGATCAGTTGCGCAACGTACTGTCGTCCTCGTAGGCCGGTTTCCTTCGCTGTTGCGCTAAGGCGTCGGTTCCTTGACCGGGACGACAGCCTCCTGTTCGATCGGGCGGGCCGGAATGGCCTGGTCCAGCTTACTGTTAATCAGCTCGCGCGGAACGTAGACACGCCGAACATGGACGTTGTCACGGGTCACCGGTGTGCCGTCTTCGATCATCGGCCGAAACCGGGCGCGGTTGAAATTCTGAATGGCAAAACGCTGTACATTGGGTTTCAGATTGCATTCGATGACTTTGATTCGCCGCGGGCGGCCGTCACTGCCAACTGAAAAGTTGAACTCGCAATAGGGTTCCCCGGTACCGCTCTCGATCGCATTTTCATTGAAAACCAGCGACGGTCCGAAATGAAGCTGTTCAGGTTTGCTCAGATCCACATCCATAGACGCGAAATCAATGTTATAGGCCTGCGCGAGCTGCCATGCTTTCTGATAGGCGGTTGCTGCATTCCTGGATTTGTCCACCTGGATAAAGAAATCGCCCATCGCGACGAATGCATACGCGCGATGCGCGTCGGTGGTGCCGTTATGGATCAGGGTCTTGGACAGAATCCGATCATTCAGGCGTCGACCGTTCAGCCAATAGCCACCGAATTTATCAAAGTAATCCAGGGCCATTTCATGCAGCAGCGACCGCATGTCCTCTACATCGGGGTGCAAATGGCCGAGCTGGATTTCGGCCGCTTTCCGATAAGTAAAGCGGGCCTGATTGAAGTCGGCGAAACGGTAGTACCATTCCGACAGATCCTTTAACGGATCAACCATTTGCAGGGAGTCTTCACCCCATTTCATACGATTGATTTTCAGCATGCCGCGCTGCACCCGCTCGGCGTCGGAATACAATTGCTGCGCCTCCAGGCTTTCCGACACCATCTGCATGATCGGCAGTTGCGAAAAATTGCCGACACCTTCATTGCGGTGCGTCACATGCTGTGCGCGGTGAAAATGATTGACCGCGCCGGCGTGGTTGCCGAGTTTCTGCAGGGCCAGCCCCGTGCCCTGCAGCGGCGTGACCAGGTCGCTGCTGAATATTCCATGATGGTCTTCAACCAGCTTAACGCTGCGTTCGAAGTGCTGCAGCGAGGCTTCGGGCTGGCCGGCTTCGATCAGCGTTAAGCCGAGGTCGTTTAATATCGGCACCAGTTCGAAACTCGCTCGACCCAGTTCCTGTTCGGTCATTTCCAGCGTTTGGCCGGCGACCGCGATAGCCTCGTGATACTTCTCTTCGCGAATCAGCGCCTCGTAGGTGGCCTTGGCTTCAATGCGGTCCATTTGCAGCATCAGTTCCGCTTCCGCTGCTTCGCCGGCATCGGTCGCAGCGGTATTCGGAGATGGCTCATTGGCGATGGATTCCGCGGTGTCCAACGGACTTTCGGGTTCGGCTGCCATACCATCTACGTCGATGACTGTTTCAGTAGCCGCCTCGGTACCTGATGGGGTTTGCGCTTCATTGGATGCGCCGCTGTCAGCGCTCTGGGCAGATAGTGCCGGACCGAATCCAGTCAGCATGAAAGCCATCAATAAAAGCGGGAACCGGTGCTTGGGTTGGTGCATTACTAATATCGCTAGTGCGCTCCGCGGATCAACGTAAACTTTCGTATTTAAGAATAATCTGTCTATTAATCGCTTGGCAACCGTTTTCGCCTGGTGGATATGACCGGCCTATGGTAGCAATTCTGGCACGGTGTATTTTTTCGATGCGCTAGCCGGTAGCAAAGCCTCGGCGGATGGCTGGCGGCAGCGGAACGGTTTTTCCGGCGTCGTAGTCCACCCAGACGACGGTGACTTCGGCATCGCCATAGAGAATGCTCGGATCGTCCCGGTCTCGAATCTCATGCATCAGTACGATGCTTTTACCGCCCGACCAGCGGGCCTGCAAGTCCACGCACAGGGTGGCCGGCCACAGAATCGGCCGGCGGAAATTGATGTTGATGTTCGCGACCACCGGTCCGATGCCGTCCTCGGCCCAGCCGAACGCAAGCGACTCGAACCAGTCCACCCGAACCTCTTCGATATAACGGAGAAAGCGGGTGTTGTTGACATGATTCAATGCATCCAGGTCGCCCCAGCGGACTTGCAGCGTCTTGCGCATCGGCGATGAATGCAGCTTATCTGTCATCGTGCCAGTGTCTTGCTCAGGAACTGGCCGGTATAGGACTTGCGGTTTTTCGCAACGACTTCCGGGCTGCCTTTGGCGATGATCTGGCCACCGCGGTTGCCGCCTTCCGGGCCGAGGTCGATAATCCAGTCGGCGGTCTTGATTACATCCAGATTGTGCTCGATAACCACTACGGTATTACCGTGATCACGCAGACGGTGCAGCACACCGAGTAGTTGTTCGATATCGTGGAAATGCAGACCGGTAGTCGGCTCGTCCAGGATATACAGGGTCTTGCCGGTATCGCGCTTGGAAAGTTCCTTGGCCAGCTTGATACGCTGTGCTTCGCCGCCGGACAGAGTAGTTGCGCTCTGTCCGAGCTGAATATAGCTCAGGCCGACATCCATCAGGGTCCGCAGCTTGCGGGCCACGGCCGGCACCGGCTCGAAGAACGCCATTGCATCTTCCACCGTCATCTGCAGCACTTCGTGGATATTCTTGCCCTTGTAGGTCACGCTCAGCGTTTCCCGGTTGTAGCGTTTGCCCTGGCAGACGTCGCAGGGCACGTAGATATCCGGCAAAAAGTGCATTTCCACGCGGATCAGCCCGTCACCCTGGCAGGCTTCGCAGCGACCGCCTTTCACATTGAAGCTGAAGCGGCCCGGCTTGTAGCCCCGGGCGCGGGCTTCCTGGGTTCCGGAAAACAATTCTCTGATCGGGGTGAACAGACCGGTATAGGTCGCCGGATTCGAACGCGGCGTGCGGCCGATCGGGCTCTGGTCAATGTCGACCACTTTGTCGAACAACTCGATTCCCTCGTAGCGGTCATAGGCCGCCGGGTTCAGGTTGCTGCCGTACAGATGCCGCGCGGCCAGCCGGTGCAGCGTGTCGTTGATCAGGGTCGATTTGCCGGAGCCGGATACTCCGGTCACGCAGGTAAACAGTCCGGCCGGTATTTCCAGATCCACCTTTTGCAGGTTGTTTCCCTTGGCGCCGAACAGGCGAAAGGTCCGTTCCGGGTCCGGCGTGGTGCGCTTGCCGGGTATCGGAATCCGGCGCCGTCCGGATAAATACTGGCCGGTCAGGGAGTTTTCGTGCTGCGCCAGGGAATCGGGCTGGCCGGAGAACAGTATCTGGCCGCCGTGCACCCCGGCGCCCGGCCCGATATCGACCACATGATTGGCGCTGCGTATCGCATCTTCGTCATGTTCCACCACAATCACGGTGTTACCGAGGTCCCGCAGCCGGGTCAGGGTGGCCAGCAGCCGCTCATTGTCGCGCTGATGCAGTCCGATAGAGGGCTCGTCGAGAATGTACATCACGCCGACCAGCCCGGCGCCGATCTGGCTGGCCAGCCGAATGCGCTGCGCCTCGCCACCGGACAAGGTATCGGCCTGGCGTTCCAGCGTCAGGTAGTCGAGCCCGACATTGACCAGAAAGCGGAGGCGTTCGCTGACCTCTTTGACGATCTTCTCTGCAATTTCTCCGCGCTTGCCGGTCAGCCTCAGATTGGCGAAGAAATCCAGGCACTTTGCGATCGGCCAGCCAACGATGGCCGGCAGGTCCGTGTCCTGAACGAATACATGGCGGGCGGCCTGATTAAGGCGCTGGCCGCGGCAGGCCGGGCAGGGCTGCTGGTTAATGTATTTGGCCAGCTCCTCGCGGACGATGCGGGAGTCGGTTTCACGGTAGCGGCGTTCCAGGTTTGGAATAACGCCGGCAAACGGGTGCTTGCGCACGGTGCCGTTGCCATCGTTCAGATACCGGAACGCGATGACCTCCTCGCCGCTGCCGTAAAGAATGACTTTGCGGACGGTCTTCGGCAGTTCTTCAAATGGCGTTTCGGGGTCAAATTGATAGTGTTTGGCCAGTGACTGGATGATCTGAAAATAATACGCGTTGCGCCGGTCCCAGCCGCGTACCGCACCGCCGGCCAGGCTTAGATGCGGATTGCTGACTACCCGGCCCGGATCGAAATATTGCGTGACGCCAAGCCCGTCGCAGTCCTGGCATGCGCCATTCGGGTTGTTAAACGAAAACATGCGCGGTTCCAGTTCCTGCAGGCTGTAGTCGCATTCGGGGCAGGAATACCGGGAACTGAACAGAATCGGTTTGATGTCGCTGCCGTCGTCCAGCGGGTGTACCGAGGCCAGTCCATCGGTCAGGTATAGTGCGGTTTCGAACGATTCGGCAAGGCGCTGCTTAATATCGGGCCGGACCCTGAAGCGATCGACCACCACTTCGATAGTGTGCTTTTTGCGCAATTCCAGCGTCGGCACATCGTCCAGCTCGTATACCCTGCCGTCGACCCTGGCGCGCACATAGCCCTGGCTGCGCAGCTCTTCAAACAATTGTGCATGCTCGCCTTTGCGGTTGCGTACGACTGGCGCCAGCAGCATGGCTTTGCTGCCTTCGGGCAGGTTCAGCACATGGTCAACCATCTGGCTGACAGTCTGCGCATCCAGCGGCAAATGATGGTTCGGGCACTGCGGCGTACCGACCCGGGCGAACATCAATCGCAGGTAATCATAGATCTCGGTGATGGTTCCGACCGTCGAACGCGGATTGTGCGATGTGGATTTTTGCTCGATGGATATTGCCGGCGACAGCCCTTCGATATGGTCGACATCCGGTTTTTCCATCATCGAAAGAAACTGACGGGCATAAGCGGACAGCGATTCCACGTAACGCCGCTGGCCTTCGGCGTAGATGGTGTCGAAGGCCAGGGACGACTTTCCGGAACCCGACAATCCGGTGATCACGATGAGCTGATCGCGGGGCAGATCGAGGTCGACATTGGCCAGATTATGAGTGCGAGCGCCGCGGATGCGGATGGTGTCCATCGCGTTTCAGAAACCCCGTGCTAAACCGGTTACTATACAGCGCCTGACTTACATCAAGCAAAGTGACTTTCAACGGATTTTTGCTGTGCCGGCCGGAATGCCGCTTGCTATGCTTGCGAGGTTCGATTTTGGGACATTTATTACCGGGGTGACGCCGTGACATCAAGCGTATCAAACCAACATGAGGTCCTGCGCCGGGGCCTGCTGAATCCCGAACTGGATATCGGCGCACTGGCCACCGCTTTTCAGGACGAGGGGCGGCTGCAGATCGAGGACGCGCTGCGTCCGGAAGTCGCCGAGTTGTTATATCAGTGTTTGCACCATCAGGTACCGTGGTCGCTGGCCTTTCGCGACCGTGACGGCCCGCGGAAGTTG
The DNA here is from genome assembly GCA_028289465.1 of Lysobacterales bacterium. Taxonomy (GTDB): domain Bacteria; phylum Pseudomonadota; class Gammaproteobacteria; order Xanthomonadales; family SZUA-36; genus JANQPM01. Next base: position 6,950 of record JANQPM010000045.1, on the reverse strand, counting down.
TGGGCAGAAGAGCTGGCAGCAATGACCGAGGCGGAGTCTGAAGCGATGAATACGCGCATTCTGGATATCGCCAGAGAGCAGTTTCAGTTTCGCTACGACAGCTACATGATGGTTACCGCATACAAGGAAAAGCGCGACCCGGACCTGGTGTTGCACCGGATGGTCGAGCAGATCAATACCAGCCCGTGGCTGAACGCGATGCGGCGCATCACTGGCCGATCGGAGATTCGGCGCTCGGATGCCCAGGCAACGCGCTATATTGCCGGCCATTTCCTGAAAATGCACAATGACATACAGCACGAAGAGGGCCGCGTTGCCGCCTATGTGCTGAACCTGACCCGGAACTGGGAGGCGCATTGGGGCGGGTTGCTGCAGTTTCTGGACGAGAACGGCGAGGTGGAGCAGACCTTTATGCCGCGTTTCAATACCATCACCTTGTTTTCCGTGCCGGCCGAACATTGCGTGTCGCCGGTTGCCGAGTTCGCAAGCAGTGCAAGGTACGCGGTGACCGGCTGGCTGCGAACTTAAAAGACCGACCATTCGAGGCTGCGCCTGCGTGAAATGATTGGCGGCCTCGCGCCGTTGACACGCCGGATTCGGGACGCGCCGCCGCGGACTCCCGCAGAGCATCGCCCGAATAAGATTTATGTCAATCTGCTGCGTTTGCGGTCCGAGTTCTGGGGTATCTTTAGGATTGCCGAATAATTTGCTGAATAATCAACCAGATAGTATAAGCCACAACTGAAGGCCAACGTTCGATTCAGGAGCCGTTCGCAAGCCCTGGGTTGTGGGTCTGAAGTATTGACCTGGACCGCCAAAGCCGCTAACATTCTCGCCCTTTTGTGAAACCGCTTTGGCGCGGGGATTTTTCGTGCCGGATTGCCGGACCTTTCCGGCTGACTAAAGCGTTAACGAATCAATTTCGGAGCTGGTACCCATGTACGCTGTATTCGCAACCGGTGGCAAGCAGTATCGTGCAACCACCGGGGACATTCTAAGAATTGAAAAAATTGATGCCGAGAAAGGCTCGACCGTTCAGCTTGACCAGGTATTGATGGTCGGTGAAGGCGAAGACGTACAGGTCGGCAGCCCGTATCTGGATGGCGGCGTCGTCACGGCCAAGGTTCTGGACCATGGCCGCGGCAAAAAAATACGCATCATCAAATTCCGGCGCCGCAAGCACCATCGCAAGCAGATGGGGCACCGTCAGTATTTCACCACCATTGAGATTACCGACGTGGCAGCCAAAGGTGCTGGTAAGAAGACTGCCAAGCCCAAGACCGAGGCGAAGCCGGCCGTCAAGTTCCTGGATGCGCCGCAAGGTTCTGCAGACGACCTGAAGAAAATATCCGGCGTCGGACCGGTGCTGGAGAAAAAGCTCAACGAGCTGGGGATTTTCCATTATGCCCAGATCATCGAGTTCACTGACGAGCAGATTGCCCAGGTCGATGAAGCGCTGAACTTCAAAGGCCGTATCGAACGTGATAACTGGCAGCAGCAGGCGCGCGAACTGACCGCTGCCGCTCAGGAAGAAGAATAGGAACCTGGGCTTAAGGGCTCGGGTTAGTTGGAGTATTAGTCATGGCACATAAGAAAGCAGGTGGTAGTACCCGTAACGGTCGCGATTCGAACCCGAAATATCTGGGCGTGAAGCGCTATGGCGGCGAAGCGGTATTGGCCGGCAATATTCTGGTTCGTCAGCGGGGCACGCGGTTCCACGCCGGCGTCAATGTAGGCGTTGGTCGCGACCATACCTTGTTTGCGTTGAAGGACGGCAAGGTCAAGTTCGAAACCAAGGGCAGCCCGAAGCGCAAGTATGTTAGCGTAGAGGAAGCCTGAGCCCGGGTACAGCGGTGCTCGGTCCTGGCTTCGGACAGGATGCAGATTGTATAGTCGGCCACCTTCGGGTGGCCGATTTTGTTACAGCCCGGACCGCCGATACTTCCGGGCAGCGGAGTAGTGCCAGATGAAATTTGTCGATGAAGCAACAATACGCGTGACTGCCGGTAACGGTGGCAGCGGCTCATCGTCTTTTCGGCGCGAAAAATATATTCCGTTCGGCGGCCCGGATGGCGGTGACGGCGGCCGCGGCGGCAGCATTTATCTGGTGGCCGATTCCGGGCTGAACACGCTGGTCGATTTTCGGCACGCCAAATTGTTCCGCGCACCGCACGGACAGGCCGGCTCAGGCCGTCAGAAAACCGGTAAAAGCGGGGAGGACCTTGAGATTCGAGTACCGATAGGCACGCTGGTCTATGCTGTGGACAGCGATGAGCTGATCGGCGATCTGGTGGAGCCGGGGCAACGGCTGCTGGTTGCCAAAGGCGGCCAGGGCGGCCTCGGCAATGTTCATTTCAAGAGCTCCACGAATCGGTCGCCTCGACAGTTTACGCCGGGCGAAGCCGGCGAAGAACGGGATTTGCGACTCGAGTTGAAAGTTCTGGCCGATGTCGGCCTGCTGGGTTTTCCGAATGCCGGCAAGTCCACGCTGATCAGCGCTGTCAGCGCCGCCCGGCCCAAGGTTGCTGACTACCCGTTCACCACGCTTTATCCGAACCTCGGGGTGGTTCGCATCGAAGCGGATCGGAGCTTTGTCATCGCCGATATTCCGGGTCTGATCGAGGGTGCGGCCGAAGGCGCCGGCCTCGGCATACAGTTCTTGAAGCATCTGCAGCGGACGCGGCTGCTGCTGCACCTGGTGGAACTGCAACCGCTGGACGGATCCAGCCCGGTTGAGCAGGTGCGCGCACTGGAAGCCGAAATGGAGCGCTTTGGTGGTGAATTGATGGCCAAACCTCGCTGGCTGGTGCTGACCAAATCCGATTTGCATGACGCCGAGCAAAGCCGGAACATTGCCGAGCGGGTCATTCAGGAACTGAACTGGCAAAGCCCGTGGCACGTGATTTCGGCGGTCAGCAACAGCGGCACGCAGGCTTTGGTGCATCAGATTATGCAGGTACTGGACGACCAGTCGGAATCGTAGCCGGCAGCCCCGGCGGATTGCAGATAAATAAAAACCCCGGCATCGCCGGGGTTTTCATATTCGCTTCGAGCCGGTTGTCGCGAGCATCGCAGACGGCCGGCTTAAAGTTGCCTTCAGCGGCTGACTACATCGCACGGACCTGGGTATTCAGACGCGATTTATGGCGCGCAGCCTTGTTGCGATGCATGATGCCCTTGGACACTGAGCGGTCCAGTGCGGGCACTACGGCCTTGTACGCGGCTTCTGCAGCAGATTTATCGCCGGCTTCGATCGCACCCAAGACCTTCTTGATCGCGGTGCGCACATGCGAGCGCAGCGATGCGTTGTGCCTGCGGTGGCGTTCTGCCTGACGGGCCCGTTTGCGGGCTGATACACTGTTGGCCACAGTTCACTCCAAACATAAATAGGTTCAAAAATAGCCGCGTATTGTCTTATTTTTGCCCGGCGGGGTCAACTGATTTGGCGTGGTTTGAGCGGGCCGAACCCAGGCTGCAGGGCGCTGTGCCCGGTGATTGCCCGATTCTTGCCTTATCTTAAGTGGTGAGCAGATGGCATGCTTCGCGGGCGATGTTGATAATATCTTGATAACTAGAATAAAAACAAAGGGTTAAGTTTGAAGCTGTTAAAATCAACCATGCTTGTCGGTTCGATGACGGTCATTTCACGGGTCCTCGGCTTGATCCGCGAGGTGGTGTTTGCCCGTTTCTTTGGCGCGAGTGGAAATACCGATGCGTTCTTCGTCGCGTTCAAGATACCGAATTTTCTGCGCCGGCTGTTCGCCGAGGGGTCGTTTTCTCTGGCTTTCGTTCCGGTGCTGGCCGAATACCGAGAGCGCGGCGACCGCGCGGCGCTGAAGTCGCTGATCGATGCCGCTGCGGGGACGCTGATGGGCGTTCTATTTATTGTCACGGCGATCGGCGTTTTTGCGGCACCGTTCATCCTGGCGGTATTCGCGCCCGGCTGGTATGCAGACGGGCGGCCGGCATTCGATCTGTCAGCCAATATGCTGCGCGTGACTTTCCCGTACATTTTATTGATTTCGCTGACGGCACTGGCCGGCGGCATTCTGAATACCTTTGAGCGTTTTCTGATCCCGGCGCTGACTCCGGCGCTGTTGAATGTGTCATTCATCGTTGCCGCCATCGCCTTTCAAACCCACTTCGACCCGCCGGTGATGGTACTGGCCTGGGCGGTGCTCGCGGCCGGTGTATTGCAACTGCTGTTCCAGATACCGGCACTGATGCGCCACGGACTGCTGCCGCGGCCGCGCTGGGGCTGGAAGCACCCCGGCGTCAGGCGAATATTAAAGTTAATGGTGCCGACGCTGATCGGCTCCGGTGTCGCGCAAATCAACTTGCTGTTTGACACTCTGATCGCATCGTTTTTGATTGCCGGCAGTGTGTCGTGGCTGAATTATTCGGATCGTTTGCTGGAATTTCCGATTGGCGTCTTTGGCGTCGCGTTGTCGACGGTGATTCTGCCCAGCCTGTCGCAAAAACATGCCCGGCAAAGCGGGCAGGCGTTTTCCGAGACCATGGACTGGGCGCTGCGGCTGGCGCTGTTTGTTACCCTTCCGGCGGCTGTCGGTCTGATGCTGCTCGCCGTACCGCTGCTCAGCAGTTTTTTTCAGTATCAGGCGTATACGCCGGAAGATGTGCGGATGTCGTCCTATGCGCTGGTCGCATACGCCAGCGGTCTGCCGGCCTTTATTGCGGTCAAGGTGCTGGCTCCCGGGTTCTATGCCCGGCAGAATACCCGCACGCCGGTCAGGATAGCTGTGATTGCGATGCTGGCCAATATGGTGCTGAACCTGGTATTTGTCGGCAGCATGCTGTGGCTTCGGTTTCCGGCAGCGCATGCCGGGTTGGCGCTGGCCAGCGCTGCGTCAGCGTACATCAATGCCGGTTTGCTGTACTGGGTACTGCGCAAGGACGGCATCTACCGGCCTGAACCCGGCTGGCTGAGGCTGGGTGCGGCGGTGCTTTTCGGCTGTGCTGTGATGGGCGGGCTGTTGTGGTGGCTGACGCCGAATTTGCCGAGCTGGGTGGAATGGCAGGCCGCATCGCGGCTGGGCTGGCTCGGGCTGCTGGTGTTTGCCGGCCTGGGGACTTATCTGCTGGCTGCGTTAACGGCCGGGCTGCGTCCGGCGGACCTGAAGCGAGGTGCCGGTTAGTGCGCCGGCCCGTTCGGAGAAACATTCCGAGCGATTGCCTTGGGTAACTGTCTCGGGTAACAGCCGCGGGTAGCCGCTATGAGCAGCCGATACTGCACTGCAAGCCTATCGGTTTCCGTCCTTTGGTAGTGCGTCAGTTTGAAATTTCGGTTTGTCGTTTTTTGTAGGGTCCGCGCTTCTTTGGCGGGCTCTCTAAATCCATGGCTTCCAGGATATCCGCCCACTCCATGGTAGAGTCAGCCAGACCCGCTTCCATGGCTGGGGTAACCTTCAGTGATTTGTGTATCCGTATCCAGTTATAGAACACGGTGTAGATGGCGACCATATGGACGTGGTTCTGGAACTTCTTACTAAAGGCATTAGTTAACCGGGTATAACGCCTCATACCCATTCTCAGAGACAGATTCAGCCGTTCGGCATAGCTGGCGCTGATATGAACTGGATCAGGGTTGCCGCCCAAAAACGAATTAAACAATAACCTATTGATTTGTTGTTACTTTTGGCAAATTTTTTGTCAATTTATGCACTCTCAGGATATGATAATATGTGAATAAAGAATACTAATGCAGGGGGTCTCATGGACATCGTTATTCGCAATGAAGCAGAAGCTTGGGAGTGGTTAAATCGAGGTCTTGAGGGTGAAATCGACACTGACGAGCCTATCAATATTCGCTTTGATGGATGGCCCACTTTAGATTTAAAGTTCACTGGCCATGATTTTGATCAATCAGTACCAACGAGGGTTATGCCTCCCTTGTTGGATGCACAAAGGGAAATACATAGGCTTTACTGTCAATTAGCTTATGGTCAACAGAACTTAAGGAAGCTCACCAATGAAGACAGGGATCGTCTTGAGTTAAACATTAGGGTTGAAAAGGGTTCATCTGATTACAGTACAAACTTATCAGATGTCTTGAATGAAGCAATAAAGTCAGCGGTATCAAACATGGATTCAGTTCATATTTTAATAGCTTCTTTATCTGTTGGCTTGATGTGGGCAAGTAATGTGGCTTGGAAGAATTGGCTACAAAAAAAGGAAAGGGATAAAGAAGTTGAGTCTCGGATTAGGATGTCCGAATTAGAAAAAGAAAAATTGGAAATTTTATCTAAGTCACAAAGAGAAATTCATTACATCAAGGACCTATCAAAAGGCGTAGATGATTTCCGGAATGATAGCCTTCACAAGATGAAACCCAACGATACGTTTTCCGTTCCGGACTCAGAGATTGACGTAGATGGCCGGTATGCAGCTGAGATTACACATAAGCCGCGAGAGAAATCAGTGGAAAAACGAATCGACGGAGAATTTACGATTCTTTCTGTGATTTCAGGTGACACAAAAGGGTTTAGACTGAAAGTCAAACGGGTGCTAGATGACACGTCAATTCATGTAACCATCCCTCCGGGAACCCTCTCATCAGAACAGAAAAACATCCTGAAAGACAATGAGTGGGCTAAGAAACCGGTGTTGTTAGAAATTAACGCTAAAGAATTAAGGGGGCAGATTACCTCTGCGACCCTGGTTAGTGCATCAAGAATAGAAAGAGCGGAAGAATCATAGACATTTATTAATCGCTTCGCCAACGCGCTTTAGCCGCTTTTTTCGCAATTTCCGAGCGCTGCTCCTTGCTTAATTTGGCAGCCCTGGCTTTACCACCCTTTTGACCAAGTTCGGCAGCAGCCTTGTTCTTCCCATCTGAGGTATATTCTTCCTCAGCCTCACCGGTGGCCACCTGCATCACCTTAACGGCGTTGCCGATCACGTCAGCCGGACGTTTTTCTCCTTTGGGGCCT
>JANQPM010000030.1 GCA_028289465.1 Lysobacterales bacterium | reverse complement strand
GGGCCATGAAGCCCTGAACGTGACCTACGACGATGACCGGGCCACCCGCACCCGCCTTCGCGGGGCCAAGTACCGCTATACCTATGATGACGAGACCACCACCGTCAAAGACGAAGCTGGCAATAAGAACACGTTCACCCAGAATGAGGATGGAATCACCGTCAAGGTGAAGAATGCCGAAGGCTTTGTGAGCCACATCCGGCTGGATGAGAATAACCAGGTCACGCAGCTTAAGCACAACGGCCAGAAACGGGGCACCTTTACCTATGATGATTTCGGTAATCCGTCTCGAATGGTGCGCTATGGTCAGGACGGCGACGTTGAACTGACCTACTTATTCGACTGGGACGACCGGGTGGTGGAGATTACCAGCAGCGATGATACCCAACTAACTTTAGCTTATGACGCGAAGGGAAATCTGCTAGAAAGCCGCCAAACCGGCAAGACGAGAACCTATGGCTATTCACCCCAAGGTGATGTCACTCGTGTCAGTGATAATAACAATATTACGCAACTTAGCTACGATGCCAATGGCCTGTTGAGGGAGGTTAGCCAGGGTTCGCTGACATCATCTTTGAGCTATACGTCTACCGGAAAACTGGCTAGTGTCATTTTCCCGGATAACAGCCGACATGACTATCAATACGGTGACCTTGGTTTCAGAACCCGAACCCAACGCAGCAATGGTAGTTTTCTCAAATACCAGTACGATGCTGCCGGCAATCTAACCGAGATTAGTGGCAGAGATGCCAAAGGCAACACTGTTGGTCAAACGCTTTCACTAGATCGGGAAAATAAAGTTCGGCAAATCACCTTCGCTGATCAATCGGTGATGAGCGTAAAATACGACCCTTCAGGTAATCCACTTCAACTCTCGCATGCGGATAGCGTTGTCGATTATGAGTATGACCGGCTAGACCGACTAACACGGATGTATGATGATGGTATATCCGGCAGTTATGCTTATCAAAACTGGGAATCGGATATTCGACACCAATTAGATACCCGCACCAAAGGCACTAATGTGGGTGCAGGCCGGGTATCGAACACTTTGAATTCCCTGTTGTCCGCGATTTATACAAGACCGTATAGTGCGGATTGGCTGGTCGCTGACTGGGACGAGCGCGTGGAGCAAATAGCGTTGTCTAGCGAACTCGGCATCATCAGCCCTAACAGCTTATTGGAATCAGGCACCCAACGCCGTCGCCTGGCTGACTTACTGGGGATAGATGGATTAGTACAAACCAATTTTGACAAGCCATCCAACAGTTTCTTCCTGCCACCGGAATATTTCTCGATCAACTGCGAATTCGGCTCTTGCCATGTGGGTTCCGCGCTGATTACCGGCAATGGTTCGAGTGGGCCGCTGTATATTCCCGAAGACGATGCCGTGCTGTTTTGGGCACAGGCAATTAATACGACGTGCAGCGAGAAAATCTATACATTTATTGTCAACGGTATTACCGAGCAATCTTCGACATCAGGCACTTATGCCAGAACTTTCAATCAGCCAGGTGTCTATAACGTGACGGCCATCATTGAATGCGCCTGTGATGGCATACCCAGGGGTAGTTCGATGACCGTGCTGGTGATGCCGCCCGTAAAAATTCAATATACTACTTTTATTCCACTGGATCATGTTGTCACTCCTCCAGAAGCAAGAATTACCGGCGATGAATTTTTTAAAGCCGATGGATTTAGTACTTGGACGCCATCAAGGACATTTAGAGCAAGGCAGGAAATAACAGTGGTGCCTAAGGACGGAGTTGTCGTTGCGCACCAGGCGTTACCTGGCTTGGGTATCGAATATGATGATGATATTGCTGGGACGCTATCCAGCACCAAGTCCTGTTATCGTAAAAATTGTTCCAATTGTGATTACTCTGGCGGTGGATACTTCGTGAACTTAGGATACTGTTTGGCAAGTAACGCTCCAGGAGTACGCAGCCAACAAGCGGCTGACATGAATACTGTTACGGCTTCGATAACATCCCTATCTTCGACCAAAGTTGTAGTGAGATTGGAGGGCAAGCCCAGAAACCCGCTGATTGATCTCGGCCCCTTTCCGCTGCTTATCGGCACGCCTAGTATCGACTGGGACGTTAGTGTAGAGATTATCGCGAAGTCGAATGGTACATATTCCTACAAAGTTACCGGCACTCATGATGGATTTCCTACACACCAAATCAACATTGATGGCCAGTTAGCACGGAAATTTGACCCAGTTGTGAACAATAAAACGCCCCGCAGCTTGTGGGGTTCAGGCGACGTCAATATTGGAACTAAAACAGGGACAATAGGATGGTAAAGGTAAAACATACTATACAGATTTTAATTTCAATTTCTTGCGCCTTTGCTGCGTTAGCACAAGATGTTCCACCAGAATTAGTAAAACAATTTCAGTTAGAAGGCGTAGAGAAGCTTATTGTTCTGGGTATGGAAAGTGATGATCTGGCAATTGTCACCCAAGCCCTAGTCACATTGGGGTATTTTCAGCATGAAATCCAGAATAAGGATCAGTTTCGAGATGGACTAGAGCGTCATTTGTCTTCAGATTCTCATCATGCCGTCGATCTAAGTGCTTCTCTCATTCCTATATTGTACGGTACTGGCAAAGAAACAGAGGAATACTTAATGTCCAAATTGGGTACAGTAACAGGAGAGCAAAATAGAACCTATGTGTATCGGTCGATAATGTTCGATGGCGTGGAATCTGATAGTGCTTACATCCAGATCAGGGACAAAATATCGGAACCGTACTCAGTAGCAAAGGCAGATTTGTTGGTTGAGCTGATGAGAAAGGCTGGTAGATCAGACCCTGTTCTCCTGGAAATTGCCGTGGATATTATGGAGTCAGAGAAGTTTTATGCTTATCCAAATTTAGCTTCTAGCGTTGCTGATTTTGGACCCGCAGCTAAACAATACATCCCAAACCTTGAAGCCATGATTAATCAACTTGAAGCCAGTGGCAATCAATATCTCTCGGTTGGTCAAGCGCAGGACATTCAAATATCTATGGGCGCCGCGATAGTAATGCTAAAAGACGCGGTTCGTAAGCTAAGCGAAACCAGCCCTTCCAAATAGAGGAAAATGGAGGCTGGAGAACTCTAGTTTAGAACTGTCTACTTGACGGGGAAGCTTACGACTCGAACCCAAACCAGTACTTCCTGCACAAGCTAAAACCATCCACGGCCGGTATATTCACCGTGAGACGGCGCGTTTTAGCCATGATCAGGAGGGAAGCACTTTGAGACACCAAAATTGGTATTGTTCTAAATGCCGTCAGCGTGATTTCGAAGCTGACCAGTTTCGGGCGACCGGCGGTATGGTTGCAAAAATTTTCGATGTGCAGAACAAGCGGTTTACGACGGTGACCTGCAGCAACTGTTCTTATACCGAGATTTACCGCACGCCCTCTTCCAAGCTGGGTAACGTCTTCGATTTTCTGACCGGCTAGGGCTGCATCGATATCCAATAGTTAAGTTGGCGCGGTAACTTTTTACCGCGCTCGGCGTCACTTGGTTTAACTCAGATTCTTCGAATATCCAGGAGCCAAGTGATGAGCCAACTGCAGAAGACCGGTGGCATTGCCGCATTGATTGAGGCCGCGGCATACGTGGTCGGTTTTGCATTGTATTTCGGCGTGCTGGACTCTTCCGACTACATCGGACCGGTACGACAGGTGGCTTTTCTCGCAGACCACCAAAGCGCGCTGTATTTCGGCAATCTGCTGATCTATATCGTATTCAGCGTGCTTCTGGTCGTGCTTGCCCTGGCCCTGAACGAACGGCTGAAAACCGACTCCCCTGCCCTGGTGTCCGTTGCAACCGCATTCGGCCTGATCTGGGCCGGCCTGGTCATTGCCAGCGGCATGATTTTTAATATCGGCATGGATACGGTGATCGGTCTCTATGGCAAGGACCCGGATTATGCGGCATCGGTCTGGTCGGCCATCAGCACCGTGCAGGAAGGTCTTGGCGGCGGCAATGAGATCGTCGGCGGCTTGTGGGTGCTGCTGATCAGTTGGGCGGCACTGAAAATGAGCGAGTTTCCCGCGGTGCTGAATTACCTTGGTATCGTGATCGGGCTGGCCGGCATACTGACAGTGGTTCCCGGTCTTGAGGTGCTGACGGCCGTTTTCGGGCTGGGTCAGATACTCTGGTTTGTCTGGCTCGGCATAGCGATGTTGCGCTGACGCTCAGCGGGGTCGCCTATTTCCGCAATACCGCCATCGGCGGCGTGCGTAGTACCGAACGGTTTCCGAGCAGGCCCAGCAAACCGATGCCGGCCGCGCCGACAACGGCGCCCGCGGCCGGCAGCCACAGCGAACCCTGGTACGGAATCGCGAAAACCTGTGTGGCCAGAACCCATCCGATCACCAGCGAGGCTGCGCCGGCCAGTAGTCCGGCCATACCGCCGATTACGGTAAACTCCGCCAGCACCGCATGCCGCAATTGCGTTCTGGACCCGCCGAGCGTACGTAAAACTGCGCCTTCATAGGTGCGCTGGCTCAGGCTGGCGGTCAGTGCGGCCGCCAGCACCGTTACACCGGCCAGCACGGTAAACAGGAACACGATCTGCACGGTCAGGCTGACCCGCTCGATGATCGTCCGCACCCGTTGCAGCAGCGAACCGATGTCGATAATGGAAATATTCGAATGCCGGCGGCTGAGTTCGGTCAGCGCATTGACTTCGGCTGGCGGCACATTCAGCGAACCGATATAGGTCCGCGGCACTTCGCCGACAGCGCCAGGCGACAGCAGAATAAAGAAATTGACCTCGAACGAATCCCAGTCCACTTCGCGGATCGATGCAACCCTGGCGGTTACTTCATCGCTGGCTACCGAAAAACTGATGCTGTCGCCGACTTCAAGCCCGAAAACTTCGGCCCAGGATTCGGCCAGCGAAACCTGCGGCTCGGTCGCACTCGGGTCCCACCACTCGCCCTGCACTAAAGTATTGCCCCGCGGCAGTTCGGCCGCCCAGGACACATTGATGGTGCCGCGAATACGGAATTCGGCCCGCGGGTCGGTATAGTCACCGGCGTCCGGCGTCCGGCCGTTGAGCCCGGTCAGCCGTGCGGTGGCCATCGGAAACAGGCCCTGCGACTGCATGCCGGTCTGCCCGACATAGGCATCTACCGCGTCCACCTGGTCCGGCTGAATGTTAATCAAAAAGAAGTTCGGGGCATCCTCGGGCAGCGAATCCCGCCAGCCTTTCAGCAGATCGGCCTGAACCACCGCCAGCAGCAGCATCACCATCAGGCTCAGGCCCAGACCGGCCATTTGCAGCAGCGTGCCGCCGCCACGTTTGCTGACGTTGGCCAGACCGAAGCGCCAACTGATGCTGCGGCTTCGGCTGAAGCGCTTCAGCGCTCGAATCAGCAATGCCGCCACCGCGGTCAGCAGCAATAGCGTGGCCAGAATGCCGCCGCTGATGGCCAGCGTCAGGTTTAGATCCCCGGCCAGCCATGCAATCAGTACGACCGAAAATCCGACCGGCAGCACATAGCTCAAAACATGCCCAGGCCGCGGCTGGCCGATCTGCCGGTTCAGTACCCGCACCGGCGGTACCCGGCCCAGCGCCAACAGCGGCGGCAGGCCGTAGCCGAGCAGCGCCAAAAGACCGGTCGCGACCGCGGTCAATGCCGGCTGCCAGCCGGGCAGTGGCAGACCGTCCGGCAGCAGGTCGCCCATGCTCCAGACCAGCGCCGCCTGGGCCGAATAGCCGAGCACGCAGCCTACTATCAGGGCCGGCAGCGCGACCCACAGCAATTGCAGCGCAAAGGCTGCCAGCAGCGGCCGCTGCCTGGCGCCCAGACAGCGCAATATCGCAACCGTATCCAGATGCCGGCGGACGAAATGCCGCACAGAGATAATCACCGCGATGCCGCCCAGAATCACCGCGGTCAGTGCGGCCAGCGACAAAAAGCGGTTGGATCGCTCCAGCGTACGGGCGATCTGCTGCTGGCTGTCTTCCAACGAGCGGAAAAACTGGCCCGGCTGCAGCCGCTCGGCCAGCCAGTCGCGAAACGCATCCACATTTGACGCCTCGCCGGCCAGCAGCCACTGATAGCGCACGCGGCTGCCCTCGCCGATCAGGCCGGAGGCCGGCAGATCCGAATAGTGGATCATCACCCGCGGCGCCAGATTGAATACCGTACTGCCGCGGTCCGGTTCCATCGCGATCACGCGGGCCCCGTTCAGCACAAGGTCGCCCAGCTCCAATGCATCGCCGACGCCGGCGTCCAGTTGATTGAAGACCCGCGCATCGGCCCAGAGCCGGCCTGGCGGCGGCACACCGGCCGCCGGGTATTCTTCACCGAAGGGCCGGTCGGCCAGACTCAGGCTGCCACGCAGCGGATAGCCCGCGGTAACGGCCTTGACGGAGATCAGCAGACTGCGCTCGCCGAAGAACACCACGCTCGGAAACTCGACCGTGGTCGCGTGGCTCAGGCCCCGCCGTTCGGCCTCGGCCAGCCAGGTCTCATTCGGCGCGGTACGCGAGCGAAGCACCAGGTCGGCCGCGAGCAATTCGTTTGCATTGGCTTTGAGCGCCTGGCCGGCGCGGTCGGTAAATGCGCCGACCGCGGCCAGTGCGGCGGCCGCGATCAGCAGCGCGACGGCCAGTTCCCGCAACTCGCCGGCACGCCACTCGCGGCGCGCCTGGCGCAGAGAAAAAGACAGGACTTTCATCAGGCCGCGGCCGCCGTTTCGCTGACCCGCCCGGCATCGATTCGAATCAGCCGGTCGCAGCGACGCGCCAGTTTTTCGTCATGGGTGACCAGCACCAGAGTGGTCCGGTAGCGGTGGTTCAAGTCGAACAGCAGTTCGCTGATCGCCTCGCCGGTCACGCTGTCCAGATTGCCGGTCGGTTCATCGGCAAATAGCAGTGGCGGGTTGCCGGCAAAGGCCCGGGCAATCGCAACCCGCTGTTTTTCGCCACCGGACAATTGATTCGGATAGTGATGCACGCGGTCCGCGAGACCGACCGTTGCCAGGGTTTGTTCTGCCAGCGACGCGGCATCGGCTTCTTCGGCCAATTGCAGCGGCAGCATCACGTTTTCCAGCGCGGTCAGGCTGGTCAGCAGGTGAAAAGACTGAAACACAAAACCCAGGTGCGCCGCGCGCAGGCCGGCGCGCTGGTCTTCGTTCAGCGCGGTGAGTTCGGTGCCGCGATAGAACACCTGGCCCGCGGTCGGCAGGTCCAGACCGGCCAGCAGGCCCAGCAATGTGGTCTTGCCGGAACCGGACGGACCGACAATTGCAAGCGACTGGCCGGCCTCGATACGCAGCCGGGTCGGTTGAAGAATGGTCAGATCGCCACTAGGTCCTGTAACGGTTTTAGCGATATCCTTGGCTTCAATGAGCGGAGAAGAACGGTTGTCCATGCGTTTCCTGAATTATCTCGTCGCTGCTTTAATAATGGTTCCTTCAATGGCCCCTTCAATAGCGCTGTCCAAAGCCGGCACTGCGCTGGTTTTGGGCGACAGCCTCAGCGCCGCGCACAATATGGATTTCAACCAGGGCTGGGTATCGCTGCTGGAACAGCAACTCCGCGACCAGGGCTGCGCAATCGATATCGTCAACGCCAGCATCAGTGGCGAGACGTCCGCCGGCGGCCTGACCCGGCTGCCGCCGCTGCTCGACCGCCATCGGCCCGCCGCAGTCGTCATCGAACTCGGCGGCAACGACGGGCTGCGCGGCCTGCCGGTCAGCGAGCTGAAGCGCAACCTGTCCGAAATGGTACGGCTGAGCCGTGAAGCCGGCGCGAAAGTCCTGCTGCTGGGCATTCAGATTCCGACAAACTACGGCCGCCGCTACGGTCAGGCCCTGGGCCGGGTCTATTCAGACCTGGCCGACGAGCTGAATCTGCCGGTGATTCCGTTCTTTCTGGACGGCATCGCGACCGATCCGGCTCTGATGCAGGCCGACGGCATTCATCCGAACGTTCAAGCACAGCCGCTGCTGGCCAGCCGGGTGGAAAAGCCGCTGCAGGCCTTAAGCGAATGTGGGGGTTAGGCGGAAACTCTCAACAAATCGGCGTTGTGACGAGCGCTCCCCAAGATAAATGACATGATCTCAAATGGCATAGCCCCTGACGTATCCCCGATGGCGTTTTACGACACGGGCAAAACCTAGCTCTTCGCCTGCCGCCAGCAGAGCAGCGATGCGATAACCAGGCATACCAGCGCAACCACATCCCCCATGACGATACGGCCGATAGCCGCGCTGTAGCTGTGATCGGTCCAGGCCAGAATCAGAAACGACAGTACGCTCACCCAGCCGGCGATCAATGCCGGCGGCTGCCATGACGGCCGGAATGCAGCGAAAACTAAAAACCCGCCGAGGATGCCAAACAGCACCGCACGGTGGCGCATCAGAATCAGCAGGTTGGAATCGTCTATTGCGATGCCGTAGAGCGCCTGCAGGCGCTCGGCGCCGAACAGTCCGGGGAGCGGCATTAAATGGATAATGCCGGCGATAATCAGCGATGCGGATATCACGTACTTCATTGCTGCACAAACCACCTTGCGCCACTTTGACGCTGCCCCGGATCATTGCCATCGGCGTAGCCTCGAAAAGACCCGTCGGTGCCGATAATCGCGCGCCACAGCCGGCCCGGCTCGCGGAACTCGATTTTCGGCGGCTCCATGGACGGTGCCTGGGTCTGTATCGGTGCAATTTGCGCGAACACCTCGCCACCGAATACGGTCAGAAAATGACTGTCCGTCAGATGCTCCACGCGCCGGCCGGCAAAATAGACTCTGACCAGCTTGCCGGCTCGCACGGCCTCGATCAGGCGCTGTTTCGAACCGGCCAGCGCCTGCCCGGCCTCATCGTGCGCATAGGCCAGCGACCAGGTCGGTATCAGTATTTTTGCCGCCAGCAGCATACCAGCAGCGCCGATGAGCGCGGCGATGAGATGACTTGAGATCGCTTTCATTGCTGAGAACCCTCAACGCTGCACAGCAAACCAAAACTCGATTTCATCGGTTTCCTGCTCGAATTCGGCCGAATGCACCGCATCGGCCGGCACATGATACCAGTCGCCGGCAGCGTAGCGCCGGGTCTCGCTGCCGACGGTAAGAATCAGCTCACCACGGGTGATCACTCCGTAGTTGTCTGTGTCATGGGTATGCGGCGGAATGGACGTGCCGGCCGGATAAGACGCGAACAGCACATCGGCGCCATCGGCTTCCAGTTTATAGGCGTCGAAACGCCCGTCGTATAACGGCAGCGCTTTAATTCGCCCCGGATATTTACCCGCCATCGCCAACTCCTCATCGCTCTGTTCGTTCCGAACCCGCGTGGCAAAGCTATTGCAGGAGCGCCTTTAGGCGCGAAAACCCAGCACCTTAACAACCGCACCTATCGTGCCCGAGGGGCGCTCTCGCATGGGAACACCATATTTCCGGTGGCGCCACAGACACCTGGAAAAATTATACGGACTTTGTATTGGCTGTCATACGGCCGGCAGTTTCGCGATAGCGAAAGAGCCGCATGCGACCCTGCCAATTGGTCTTCTTCATGTTGCCGAAAATCCGCGAACCACGACTTTTGCCCCATACCCATCGGCGGCAATACGGGGTAAGCTTAGTGGTTAGCTGTGCAAACTTCCGAGGAACGACAACATGCGCCGAATAACGACTCTGATTGCCGCAACCGCCACTGCACTGACGATAAGCTCATGCAGCGACTCCACCGTAGAAAGCGAAACGACGCCCGTGGACAGCGAGGCAGAAGTAGCTGCGGAGACCCCCGAGCCGACTGTTATGCCGAACGCTGAAACTCCGGCCACCGCAGCGGACAACAGCCTGCTGGGCAAATGGACCGGCCCCTACGGCGGCGTGCCGGCATTTGACAAGGCCAAGCTGGAAGACCTGAAACCGGCGCTGGAAGCCGGCATGGCCAAAAATCTGGAAGAAGTTGATGCGATTGCGAACAGTGCCGACGCACCGACCTTTGAGAACACCATCCTGCAGATGGAGCGCTCCGGTCAGGATCTGAACCGCATCTTCACCTACTGGGGCATTTGGAGCAGCAATATGTCCACGCCCGAGTTCCGTGAAATTCAGCGCGAAATGGCGCCGAAATTGTCCGAATTCTTCTCCAAGATCACCCAGAACGAAAAACTGTTCGCCAGGGTGGAAGCGGTCTATGAAAGCGACGAGCTGAAAGGCATGGGCCCGGCCGAGCAGCGTCTGGTCAAACTGACCTATGACGGTTTTGCGCGCAACGGCGCGACCCTGGAGGGCGAGGCCAAAAAACGCTATGCCGCGATTAACCAGCGGCTGGCCGAACTGCATACGCAGTTCAGCAACAATGTTCTGGCCGACGAGGAAGGCTATGTGCTTTATATCAGCGAAGAACAGACCCGCGGCCTGCCGGAGTCCTTTAAAAGCGCCGCCGCGGCAGCCGCCGGCGAGCGCGAAGGCGAATATGCGATCACCAATACCCGGTCGTCCATGGACCCGTTCCTGACCTATTCCGACGAACGCGACCTGCGCGAGAAAGTCTGGCGCACCTACTACGACCGCGGCGACAACGGCGATGATCATGACAACAACGCGATTATCAGCGAAATCCTGAAGCTCAGGGACGAACGGATCGCGCTGCTCGGCTACGACAACTACGCCCAGTGGCGTCTGGAAGACCGAATGGCCAAAAACCCCGAAAACGCGCTGAACCTGATGGAAGCGGTCTGGCCAGCGGCACTGGCCCGGGTGAAAGAAGAAGTGGCCGACATGCAAGCCGTGGCCGATGCCGGGGGCGCCGACTTCAAGATCGCACCGTGGGACTACCGCTACTACGCTGAGAAAGTCCGCAAGGCCAAATACGATCTGGATTCCGACGAAGTCAAACAGTATCTGCAACTGGACAAGCTGCGCGAAGCGATGTTTTTCGTCGCCGGCGAACTGTTTAATTTCCAGTTCTCGCCGGTGCCTGCCGGCAGCGTTCCGGTTTTCCACGGAGACGTCAAGGTCTGGGAAGTAACCGACAAGACCTCCGGCGACCATATCGGCCTGTGGTACCTGGATCCGTTCGCCCGGCCCGGCAAGCGTTCCGGCGCATGGGCGACCAGCTATCGTTCGCATGAAACCTTTGATGGCAAGAAAAACGTACTGGCCTCGAACAACTCGAACTTCATCAAGGGTGCGCCCGGCGAGCCGGTACTGGTTTCCTGGGACGATGCCGAGACCTTCTTCCACGAATTCGGCCACGCGCTGCATTCGCTGTCGTCCAATGTCGCCTACCCGAGCCTGAACGGCGGTATTCGCGACTACACCGAATTCCAGTCGCAATTGCTGGAGCGCTGGCTGTCCACCGATGCGGTGATCGACAACTACCTGGTGCACCACGAAACCGGCGAGCCGATACCGGATGAGCTGGTCGCGAAAATCAAGAAGGCGGCGACCTTCAACGAAGGCTTCGCAACCACCGAATACCTGGCTTCGGCGCTGGTCGATATGCGCTATCACACCACCGATGCAAGCGATATCGACCCGGACCAGTTCGAGCGCCAGACCCTGGCCGAATTGAACATGCCGGAAGAAATCGTGATGCGCCACCGCTCGCCGCATTTCGGCCATATTTTCTCCGGTGAGGGCTATTCCGCCGGCTATTACGGCTACCTGTGGGCCGATGTGCTGACCTCGGACGCGGCTGAAGCGTTTGCCGAAGCACCGGGCGGCTTCTACGACAAGGAAGTCGCCGCCAAGCTGGTGAAATACCTGTTTGCGGCCAGAAACTCGATGGACCCGGCCGATGCGTACCGGGCGTTTCGCGGCCGCGATGCGACCATCGATGCACTGATGCGGGACCGGGGATTCCCGGTACCGGACAAGTCCTGATCGGCTTAGACCGAATCAGAAGTATCGCGCCTAAAGGCGCTCCTACAGTCCTTAACCAAGCCTGTAGGAGCGTCGTCAGGCGCGATAAATAGTCGACCTGATAAGCACCTAATCCTGTTCGTTGCCGCCGTGGTCGTCGAACCACTTGAGGATGTGCGTGACCTTGGCCATTAGTGCAGACGGGCGGGATGCGGCAATGCCATGCGGCGCGTCCGGCACGCGCACCAGCACCGTTTCGATCTTGCGCAGTTTCAGCGCCTGATAGTACTGCTCGCTCTCAGAAATCGGCGTGCGGAAATCCGCCTCGCCGGTCAGCAGCATGGTGGGCGTGCTGACATTGCCGACCAGGGACAACGGTGAGCGCTGGTGGTAATGTTCCGGAATTTCCCACGGCGGTCCCGGAAACCAGTAGCGGGTGAAAAACGGATAGAAATCCGAGGTCAGCACAAAGCTGTGCCAGTTGATCACCGGCTTGGCGACCACCGCCGCGCGAAAACGATCGGTCTTGCCGATAGCCCATGCGGTCAGCACGCCGCCGCCGCTGCCGCCGGTGATATACAGCCGGTCAGTGTCGATATAACCCTGCTCGATCAATGCATCGACACCGGACATCAGATCGTCGTGATCGTTGCCGGGATAGGCATGATGGATCAGATTGCCGAACTCTGCCCCGTAGCTGGTGCTGCCGCGCGGGTTGGTATACAGCACTACATAGCCGGCGGCGGCATAAAGCTGGACTTCCGGCGAAAAGCGGTCGCCGTAGTTGGCGAACGGCCCACCGTGAATCTCCAGGATCAGCGGATACTTTTTGTCCGGATCGAAACCGGGCGGCTTCGCAATCCAGCCTTCGATGTCCCGGCCGTCGAACGATGACCGGTAGTGGAACTCCTCAACCGGCGCAATATCTTTAAACGCAAACAAGTCTTCGTTCAGACGCGTGATGCGGCGTGCCTGGCTGCCCCGGCGGCCCACCGCCAGGTCGGCCGGGTACTCGGGCCGGGTCTGGGTGAAGACAAAGCGGCCGTTGTCGGCGACCGAATAACTGCCCGACGGGTACGGCCGGCCCAGGGTAGTGCCGCCGACATTGTCAGCCAGGTCGCGCAGCCGGCCGTCCAGCGAGACATAGGCAATCTTGGTATTGCCCTGGTCGTCATAGCGGAAATACAGCCCTTTGCCGTCGGCCGACCACTTCGGCTGGGTGACGTCGCGGTCCAGTTCCGCGGTCAGTACCCGGCTGTTGCCGCCGTCGATATCCATCACGTAGAGCCGGGTAATCTGATACCCCATAAACTGGTCGTCAAAGCCGAGGTAGGCGATGCGCTTGCCGCCCGGCGAAACCGCCGGGTTTGCGTCCGGGCCCGGCCGGTCGGTCAATGCGGCAACGTCGCCGGTCGCGATATCGACGCGGTAGATTTCCGAATTCAGCAGATCGTAGTCACGGTCTTCGTTGCGGTTGGCGGAGAAGTACAGAGAACGGCCATCCCGGCTCCAGGCCACAGCCCCGCCCTGATCGTACGGTCCGGAGCTTACCTGCCGCGGCGTGCCGCCTTCGGCCGGTACTACGAATATCTGAGTGTGTCCGTTCTCGACATAGCCACCGCCGTCCTGGCGGTAGGTCACCTTGTCGATTACTTTGGCCGGCTCGCCCCATTTGGCGCCCTTGGGTTTGCCGGACAGTGGCGCATAGGGTTTCCGGCTTTCCTCGACCATCATGCTGAATGCAACCCAGCGCCCGTCCGGCGACCAGGAAAGCCCGCCCGGCGGCCGCTGCAACTGGGTCAGCTTCGCGGTCTGGCCATCGTCCATCCAGCGCACGTAGAGCTGGTTGCTGCCGTCTTCGTTGGAAACGTACAGCAGGCGCTTGCCGTCCGGCGACCAGCGCGGAGCGCTCTCATTGGTATTGCCCGAGGTGATCGGCCGGTGACCGCTGCCATCCGCATTGATCAGCCACAGATTGGAGCGTTTGCGATCCTTCATCACATCGAAAAAGGTTCGGGTATAAACGATTTGCGAACCGTCGGCGGAAATCTGCGGATCGGCCGCATACTCCAGTTGAAAGACGTCGATCGGCTGCAACAGCCGCGATGCACTGTCGTCGGCCACGCACGTACCGGCGAACAGCGATGCAAGAAAAATGAGAACATATCCGTATCTGGCATATGCGTGTGTGGTCAGGCCATTTTGATTCATACTGCAAACCCTCTTCCGTGTCAGTCAGCGGTGCGCTAGTAAAACGCGCCGACGCGCCGGGTGTCAAACCCCGGCATTTCGTCAACGATGCTTTTTCACCGTCCCGCGAGCGGTGACTACGGTAGCCGGAATCAATGAAGATTCCTCACGTTATTGAAGAAATTATTTAGTCTTTCTGCAAACCGCCGCCGGCCACTACCCCTGGGCCGACACAGCCGATCCGGGGTGCCGGCTACGCCACCGGACTCAATGGGCCTGGTTGTTCGGTACCAAATGATCCGACAGGAAAGTGGCCGCAGCCTGAAAATACCGGCGGCGCGCATTCGCATGGCTTAAATCGTGCCCGTTGTCGGGCAGTCTGAGATAGGTCAGCCGTTCCGGCTGGCCTGCCGCCTCGGCGAAACGCCGGCTGTTATCGGCCGGCACGATGCGATCTTTCAGCCCGTGCACCAGCAATACCGGGTGCCGTAACCCGTCTGCATGGGTCAGCGGCGAAATCTGTGCCAGGCTGGACGCATCCAGTTCAGGATCACCGACCATCGCCTGCCATTCGGCATAGCCCCTGAGATTGCCGTTATCGCGAAAACGCGCGATATGCGCCGCCAGATCGGTCACCGGAGCGTAGGACACCGCGCAGACGAAAGGGTCCTGTTCGCGCAGCACGCCCATCAGCGCGGCATAGCCGCCATAGCTCTGGCCGAGGATGCAGATCTTGCCCGATTCGGCCAGACGCTGCTTCACTGCCCAATCGGCCGCATCGGCCAGATCGTCTTGCATGGCCCTGCCCCATTCGCGCGCGCCGGCCATCAGTAAATCGCGACCGAGGCCCCGGCTGCCGCGGTAATTCACCTTCAGCACGCTCATACCGCGCGCCGCGAGTTCCTGGACCAGCGGATCGTAACCCCAGGTGTCACGCGTCCACGGGCCACCGTGGACCTGAACGACCAGCGGCGTCGGCCCGGCCGTGTCTTTCGGCCTGACCAGATAGCCTTCCAGCCGCAGGCCGTCACGAACCGGAATGTTCACCGGCCGAGTCGTTGCCGACTGCTGCGGATCCACACCAGGCAGGCGCCGGGCGATTCGTGTCAGGCGGCCGTCGGCAATCCTGAAATGGTAGAAGCTGCCCGGATCGCGGTCGCTATAGGCGAGGACGATGGCCTGCGTCTCGGCTGCGTCCAGGCTGACCAGCCGGTTGTGGGTCCGGGGTAGTAACTCTTGCAAACGCTCGCCCCACTGCTGCCAGCCCTGGTCCAGAAAAACCTGTTGCGGCATCGCGGTGTTGAAAGCCACCAGCGCCGGCCGCCGCTGCAGGCCGCTCCACAGCAGCGACTCTACATCGGCTTGCGGGTGCCCGAATATCAGTTGTCCCAGATGCGCGCGCTGCAGATCATAGTGATAAATAGCCCGGGTCGGGCCATGCTGATCGGATGCCACAATCAGGTTCCGGTTGTCCAGATCGAACATCAACGGCATCAGGCCCGGCGTGCCGAGCCGGTGGCTGAAAAATGGCCGCCAGTCGTCGCTGCCGGCCGCGCGCCAATAATGCGAATAGATAAGTTGCCCGCGTATCGCGGCAAACTCGCTGCGTACCCGGACGCGGCCGCTGCGGTCGGTAATCCAATGGTAAGTCGCACCGCTGTTGCGCTCGACCAGCGACCGCTCGCCGGTAAAGACATTGATCCGGTAAATATTCGGCTGCCAGGCCCGGTCGGCGTCCAGGCTGATCAGAACGTGCATCGGATCGTCAGCCAGCAAATCGACCAGTTGCGCACCCTGGCGCCGGTCTTTGGGCCACAGCGCCGGCGTCAGTTGCTGCCGCGCGAGGCCGTTCCGCTCCAGCGCCAGCAGCCACGGCGAGCGACCGGGTGCATCAAGCGCGAGCAGCAGACGCCGGTCGCTCAGCCAGTAGATATTCCGAATCGCCGCCGACGTGCTGAAAACGGATTTACCGGGTTTTTGATCAGGAGCCGATATGCGCAATGCATAACTGTCGCGGTTCTGGGTAATCGCGGCCATCCGCTGACCGTCCGGTGACAGCCGCAGGGTATGCACGGCCACCGGGTCGGACCAGTGGCCCGGTTGCGCTGCGGCCGGGCTTGCCCAGAACATAACGAGCAACAGGGCGAGGAAGCCGGCGCAGAATACGCCAAGGCCGGACAGATGTGCAGTACTAGTCCGCATAATTCGACGCCTGATGCACTGATAGCGATACCGGCCGGGTGTGCTCGTCAACCGCGACAAAAGTCAGAATGCCGCTCATGGCCAACTCACGCCCGCCTTCATACATATCTTCCTTGTAGACATTCACGCTTCCCGTCAGGCTGGTGTTGCCGACGTTGGAGATTTCGCCGACCAGTTCCACCATGCTGCCGGCCGGAATCGGCGTTTTAAAATCGATGCGGTCCATCGACACGGTGACCATCTTCTGGCGTGTAAAACGCGTCGCGGTAATGAAGGCTACTTCATCCATCCACTGCATCGCGGTTCCGCCAAACAGCGTCTGGTGGTGATTGGTGGTATTCGGAAAGACCAGCTTGGTCACCCGAGTACGGCATTTTTCGATACGTGCTTGATAGGCCGCCGGCAAAGCGCTTCCTTCCGTTGAATTTCTTTGGCGCAGAAGCGGCATTATAGCGACCCGCCAATAGCGCGCCTATCGCATTGCGACGCCCATTGTGTAGGAGCGCCTTCAGGCACGATTAAATTAAACCGATTTAGGCTCAACGTCAGAAAAAATTCGATGATTTCGCGCCTAAAGGCGCTCCTACGGGTGGCGCGGACTGAAAAAATGTAAACACAATCCGTACAACATCGCTATTGATAACTCAAATTTGGTTTTTTATAGCCAAAAGCTATAATTAGGCGCATGAATCTACGAGCGCTGAAATATTTCGTCACGCTGGCCGAAATGCGGCATTTCTCTCATGCGGCGGATGCCTGCTATGTCAGCCAGCCAACCCTGTCGACGCAGATTAAGAAACTGGAAGAAGAGCTGGGTGTGCAACTGGTGGAACGCGCACCGCGAAAGGTGATGCTGACGCCGATCGGCGAGGAGGTCGCCGAACGCGCGCGTTCGGTCCTGCGCGACTTGGATCAAATCCACGCACTGGCACGGCGCGCGAAAGACCCCAGCGCCGGTATTCTGCGACTGGGCATTTTCCCGACACTGGCGCCGTATTTACTGCCACATGTGGTGCCACGCATTCGGCAGCGACTGCCAAAGCTGCAGCTGCAGTTATTTGAAGAAAAGACGGCCAATATTCTGACCATGCTGCACCAGGGCAAACTGGATGCCGGCATCATGGCCGAACCGATCGACGACGACAGCCTGCAGTTCGAACCGCTGTTCGAGGAACCGTTTGTCGTCGCGCTGCCCGACGAACACCCGATGGCCGGACGCGATGCCATTTCCCTGGACGATCTGCGCGGACAGGAACTGCTGTTGCTGGAAGACGGCCACTGCCTGCGCGATCAGGCATTGGAAGTCTGCCAACTTTCAGGTGCGCACGAGAAGGTGGATTTCCACGCGACCAGCATGGAAACGCTGCGGCAGATGGTTGCAGCGAACGTCGGGGTGACTTTAATGCCGATGCTGTCGGTCAAGCCTCCTATTCCGCATACTCGGCATCTGATCCTCAAGCCGTTCGACGGCGAACCGCCGAAGCGAAAGCTGGCGCTGTACTGGCGCAAGTCCTCCGCGCTGAAATCCTTCCTGCATCAGTTGGCGCCGCATTTTCGCGAATTGCCGACTGAACTGCTGCGCGCCTGAACGGCTAGGCGAGGCCGGCCTGGGCTGCCAGTTCGGGATCGGAATCGGTAGACAGATCCTCGCACAGCGCAGTGCTCAGATAACGTTCGCCGGTATCCGGCAGCATCGCCAGAATCGTGCTGCCCTGCGGCGCATTCTCCGCGGCCTTCAGTGCAGCGGCAAAAGTGCCGCCGGACGAAATACCGCAGAAAACCCCTTCCTGCCGAGCCAGCATGCGGGCAGTTTCGATGGCCTCTTGATCGGTAACCGGCAGCACGTCGTCAAATACGTCGCGATCCAGCACTTCCGGAACGAAGTCCGGCGTCCAGCCCTGAATCAGATGCGGTTCCCATTCCTTGCCGTGCAGCAATGACGCGCCGGCTGGCTCGGTGCCGATAATACGCACATCCGGACGCGCCAGCTTCAACATCTGACCGACGCCGGTTGCAGTGCCGCCGGTACCGTAACCGGACACGAAGTAATCCAGATCGCGGCCGGCGAAGTCGCGCAGTATCTCCGCTGCGGTGGTATTCCGGTGATAGGCCGGATTGGCAGGGTTTTCAAACTGCCGGGCCAGAAACCAGCCGTTTTTCTGCGCCAGTTCCGCGGCCAGCCTGACCATGCCGGTGCTCCTCAACTCTTTTGGTGTGATCAGCAGTTTCGCGCCCAGCGCAACCATCAGCTTGCGCCGTTCTATGGAAAAAGTCTCTGCCATCACGCCGACAAACGGATAGCCCTTGGCCGCGCAGACCATGGCCAGTGCGATACCGGTATTACCCGAAGTCGCCTCGATAACTGTCTGCCCGGGCTGCAGTTCCCCGCTGCGCTCGGCGTCTTCGATGATCGCGATGGCCAGCCGGTCCTTGACCGACGCCATCGGGTTGAAGGCTTCTACTTTAACGAACATTTCCACGTGGCTCGGCGCCAGACGGTTAACTCGGATCACCGGCGTATAGCCGATGGTGTCCAGGATCGTTCGATGAATCATTGTTGTTCTCCTTGGCCGGGCCGGCAGGGTCAGGCTGCCAGAGGCCCGTTAAGTTGTACAGATCGGGGGTGCTTTGATGGCGTATTCTCCTGTACCCGGGCCAGCGCTGCGATCTCGCCGATAATCAGCAGTGCAGGCGACCGGTCGGCCACCCTTGAGGCCAGCTTATCCAACTCGCTCAGACAGCCGGTCAGTGTTTGCTGCCTGGCCGTAGTGCCGCCGCTGACGATGGCCACCGGCAAATCTGCTGGCACCGCCTCGTCCAGCAATTGCCGACGAATGTCAGCCGCCTGCCGCAGGCCCATATAGACCACCGCAGTATGTCCGGGCCGGTGTGTACTCATCCACGAACCGGCGAATTGGCGCAGCCCCCGATGTCCGGTGAGAAAGGTCACGCCATGCGAGATATCCCGATGGGTCAGCGGAATGCCACTGGCGGCCGCACAGCCCAGCGCCGCTGTGACACCCGGAACGACTTCCACCGGTACCCCGTGTTCGCGTAGAAATTCCAGCTCTTCACCCCCGCGGCCGAAAATAAACGGGTCGCCGCCTTTCAGTCGTACGACCTGCCGGCCTTCCCGTGCGTATTTCAATAATAGCGCGTGAATTTGGTTTTGCGCGGTTCGCCGGCCGGCGCAGCGTTTGCCAACGTCGATCACGGTTGCATCGCGCCGTATGCGGTCGAGGATTTCCGGCGCGATCAGCCGGTCGTGCAGCACCACATCCGCGGTTTGCAGCAATTGCAGCGCCCTCAGGGTCAGCAGGTCCGGGTTACCCGGTCCTGCGCCGACCAGGGAAACGCTGCCCGACAAGGTTTGCTGGCCGAGCAGCCGCTGTCTCAATTCATCCTCGATCTGCCCGACCTGTATCGACGCCGAACCGTCCGCACCCCAGTGCACGATGGACTGATCGGACAACGCACGATCCCAGCGACGGCGCAGGTTCGGCAACGCCTGCCCGGCAGCCTTCAACCGGCGGCGCAGCGCACCGGCCGCGATTGCGACCTTGCCCAGACCCGATGGCAGCCGCTGCTCTATCCAGCGACGCAGGATACGGGTCAGGCTCGGCGAGCGGCCGCCGCTGGAGATCGCGACCTGAACCGGCGAACGGTCGATGATCGCCGGCGTTATGAAACGACAATGTTCGAAATCATCCACGCTGTTGACCAAAACCCCCTGCGCCTCGGCATCCAGATAGACCTGGCGGTTGACCGCGGGCCGGTCGGTAGCCGCTATCACCAATCGGTAGCCCCTCAGAGAGCGTGCACTATAGTCGGCCGTTATCCGCTCAAACCCGTGGGCCCGGATATATTGTGCCAGCGACGGGCAAACCGACGGCGCCAGGACAGTGATCTGCGCGCCGGCGCGCTGCAGCAGCCGGGCCTTCCGTTCGGCCACCGCGCCGCCGCCGACAATCAACACGGGCTGGCTCGTCAATTTCAGAAAAATCGGGAAAAAATCCATGCAGTATCCAGCAGGTATCAGCATTGCGATGGTAGTCAGCGCAGACAGACATGAGAAATACACATTTCGCCTGCCCATATAGTGAAAAGTTATAAGCCGGGCGGAGCAGCCCGCCATTCCCAAAAACCAGCTTGTAGGAGGGCCTTCAGGCGCGAACGTTTTTTCGCCTGGCGAAAGCCCTGGTTAGAAACAGCCCCGGTTGGGAATAGCTGTGGTTATCGCGCCTAAAGGCGCTCCTACACCAGAATTCGGTTTTCGTGAAAACGGGCCAAAGACGCTGCCGATGACAACCGGTTGGCTTGCGCAGCGAATCAGAGACTGGAATCCAATAAACTAATGTCGTAGCCCAGGCTGGACAGTCCGGTGGTTTTCCGAAGGAAAGAAGCCGGCCAGCAGGCACCGTTAAGCACGTCTGACTCCACCTGTGCTCGAAAGAAGCGGGCCCAAGACACATGCCTTAGAAGAAAAAGTTCTAAGCGAAACCCCAACAGTACTTGCGATCGAAAATCCACTGGGGCTATACTCCGCCTGACTCATTTAGACCGGCTGAGGGACAGGCCCGAAGACGCCGGGGCAACCATCCAGCCTAACCCGGTGGATAAAGGTGCCAACTCCTGCGGCATAACGTCGGGAAATGAGTGGCCAGATAGCTGTTCAGATGGGTCTGGTCAATCTCCTTCCATTACAGAGTTTCCAAATGAGCTTGAATACATTTGGAGGCTTTGACCGATGACCAATCCGCTACGGAAAAACGACTGGCTGCCGCAACCGGTGCCGTTCGATGCGACTATTACGCTCGACCGGGATCTGCCGCTGCGCGATGGCGGCAGTCTGAAGCGAGCCAGACTGGCCTACTGTCGCTGGGGCCACCGGCATTTGCCGGCGGTTCTGGTACTGGGCGGCATCTCCGCCGGCAGGCAGGCCTTTGCCGACGCCGGCCAAACGGGCTGGTGGGAGGCATTGATCGGGCCCGGCAAGCCGCTGGACCCGAACCTGCTGCAGATCGTCTCGCTGGATTACATCGGCGGCGCCGGAGACAGCGAAGGCCCGGGCAACAGCCGCCTGGCCGGCCCGCAGTTTCCGGCCGTCACAACCCATGACCAGGCATCCGCGATCGACCGCCTGCGCGAACATCTGGCGATCGATCAATGGCAGTCGGTGATCGGCTCGTCCTATGGCGGCATGGTGACTCAGGCGGTGGCCGCCGATCACCCGAACACGCTGCGCCGCGCACTGGTCATCGGTGCAGCCAACCAGCCCTGGCCGATGGCTTCGGCCTGGCGCCATGTACAGCGCCGCCTGGTGCATCTCGGTCTGGAGCATCAACTGGAAACCGAAACGCTGGCGCTGGCACGCAGTCTCGCGATGACCACCTACCGCTCAGGCCAGGAATTCTGTGAACGCTTCGGCACGGCAGACGGTATTCGCGATCTGACCGACTATCTGGAACACTGCGGCCGGCAATTTTGCGACCGGTTCGACCCGTATGCCTATCTGACATTGTCGCGCTCCATTGATAAGCACCAGATCGACCCGCGCGATATCGCCGTTCCGCTGGATGTTCTCGGCTTTGACAGCGACCAGATCTCACCACCGGAGCAGCTCCGCGAATTTCACAGCCGCCTGCCGGGCGGCGGCTTTTTTCATATCGCCCGCTCGACATTCGGCCACGACGCATTCCTGAAAGAAACCGGATGTGTCGGCCACCACGTCAGACAACATTTGGAAACCATCCTATGAGCCAGTTAGACACTCAGACCATCGCCGCCAGGCAGGCCGTCGATACCGATACGCAATGGGGTGCGGTGATACCGCCGCTGCACTTGAGCTCCACATATTCCTTTGCCGGCCTGAATGCCAAGCGCGAGTATGACTATTCGCGCTCGGGTAATCCGACCCGCGATCAACTCGGCGATTGCCTGTCGGCGCTGGAAGGCGGCGCCGGCACTACGGTAACCAGTTCCGGCATGGCGGCCTGCAATCTGGTTCTGGAATTGCTACAGGCCGGCGATACCCTGCTGGCGCCGGACGACTGCTACGGCGGCTGCCGGCGGCTGTTTAATGCCCGGCAGCGAAAATCCAATCTGGAATTGATCACCAGCCGGTTCAGCGACACCGCACAGGTAATAGAAGCGATCGAGCGGCACCGGCCCCGTATGGTGTGGATCGAAACGCCCAGCAATCCGCTGCTGCGTCTGACGGATATCGAGGCGGTGGCCGATGCGGCGCACGCGGTCGACGCGCTGGTCGTGGCCGACAACACCTTCCTGTCACCGGTGTTGCAGACCCCGCTGGCGCTGGGCGCGGATATCGTGCTGCATTCGACCACCAAGTACATCAACGGCCACAGCGATGTGGTCGGCGGTGCGGTGATCGGCGGCAGCACGGAGCTGGCCGAGGAAATCCAATGGTGGGGCAACTGTACCGGAGTGACCGGTTCGCCGTTTGACGCCTACCAAACGCTGCGCGGCGTTCGTACGCTGCCGCTGCGCATTCGCCAGCACGAACACAATGCACGGAGCGTGGCGAAGTTTCTGGACCGCCATGCCCGCGTCAGCACCGTGTACTATCCCGGACTGGCGCATCATCCGGGGCACGAGCTGGCCTGTCGGCAGCAGAAAGGCTTCGGTGCCATTGTCAGCCTTGAAACGGACTTCTGCGCGACAGAGCTGGCCGATTTCCTGGCCGCGCTGAAACTGTTCACACTGGCCGAATCGCTGGGTGGCGTGGAAAGCCTGATTGCACACCCGGCCAGCATGACCCATGCCGCAATGACTGCTGACGAACAGCGGATCGCCGGCATCGGCCCGAACCTGCTGCGGCTGTCGATCGGCGTCGAAAACCCGGACGATCTGCTGGCCGACCTGGACCAGGCATTCGCGGCGGTTGGTCGCCAGCGTAAAACGACCGAGATCGGCCATGCCGCTTGAACCTCATCGCGACGCGTCCGAAGCGCTCTCACCCACTGTCTACCTGCACCCACGCAAGCAGTCCGGGAGCGAGCGCACGGAAATGGTATTGATCGGCCCGGGCCAGGTCGGCAGCGCATTGCTGCGGCAACTCGGTGCGTTGCAGCGCGCCGGCCAGCAGGCACCGACATTGGTGGGCATACTGCGCCGCAGCGGACTCTGCCACCAGGCGGCCGGCATCGACCCTGACACCTGGCTGAAAGCGCCGTCGGTAACGCCGCTGCAATCAGACGCGGGTACGATTGCACGATTATTTGATAAAGCGTCCGGACAACAGAAGATCATCATTGACGCATCCGCCGAACCCTCGCTGGCCGACCACTACGAACAGTGGCTGGGGGCAGGTATCAACGTCGTCACAGCCAGCAAGCTGGCCGGTTCGGGCTGCTTTAAGCGCTATCGGGATATTCGCCAAAGCGGCCAGGGCCGCTGGTACTACGAAACCACGGTCGGCGCGGCGCTTCCGGTGATTTCCACGCTGCGGCAATTGATCGCAACCGGAGACGAGATCATCAGTGTCCGCGGCCTGCTTTCAGGCTCGCTAAGCTGGCTGCTGAAGCGTTTCCAGCAACCGTCCGGCACACCATTGTCTTTCAGCGAACTGATCGAGAAAGCCGGCCACAAAGGCCTGACCGAACCCGATCCGCTGGAAGATCTGTCGGGCCAGGATGTGATACGCAAGGCGATTATCCTGGCGCGGGAAATCGGTATGGACACCGATGCAGCCGAAGCGATCAGCCGGCCGGTCGCGGATCTGCCGCCGCAGTCAGCATACCCGTTCGATCGCGACACCGCGGCTGCACTGAATCGGCAGTTGACAGAGAACGCGGCAAAGGCCGCTGCAAACGGCCGGCAGTTGGTGTATCTGGCGGATATTTCGGTCCGGCACGGTATTCGCATCGGCCTGCAGGAAGTCGCGGCAACCAGCCCGTTTGCGACAGCGCGGGCATGCGACAACGTGATTGAAATCCGCAGCCGCCGCTACCTCGACAACCCGCTGGTCATTCAGGGTCCCGGCGCCGGGCCGGAGGTTACCGCCAGCGGATTGTTGGCCGAAATTCTGCAAATTCACCATCGCTTGAAACCGGTTGCGGGTATTCAGGGTCTTAATCTGTGCAGCGATGCTGCGGCAAACTGAGCCAATGGAACCGTCATGAAATTACAGCAGTTGCGCTATTTGATCGCCGTGGTAGACAACGGAATGAATATCACTGCGGCATCGGAAGCATTGTTTACCTCTCAACCCGGCATCAGCAAGCAACTTCGTCTGCTGGAAGACGAGCTGCAGCTCACGCTGTTTCAGCGCAAGGGTAAAAGCCTGACCCGGCTGACCGAGGCTGGACAAAAAGTAACCGAACGGGCGCGCAACATCCTTCGCGAAGTGGACAATATTCGCAAGCTGTCGCAAACGCTGGCCGGCCAAGTTAGCGGCGAACTGGCGCTGGCCACCACCCATACCCAGGCGCGGTATGTATTGCCGGGTCTGTTCGAGTCGTTTCAGAAAAAGCACCGCAAAGTATCGCTGAGGCTGCATGAAGGCACGTCCGAACAGATCGCCGAGGCGGTACAGCAGCAAGAGGTTGACTTTGCGATCGCATCCGGCGAAAGCCGGCTGTTCAACGATCTGGTGACTTTCCCGATCTACCGCTGGGAACGGATCATTCTGCTGCCACCGGATCATCCGCTGACCGGCAAGAAGGCACTGGACCTCAAGGATCTGGCGCAGTATCCGCTGGTCAGCTACACCTATAGTTTTAATGAAGATTCTTCGCTGACCCAGTCTTTCGCCGACGCCGGCATCGAGCCGAATGTGGTGTTCACCTCGCACGACCCGGATGTAATCAAGACCGTGGTCCGCAAGGGCATGGGAATCGGCATCGTCGCGTGCATGGCCTACGACGCCGCACTGGACAGCGACCTGACCGCCCGCAGCGCGGCGCAGTTGTTTCCGACCTGCACGACCTGGATCGGCTTTCGCAAAGACCGCTTTCTCAGCGACTATATGGTCGATTTCCTGGCCCAGTTGGTACCGGGGCTGTCCCGCCGCGAAATTAACGACTTGATTCAGCAGGCGCATGAAGGCAAACCGCTGAGCCTGCCGGCCGAGCATGAGTACGCGCCACTGCATCAGCACCCCGCACTCGGCGGCGGTTTCAGCGAGTGCTGCGGCTAGTACTCGACTATAGCAACCTCAGCAATCCAACTATTCGGAGTAGCGTTCGGGTTCGTGCAGCCCGCATTCGCGCAGCAGGCCGTTGAAACGGGATTCTTCCTCCAGCATGCCGGCACTTATCGGCCGGCTGCTGTGACTGTCGCCGACCGACAGATAACCGGATTCCCATAGCGGGTGATAGGGCAGATCGTGGAGCTTCAAATACCGGTGCACGTCCCGGTTGCTCCAGTCCGCAATCGGGTTGATTTTATAAATGTCACCGTGTGCTTCCGCAAACGGCAGGTCGGCACGCGAACGCGACTGTTCGCGACGTCGGCCGCTGAACCAGGTATTGACCTTCAACTGTTGCAATGCCCGCTGCATCGGCTCCACCTTGTTCATCTGGTTGTAGCGCCGAATGCCGTCCACACCCTGCTCCCACAACCGGCCATAGCGGGCCTCTTGCCAGACGGCGCTGACGGCTGGCCGGAAGACCTGCAAATTCAACTTCAGTCGTTCGGTCATTCGGTCGATGAAATGATAGGTTTCCGGGAACAGATAACCGGTATCGACCAGCACCACCGGCAGTTCCGGAGCGCGGCGTACGGCCAGATGCAGCATCACCGCAGACTGAATACCGAAGCTGGAACTCAGGATAAACGCGCCCGGCAAGTGGCTCAGTGCCCAGTCGACGCGCCCGGCCGCCGACATCGGCGTCAGCCAGCGGTCGATTTCATCGACACAGCGGGCGGATGTGCAGGGTTGCAAGGCCAGCTGGTTCATGACGCATCGGCCTCATTTTCTGGCGGAACAACGGCTTTTTGCAGAACAATGGCACGCAGCGCGAAATCGCCAAAACTTTCGTCCGGGTTCTTTTCTGCCGAATACTGCGCAAGCCATTGATTCAGGGTGGCCAGTATTTCCGCCTCGTCGGCGTTGTCGAGCACTTGCTGGCTGAGCCGCTGGCCGCCGGCGGAGCCGCCGACGTACAGGTTATAGCGCCCGGGCGCTTTGCCGACCAGTCCGATTTCGGAAATATAGGGGCGGGCGCAGCCATTGGGACAGCCGGTCATGCGCAGGGTCACCGCCTGCTGTTCCAGCCGATGCTGCTGCATCAATCCGTCGAGCCGGTCGATAAAATCCGGCAGGTAGCGTTCGCTTTCGGCCATCGCCAGCCCGCAGGTCGGCAGGCCGACGCAGGCCATGCTGTTCAGCCGCAGCGGGCTGGCCCGGCGGTACCGGTCCAGGCCATAGCGGCCGGTCAGTTCGTCGACCGCGGCCTTCTTCTCCGGCGGAATCTCGCTCAGGATCAGATTCTGGTTCGGCGTCAGCCTGAGTTCCGGCTCGATTTGCCGGATGATTTCGCGCAGCCCGGTCAGCGGTTGACCGGCTTCGCTGTCCGCGATGCGCCCGTTTTCGACAAACAGGGTCAGATGCCAGAGGCCGTCGTCGGTCTGCTGCCAGCCGAAACGATCGCCGGTATGGGTGAACGTAACCGGCCTGGCTTCGGCCAGCGCAAAGCCCAGACGCTGCTGTAGTTCGGCCGACAGCCAGTCCAGGCCGCGGTCGGCAATGGTGTATTTGAAGCGCGCATGCTTGCGATCGCTGCGGTCACCGAAATCGCGCTGAATGGTCACGATGGCGGTCGCCACGGCAAGCACTTGCTCCGGGCGGCAAAAACCGATCGTATCGGCCAGCCGCGGATAGGTCTCGGGATCGCCGTGGGTCATACCCATGCCGCCGCCGGCGGTCACATTGAACCCGGCCAATTCGCCCTGCTCGATGACCGCGACAAAAGCCAGATCCTGCGAAAACACGTCCACATCGTTGCGCGGCGGAATCGCGAAACCGATCTTGAATTTTCTCGGCAGGTAGGTGGCGCCGTAAATCGGTTCTTTATCCCGATGTGCTTCGTCCGTTTCGTCGCCGTCAGCCAGCTTGCGCCCATCCAGCCAGATTTGCGAATAGGCCCTGGTCGCCGGCGTCAGCGCGTCGCTCAGTTCAGACGCCAGCGCGAATACCTGCCGGTGAACTGCCGAGGTTTCCGGCAACGGTGAGCACATCACATTGCGGTTCACATCGCCGCAGGCCGCAATGGTATCCATCAGTTCATCGTTGATGTGTTGCAGCACCGGCCGCAGGCGGGGCTTGATCACACCGTGCAGTTGGAAAGCCTGGCGGGTGGTCAGCCGAATCGAACCGTTGCCGAAGCGGCGCACGATATCGTCCATCATCAGCCACTGCGCGGCGCTGCAGCGGCCACCCGGCACGCGGACGCGTACCATAAACTGGTACGCCGGCTCCAGCCGCTGCTGTTGGCGCTCCAGCCGCAAATCGCGGTCATCCTGCTGATAGATGCCGTGGAACTTGGTGAGCTGGGTATCGTCGTCGGCCAGCGCGCCGGTCGCATCGTCGGCCAGGCCCTGGACAATCGTTCCGCGCAGGAAATCGCTGTCTGCCTTGATGCGCACAACCGGACTGAGTTTCGCGACGCTCATTGCCGGCCCGCCTCAGTACAAGTCCCGCCGAATACGTTTGGTCTGAACCAGTTCTGACCAATAATCGGACGCTGGCCCGGGTCGTTTGGCCGCGATCACCGCTTGCAGTTCGTCTTCGACCGCACGGCCCATCGCATGGCTGCCGCAGAGATAAATTACTGCGCCGGACTCCAGCCACTCAAACAACCTGTCAGCCTGCTCCCGCACGCGGTGCTGCAGATAGATTTTCTCCGCCTGGTCGCGGGAAAAAGCCACGGTAATGTGATTCAGTAGACCTTCGCGACGGTAGCGCAGCCAATCCTGCTGGTACAGAAAATCGGTCTGAAAATGCGGATTGCCGAAAAACAACCAGGTATTCGGGGAGTCGCCACGTTCTTCCAGTTCCTGCAGGAACGCGCGATAGGGTGCGACACCGGTGCCGGCACCGATGAAGATCAACGGCGTCGACCCGTCGTCGGGCAGCCGAAAGCGTGGATTCGGCTCCAGAAACACCTTGACGCGGTCGCCCTCGGCCACGCGCCCGGTCAGATAGTCGCTGGCCAGACCGAGCCGCGGCGATGTATCGACCATGTGTTGTTCCAGCACCACGGTCAAATGAACTTCATCCTCTGCCCAGGCTTGGCTGGACGCGATGGAATAAGAGCGCGGCGTGACCGGTCGCAGCCAGTCGGCAAAGGACTGCGCATCGTTAAATCCGTGACCTTCCTGCAGCAGGTCGATGACCTGGTGGCGTTGAATAAAGGCCTGTTTGGCGGCTGTGTCTGCATCAGCCAGCCGCAGCCGTGTAGCCAGTTCCGGCGCCGATGCCAGCAGCTTATCCAGTTGCGGCAACGCCAGGCGGGTCAGTTCCAGACGTTCGCCGAGGGCTTTGGCCAGGCTTAGCTGCCGGTCCTTGATGCGTACATTCTCAGAACCATCCAAGCCGGCTTTCTGCAATACCGCGTCAATCAACGCCGGATCGTTCGGCGCCCAGACTGCCAGTGCGTCGCCTGGCTGATATTGAATGCCCGAATCTTCCAGCGAGAGTTCGATATGGCGGACATCCTTGTCCGAGCCGCGGCCAGTGATGCGCTGTACCTGCAGCACTTCGGCAGCGTAGGGATTCTGCCGGGTCCACGGCGTCGCGCCTTCCCTGGAAACAATGGACAGTGTGGGCGCCAATGGGGGCTTGGCCGCCATATCGGCGGGTTTCAGTTCCTCCGACAGCCGCTTCGATATCCGCTCGGACCACTCCTCGGCCGGCTGCTCATAGTCGATGTCGCAGTCGACCCGGGCGGAAAACGCGCTGGCGCCAAGGCGTTCCAGATGGCTTTCCAATTGCTGACCGGCCGCGCAGAATTCTGCATAGCTGCTGTCGCCCAGCGCGAGGATGGCGTAATTCAAACCGGCTAGAGCCCCTTCTTTCTGGCGCTGCAACGCACTAAAGAAACTCACCGCGTCGTCCGGCGGATCTCCTTCTCCATGCGTGCTGATCACGAATACCGCCCAGTCCAGATTCTTCAGGCGCTTGGCCGAATAGTCCGCCACCGAGGCCAGATTGACCGCCACATTCCCGGCCTGCAACGCAGACTGCAACTGCCTGGCTATGGTTTCCCCATTGCCGGTCTGGGAGGCATAGAGAACGGCAGCCCGGGGCATCGACTGGGAAGCGGCGGCCGGGCCGTTCGCCGGTGTGTCAGCCGGACTCGGTTGAGCCAGTGCCTGACCGGCCAGATAACCGGACAACCAGGCTGCCTGAACCGCATTGATGCCGGTCATACCGTCGCGCAGCCGCTGCAATTGCTGTTCGGTAAACGGCGAATTATCGGATTTAAGCGCCTGTAGCACCGGTCTGCTCCATGTGACTTTTACGGTGACTTTTCCGGTCACCTTTACGTCATCGAATATTGACTGAGGCAGCTTAGGCGTGCGCGTTACTCAGGAGAACGAATTTATTGCTATGTGTTAATAACCAATTTGAATATGTACCTGGATTGCCGCTAACCGGCATTTTGTATCATTTTGTAATTGCGACTCGATACCCACGGGGCGCTGTAATAGTATGGGCTTGATGCTTTGGACAGAGTACCCGCCGTACGAAAGCGCGGTGGAAAATACCATGCAAGCACTGACCTACCCGGCAATCTCGGCGCTGATCGGCTTTTTCGCCCTGGCGTTCAATACCGGCGGCGTAGCCGCCAACGAAATTTCCATTCACCCTGTGGCGCCCGGCGACGGCCCATTCATTATCCAACTCGCCGGCGAAGACAGCTCGAGCTGCAGCCCGGCAACCCGCTTTGCCGGCGTCGATGTGAAAAGCTCGAACGAGATCGAATTGCGCTTTTCCGAACCGCCCGATGCCTGTACCGCGGATGTTTCCCCGTACCGCCTGCTGATCGATATGTACGATATCGTGGCTGGTGGAGCCAGTTTTGATGACCTCGTCCGGATTCGGGCCGACCTCGGCGGGCCCGGCCTGGAAGCGGAGTTGGTGTTCCGGTGCCGAGCACTGTCGACCCCTGGCAAAAGGCAAGAATGCCGGCTTCGCGCCAAACACTATCAACGCGTGGACAGCGGGCTGTTTAGCGCCGATACGCTGGAAAAACAGGGTCTGCAAGTGGTCAGGCAACACAAAGCCATGGCCTTGTACCCGATGATCTACGATGAAAACGGCAAGGCCATCTGGTACTTCGCCGGGTCGCAATACCGCAACGATGCCTATTTTGCCGAACTATTTGAGCTCAGCGGCGGCCGATGCCTTGATTGTCCGCCGGCCGGTCAGTCGCCGATGCTGAAACCCGTCGGCCATATCTCGGCCCTGGTCGATGGCCCGGGTACGTTGCAGGTCAAAATCAACGACAGCGATTTCATTGAATACCGGCCGGTAAACTTTGGCTACATTGAGTTGGAAGGACGCTGGGCGGTAGCGGAATTCAATAGCAATTTTATTAGTGAACCAGGCCTCGGCGAAGCGTTTACGCTGACGATCAAAAACGATCTCAGGCCGGTTGACGGTCCGCTTCAGTATGAAGCCACGACCGCTGGTGGCAAACTCATTGGCGAGCTGAGCTGTTTCTTCTTCGCACCGATAACGTCCGACAGGCCCTGCGTTCTGAATGTAAACGGCAATGAATATCAGATCGGCATTCTGTCCCCGGACACCCTAATCTTCGAAACCAATGGTCCGATCGTTACCGGTGGCGGCGAATTCGGCACCTTGGTGCGTGTCGACTGAAGATCGCCGCTTCGGCGTTTAATCCCGCTGTTACCCGCGCGGTGAAAATCGCTAGGGTCGGCCACGCGGTCTGCGTGCAATTACGCCGATATAGATGC
The DNA here is from genome assembly GCA_028289465.1 of Lysobacterales bacterium. Lineage (GTDB taxonomy): Bacteria > Pseudomonadota > Gammaproteobacteria > Xanthomonadales > SZUA-36 > JANQPM01. The sequence goes on along the minus strand of JANQPM010000030.1, from coordinate 43,225 downwards.
CAACCAATACCAGCCCGGCTCCAAGCCATTGCGACAGACTGGCCTGCAAGCCGAAAAACCACTTGTCCCAAAGCAGGGACAGCGAAGGTTGCAACAGCAGCAGCAGGCCGATCATCGAAGCCGGCAGGCTCGGAATGCCGCGGCCGATCAGCAGCCAGCCGAGCACCTGGCAGAACAGGCCGCAGGCCGCCAGCACCATCAACGACTGTTGTGACGGCAGGCTGACAGCGTTGCCTTCCAGCACACCGAACAGCCATAGAACTGCCGCACAACATAGCGACACCTGGAACAGCCTTTCGACCGGCGCCAGACCGGCATTGCCGGCCTGACTAAGCTTCCAGGTCATCAAATACGCGGCGTAGGCGAACGCGGTCAACGCGCCGTACACCACACCTATACGATAGCGCGGCTCCAGCAGACCCCAGTCCGCACCGACCAGCAGCCACAGGCCGGTCAGCGCTGCCAGCAGGGCCGCAATCAGGCGCCAGCCGGCCGCTTCGCGATAGATCAGCACGCCGATCACGCCCATCAGAACCACCTGCAGATTGGCCAGCAGCGTTGCGACGCCCGGACTGACCCAGAGTATGCTGCGGTGCCAGAACCATAGATCCAGCGCAAAGAAAAACCCGGCCAGCAAAGAACCCGGCCAGCCCGCGCTCGAAAACCGGCGCTGACGAACTGCCAGCCACAGGCCCAGAAACAGCGCGCCGAAGAACACCCGGTAGAACGCTGAAACGGTTGGCTCGACGCCGGCCCAGGCGACAAAGGGTGCGGCAAAACTGATGCAGAAAGCACCGGCTGCAACGCTGAGGGCCGCCCCGGAATGTAGTCCGGAATCCGGCCCAGAATCTGGTCCGGATTCCGGCATTCTTGAATGGGCGATACGCCCGGACACTAAGCCGAAATATCCTTCAGACGGGACCCGCGCGCGATCTGCGGTGCATCCGCATGCTGCCCGGCAGCATGCACCAGAAAACGTTCCTTCACCGGCCAGGCGCGGTTGACCAGCCCGGCGCCGAACCGCCGAATCAGCCCCAGCGGACCGGCCGGCAACGCATAGAGCTGCTTGATCGCATGGATGCCGCCGGCCATCAATGCGTTGTCGCTTTTGCGCCAGCGCTCAAACCGGCGCAGCGGCGCCGAATGGTTCGGCGCGAGTCCCCGCTGACGGCCGCGAATCAGGGTTTCTATCAAGGCCGCCGCATCCAGCAGCCCGAGGTTGACTCCCTGCCCGGCCATCGGATGAACCACATGCGCGGCATCGCCCAGCAGCACGATACCGTCGTCGACATAGCGGTCGGCCAATTGCATGCGCAGCGGAAATGCCGCGCGCGCGCTGGAAGCCTGAATCTCGCCGAAGGCATCCCCGGCCACCGCGTTCAGCTCGGCCAAAAACGCATCGTCGTCCAGTTCCAGCATTTGCTCGGCCAACGCCAGCGGTAGCGTCCAGACAATCGAAGAACGGCCATCGGACAGTGGCAGAAAGGCCAGCGGGCCGGTATCCAAAAACCGCTGCCAGGCGATGCCGTCGTTCTGCTGCGCGGTGTCCACATGCGCAACCAGTCCTTTCTGATTGTAATCCCAGCGCGCCGGATCGGTATCGCAGAACCGGCGAACCCGGGACGCGGCACCGTCCGCACCGATCGCCAGCGCGGCGCTGAACCGGCTGCCGTCCCGGAGATGGACTTCGACACCGGCTTTGCGGCGTTCGATCCGGTCCAGCTTTTGCGACGCAAACAGCTCTGCCTGGCCGCCGGCTTCCAGGCTCTGCCACAGCGCCCATTGGGTCAATTGATTCTCGACGATAAAACCCAGTTCCGACCAGCCGAACCGGTCCGCGTCGAAGTCAATACTGCCACGGCCCTGCTCTTCTTCCACATGCATTCGGTGATACGGCGCGTAACGCTGGCGCTCGACCAGCCGCCAGGCACCGGCCTCTTGCAATATGGCGCGCGAGCCCGGCGACAGCGCAGATACCCGCAGATCGTACGGCTGGTCCGGGTCGAACTGGGCCGGCCGGTGAGCCTCGACCAGTGCCACCTCGAAACCGGACCGCGCAGCCAGCGCGGCAGTTGCCGCACCGACCATACCGCCGCCGATGACTGCCAGCTCAAAATCCATCGCCACCTCCTTCAGCCTGCAATATCGGTGATGGACTCACCCTGCGCCAAACGCGATACCGGCCCGCGATAACCCATGGCCGACAAGGCAAGGCGGCGTTTCAGCGGCGGCAGGAGTTCATGCGCCGCCAGCCCCAGGGTGCGAAGTTTCTGTACGATCAAAGACGGGTTCGCGAATAATCTGACCAGGCTGTCAGTATAGCGAATGGTGTTCTGCTGATCCTGCGCCCGCCGCTGCCGGTAGGCGTCGAGTTGCTGTGCATCGCCCGGATCCACACCGGGCCGTGCCAGCAGTTCGGCCAGTACCGCAACATCCCGCAGCCCCAGATTGAAGCCCTGGGCCGAAATCGGATGAATGGTATGCGCCGCGTTGCCGATGATAACTACGCGCCCGCTGACCTGCTCCTTGGCTTCGACCCGATACAGCGGATAGCGGCTGCGCGCGCCCAGTTTGCGGAAATTCCCAAGCCGGTAGCCGAAACGCCGTTGCAGGCCGCGCAGAAAATCCTGTTCGTCCGCATTCTGCAAGTCTTCCGCTTCGTCGCTCGGCGCAGTCCAGACCAGGCCGCAGCGCTGGCCGATATGCGGCAATATCGCGAGCGGACCGGTCGGCGTCAACCGCTCGAACGCGCGGTAGTCGTGAAAGATCTCCGGCGTGACGTTGGCGATTACCGCCGTTTGCCGGTAGTCGTGGATCACCGGCTGCACGCCGAGCAATTCTCGGACGGTTGAGCGTGCGCCGTCGGCTGCGACCACCAGCCGGGCGTCGATCTGCCGGCTGCCTTGCCCGGTGTCGATGATCAGGCCGTCGATGGTCAGGCTGGCGTGGCCTTCATGCTGCGTCAGGCCGCTGACCTTGGCCGGGCACAGCACGTCCACCGCTTCCAATTCAGACAACAGACCCAGTGCACCGTGGCCGAAATGCCGCGCTTCGACCACCTGGCCGAACGCGTCCAGATCGTGCGCTTCGGCGTTCAGCTCCACCCTGCCCGGCCGTCCGAGTTCTGAAACCAGGATGGTTTTTACCGGCGTCAGGTCGGTCGCGATACGCGGCCATAGATTCAATCCTTTCAGAATCTGGCAGGACGTATGGCTCAATACCAGCGTGCGGTCGTCGTAGCTCGGCTGCTGGTCCGCTTTCGGCGTGACGGCTTCGACCAGCGCGGTCCGAACGCCAAGCTGGCCCAATGCGCAGGCCAGGCTGGCACCGACCAGGCCGCCGCCGACGATGGCTACTTGATAAGGTCCAGCACTCATGCTGCCATCGCCGCCTCGATGTCGTCGACTGTTTTGATCAGCGCACCGCTGAGCACATCGGGCTGCTCTTTGGTTACTGCCACGTCGTCTTCGATACGAATGCCGATGCCGCGCCAGACTTTGTCCACCGCCTCGCAGTCGGGCGGAATATAAATACCCGGCTCGACCGTCATCACCATGCCGGGTTCCAGCGCGCGCGAGTGCCCGTCCACCTGGTAGTCGCCAACATCGTGCACATCCAGGCCCAGCCAGTGCCCGACATTGTGCACGTAGAACTGTTTGTAGCCCTGGTTTTCGATCTGTTCATCCAGTTCGCCGGACAGCAGACCCAGGTCGATCAGTCCCTCGGTAATCACGCGCACCGATGCATCCTGCACATCCTGCCACTGCTTGCCCGGGCGAATCTGGTCGATCGCCGCGAGTTGCGAAGCCAGCACCACGTCGTAAAGCGCTTTCTGCTCCGCGCTGAAACGCCCGTTGACCGGAAAGGTGCGCGTGACATCCGATGCATAGCCCTGATATTCCGCGCCGGCGTCGATCAGCAACAACTGGCCGTCCTGCAGGGGCTGATTGTTTGCAATGTAGTGCAATATGCATGCATTCGCGCCGGCACCGACGATCGGCAGATAGGATGGCTGGCAATGATGCCGAATGAAGGTATGCTGGATTTCCGCCTCTATATCCGCTTCGTTTAACTGGACATTGCAGGCCTGAATGGCGCGCTCATGCGCTTCGACAGCGACCTTGGCCGACCGGCGCATCGCGGTCAGCTCGGCCTTGGATTTCACCATTCGCATCTCATGCAGATCGTGGTCGACGGCCACCAGTTCATCCGGTGCATGCACGCCTTTGCGCTGCCGCAGCTCGTTGATGCAGGCCAGAATCTTCTGATCGAATACCGTATCCCGGCCCATGTTGTAGATGATTTTTTCATGGCCGGCGATCAGTTCAGGCAGCCGCCGGTCCAATTCGGCAATCGGATAAGCCTTGTCCATACCGAAATCCGCTACCACGCCTTCCGTACCGGCCATCGGGCCGTCCCACATTTCCCGCTTCGGATCGCGCGGACGGCAGAACATGGTGCAGGTGCCGTGCTTCCCCTGAGGCGTCAGCACCAGCACCGCGTCGGGCTCGCTGAATCCGGTCAGGTACAGAAAATCGCTGTCCTGGCGATACGGGTGGTAGACGTCGTGGTTGCGAATCTTTTCGCTGGCCGCGGCCAGCACGACAACGGCGTCGGGCCCGGCCATTTGCAGCAGGTGGCGACGGCGCTTGGCATATTCTGCGAGTTTAATCATGCGGGTCTAATTGTGCTGAACTGTTGTCATATACATTGTCGTCGGACATTGATCCGGGCCACTGAGCGCTAGTGGATGGTGTCTTGTTTATCGGGCGTTCTGAGCTCTTCGCGAATGAGCAAGACGCCAACCCTGACGTATTCGGTAATTTCCATCAGCGCATCTTCCTCCGCGTCATCGTCACCGCCTTCCACATTGGCTGTGGAAATCTGCGATAAGTCCTGAATCACTTCGCTGACCTGCTCGGACAGATCGGCCAGCCGCGCGCCATGAATCTCCGCCAGCCCAGTCAGATAGCCGGAACACCACTGCGCCAGGCAGCGCGTCCGGTTGCCGAGCGTTTCATTGTCGTCAGGCAGCCACAGTTCAAAGCCCATTTCGGCATCGTCGAGCTGATCGCGGCTGATACGCAGCAGGCCGTCCATCAGCTCATCGACCAGCGGGGCGCTCGACGCGAGCAGTTCCGATTGGCGCAATGCCACTCGAAAGCGGGCCTCATCGGTGTCCGGTGCTGCGCTCAGCAGGCCGCAGACAAGGCCGTGACATTCGCTCAGCTCATCCATGGCCAGCACACCTTCAGCGCCTTCAACAGCCAGTTCGAAACGGGGCAGTTCTTTTTTCGGCATCGGCTACTACACAAAAGCTTCATTTTATCATTGGCCAGCGGCCACTGACAGGCCGTGGCGACCACCGCGACGATATTGATCACCATCGATTTTACAGGTATTTTCAGTGAAAAAATTGACCGAAATTCTTTTACAAATTATAGTGTTGTCATGGATTCTTTAGTACAAACCAGCGAAGACCTAGAACGCCTGGAATCGCATATACAACAATTGTTGTCCATGGCCGACCGCCTGCGCGAAGAAAATCACTCGCTGCAGCAGCGTCAGGAAGCCCTGGTCGCGGAAAGGGCAACGCTGGTGGCTAAGAATGACGAGGCCCGGTCAAGGGTGGAAGCCATGATCAACCGGCTCAAATCGCTTGAGCAAGCGTGACACTCACGCCTGTCCGCAGCGCCTGAACAGCACACCGAAACGCGGCATTAGAAACCACTATGACGAACAACGCTGAACCGATCACCGTCATGATTCTGGATCGCGAATACCGCTTCGCCTGCGAGCCCGAAGAGCGGCAGCAATTGCTGGAGGCAGCGCACCAGTTGGACATGCAGATGCGGGAAATCCGCAACAGCGGACGTCTGATGGCGCTGGAGCGAATCGCGGTCATGGCCGCACTGAACCTGACCGACGAACTGCTGACGATCAAAAAGCATGATACCGCACGCCGGGACAAGATCGACAGCCGGATTCGGCACCTGGCCGACAAGCTCGATGGTGCGTTATCGGCCGCAATGGATTAAACTGATATTGCCCTCTGCGGTGTTAGCCAGTCGGCTCGAAAAATGCCTTGTCCCTATTTTTCGACCTCGGGGTGGCAGATCTGATGCCAGTGTGCATGTTCGCAAGTGAGCGAAAAGCCTGAGGCACTGAGAGCCGTCCCACCTGAACCTTTGGTTCAAGGTCACCGATCCGGCAGCGGCATTCGCGGAGGGTCTTATTGTGATGCCCGCTGATACGCCACCACCACCGACTCCGAAACATTCCCTGCGACAATCCATACGCCGGCGCCGCCGTCATCTGCCAAGCGCCGACCGACGCTTATTCAATATTCGAATTTGCGCCCATTTGCTGCAGTGGCTGTCGCAACAGGAGTTCGATGCGGTCGCCGCCTATATGGCGACCGACGGCGAGGTGGATATCACCGCCGCATTGCACGAAATCCATCAGCAAGGCATGGTCGTCTATCTGCCGGTGATCGACCCGCTGCGGGATGGTCATATGCAGTTTTGCCAATGGAGCCCGGAGGTGCCGATGACGCATAACCGCTTCGGTATTCCGGAGCCGGTGGCGACCCCGCCGGTTCATCTGTCTGATCTGGACTGCGTGCTGATGCCACTGGTCGGGTTTACCGTCGGCGGTGAGCGGCTGGGTATGGGCGGCGGTTACTACGACCGCTGTTTCGGGCAACCAGCCGCGGCCGCAAGCCCGGTTCGGGTCGGCATTGCGTACGCTTTGCAGGAGGTGGAACGGGTACACCGCGAGCCGTGGGATATTACAATGCACCACGTGATCACTGAGAACGGCTGGTTTACCTTTGAACACTAATCCGCGACAATCGCAGCGCGGATGGAAGAGCCCCGTTATTCCAGACATCCGCTATTCCAAACAGGTATTCAGGAGTTCGGTATGCAGTATTGGCTGGTAAAAAGCGAACCGGATGCGTTCAGCATCGACGATCTGGCCGCCTGCCCGAATCAGACCGACCACTGGGACGGCATTCGAAACTACCAGGCCAGGAACTTCATGCGCGACGATATGAAGATTGGCGACAAGGTATTTTTCTATCATTCCAACTGCAAGCCACCAGGCATCGTCGGCATTGCGCGGGTCGCGAGCAAGCCGTACCCGGATCACACGGCCTTTGATTCGAACGAAAAATACTATGACGCGAAAAGCGACCCGGACAATCCACGCTGGATCATGGTGGATATTCAATTGGTGCGGCATCTGAAACGCATGATTTCGCTGGAAGAACTCAAGCAGCATGCCGATGCGCTGGACGGCTTGCGCCTGATCCAGCGCGGTATGCGGCTGTCCATCATGCCGGTGGATAAGGCACACTGGGATTACATCCTGAGACTGGAAAAGCGCAAACGGTGAACCAGAACCGGCTGAAACAACAGGTCGCCGAGGCCACGCTGTCATTTGTCGACGACGATGCCGTGATCGGCGTCGGTACCGGCAGTACGGTCAACGCCTTTATCGACGCACTGGCTGCCAGCGGCATTCGGATTGATGCCGCGGTCTCCAGTTCTGAGGCGACCACGGCGAAACTGCAGACCATCGGTGTAAGGGCGGTGGATCTGAACACGACCGGAAGCCTGGATCTATATGTGGACGGCGCCGATGAATTCGACCCCCACCGGCGGCTGGTCAAAGGCGGCGGCGGGGCGCTGACACGGGAAAAAATTGTCGCCGCGGCGTCTCGGCGCTTCGTCTGTATTGTGGACCAAAGCAAACAGGTCTCCGTACTCGGCAAATTTCCACTGCCGATTGAAGTGATCCCGATGGCCAGAAGCTATGTCGCGCGCGAGATGATCCGCCTTGGCGGCCAGCCGGAGTGGCGCGAAGGATTTGTGACCGATAACGGCAACTGGATACTGGATGTTCACAACCTGGATTTGGTCGACCCGGTTAGCATGGAAAAATCTATCAACGAACTGGCCGGGGTCGTTACCTGCGGCCTGTTTGCGATACGCAAGGCCGATGTGGTGCTGATGGCCACGGAGAACGGCATCGAACGCTTCTGAAGTTTGCGGCGAGCCGCCTTTGTTCAGCCCGCCTGAACGTCTTCGCGGCGGGATCGGCAAATCTTTCCTATACTCAAAATGTTGCAAAAAGGCTGACCGTGGCGTGCGGTCCGCCGCTTATACACAGTGTTGGCAGGGTGACTCCTCAATTCTTCTCAGGACATATGTCCGGGAACGCACTGCGTTTTTATTCGATTAATTATCCAATTTCCGCGGGGGAGTATTATGCGTAAATCACATCGCACCCGAGTGTTTGTAGCGCTGGCTGCAGGCCTGTTAATCGCTGTGGCCGCTGTTGGCAAGCCGGCGGCACAGTTCGAACAAAATCTGGGCCAGACCGACGCCAAGGTCGCCTTTATCGCCCGTGCCGACGGCTACACGGGCTACGTCTTTCCGGACCGCCTGCTGCTGACGATGAAGCAGGGAAAAAGCGTCTCGCGCTTCGAAGACCGCTGGCAACACGACCCTCAGATGCACCGTTTCGGCATCCGCTTTACCGGTGCAAACGCAACGGCGACAGTGACCGGCGTTCGGCCGGGCAAGGCCCATTCAAACTATCTTCGGCAAGGTCAGGCGGCGATCCGCGCACCGCATTTCGAGCAGGTCAAAGTCACCGCACTGTATCCCGGAGTCGACCTGATCTATCAGGCAGACCGGGGCCGCCTGCGCTATGACCTGGTGCTGTCGCCGGGTGCTGATACCAAACAGATCAAAATCAGCTTCGCCGGCATTGAGGCGATTGATCTTGCCGCCGACGGCGAGCTGCACATCCGTACCGCCGGCGGTATGCTGCGCCAGGCGGCACCGCTGGTCTACCAAGAGATCGACGGCAAGAAACAGCCGGTCGACGGCAGCTTTGTGCTGCTGGATCAGACCACGGTCGGTTTTAAACTCGCCGGCTACGATCCGGACCGCGCGGTCGTTATCGACCCGACTCTTGACTATTCCAGCTATTTCGGCGGTACGGCGGGCGATTCCGGCCGAGATATCGGTCTGGATGCGGCCGGCAATATCATTATCGCCGGCACCACCGCTTCGGTTGACTTCCCGGTCGCCAACGCGCTGGATGCGGCTTTCAACGGCTCCGGCGTTCCGCTGACGGTGTTCACCGGCGATGTCTTCGTCAGCAAATTCACGCCGGACGGGCAGGCATTGCTCTTTTCCACCTATATCGGTGGTTCGGACAGCGAGGGCCCGCAGCGCATGCGCGTCGACGGCAACGGCGATATCGTGGTCGCCGGCCGCACCGGCTCCAGCGACTTCCCGGTCACCGCCGGAGCTTTTCAAACCGTTTTCAAAGGTTCGGACCCGCTGCGTTTCGGCGGCGCTTTTGCCGAAGACGGCTTTCTGTTCAAGCTGTCCAATGACGGCAGCACATTGATTTTTTCCACCTATATCGGTGGCACCGACCTGACCCATCCGTTCGATGAATTGCGCGGTATCGAATTCGATGCGGCCGACAATATCTACGTGATCGGCAATACCGGATCGCCGGACTACCCGGCCACCGGCGTGATCGGCAGCGCTGCGACTTGCGTCGATCCGACATCGATCCGTGAAGCGGCAGTGACTGTCGGCAAATTTGCACCCGATGGCAGCAATATCTTTCTGCAGTGCTTCGGCGGGTCGGGCCGCGATTCCGGACGCAGCGTCGGTCTGGACAGCAGCGGCAATTTGTATGTCGCGGGCTGGACCGAGTCCACCGATTTTCCGACCACCGCCGGCGTGGTCCAGCCGGCCTCCGGCGGCATCGGTGTCTTTCCGCTACGGCTGGACGGCTGGGTCGCAAAGCTGAACGGCAGTGCAAGCAGTATTCTGTGGGCGACCTATCTGGGCGGCCCCGATCCGGAGTTTCTCGAAAGCCTGGTAGTGGATGCCAGCGACAATGTAGCGGTATCCGGCCAGTCCGCCTCGGCCGGCTATCCGGTCTTCAACGCTTTCCAGGGCACCTTCGGCGGTATCGTGGACCCGACGCAAACCGGCGGTGACGGCGTAATCACCAAGCTGACACCGGATGGAACAGCGTTTGTGTTTTCCAGTTTTATCGGTGGCAGCGGCAATGACTTCACCTGGGCCGAGACCATCGATGCGCAGGGCCGTATCTACCTGGGTGGTTTCAGCAATTCGGCCGATTTCCCGACGGTCAACCCGATACAAGCCAGCAACGCCGGGGCCAACGACATTATCGTCGCCGCAGTCACCGCGGCCGGTACGCTGGAATATTCAACCTACCTCGGCGGCAGCGACGGTGACAGCGCTTCGAACGGGCTGGTCTCGCCGGCGACCGGCATTGTCTACCTGGCCGGCAGCAGCTCCAGCGCCGACTACCCGCTGGTTCTGCCATTCCAGGCGGCCAATGCCGGCGATTCGGATGCCGTCATTTCCCGGCTGGAAATTGACCTCGATGACGATATGGACGGTGTGTTCAACGCCGATGATCTGTGTCCCGACACCATGATCCCGGAAAGCGTTCCGACCCGAAGGCTGGGTAAGAACCGCTATGCCCTGGTTGACGGCGATACGGTGTTCGATACCGTGAGAGGAAAGGCGGTATTTACCACCGCAGACACTTTCGGCTGCTCCTGTGAGCAGATTATCGAGATCGAAGAGCTCGGCAAAGGCCAACGCAAATTCGGCTGCAGCCGGGGCGCGATCGAAGACTTTATCGAAGACGTCCTTGATCCGGACGACGACGATGGCGATGGGGATGACGACGACGGTGACGGCGACGATGACGACTAGTTGATAGCAACCGGCGCTCGCCAGCGCCTTGCGGGCGGCGCCGGTCAAAGACCGTGCGCTTCGCCGCAAACGGTCTGGTGTGCGTTCAGTCGGGGTTTGTCAGTGTTTCGATAGACTTCAACCAGCGTGCCTTCGGATCGCGCTCGCCAAGTAATTCGGCCCAGGAATCTTCGTCCAGTTCCAAGCCCTTGTCGCAATTCCGCGGATCAAATGCTTCAGGGTCGTTCCTGGATTCATAGAGGCGTATTGCCACGCGTTTTACTCCCTCTGTTTCACCGTATCGACCTAAATCCCGATACGCAGCCAGCAATTCCTGTTCACCGACTTGCGTCATAGGGTCAATGTCCTGAAAGTAATCTTCAGCCCAGCAATTGAATATCTCTCTTTCGAGCTTTTCCCGCCGCCACAGTCGCAGAACTTCCGGATCATAGGGATCGATTTGTTGCAGCACCCGTCTTTCCAGTGCGTACCCGACCATTCGGCCAATCAATGTATCCGACTGGCTTCTCATGCGCCCGGCAATGTGCAGACAAGCCGCTTCGGCCTTTCTATCCGACACCGCCACACGGGATTTACAGAGTTGAAAAACTCCGGTGTACGACGGGAAGGACAGTTGCTGGACAAAGGTCCAGGCATGCAGCAACGGATGCAGCATCGCGAAGTCATTCAATTGATCTTCCGACAATGCCGGCGGCAGATGCTGCTCAATATACCGCTCGACAACCGGTTCCAACGCCAACCACAGCGAACCCCATGGAAATGAAGGATCGCCCGCTTTCGCCGCCACGCTCAGCAGGCGCCGATTTCTGGGTGTATCGTATTCATTGCTCGCGTAGTCCACGGTCATCAGGCTGATCGGTATCATTATTCGACCAGGGTGCTGCCGGATGAGCCGGTTCGGTATGTTATTTTCGTCACACCAATGCGCGAGACCATCCTGCTGGCAGCTTCGGCTAATAAAGTACGCTGTAGAGTAGTCCACAGCCGGCGCGGACAGGAGCTGACGGATGATTCGCTTCGCGCTATCGAGTTCAGCGATATCCTCGGAGTCTGCCAGCTTGCTGGCGCTGTATGCATCCAGCCATGGGGTTCCCAGGGTTTCGGTATAGGCCCAGAATCCATCCGACCATAGTCGGTGGGCCTGTACCTGAGGACTAAGGTCTTCGACAGCCTCCGCCTTGGTCAAGCTCATGCCGGCCAGCACGAATAGTGCCGCCCATCGCTTCATACTCGCCCCCTCTATCGTCTGACATATAGGACATTAGCAAAGATAGATGCCTAGCGGGCCAGAAGTCATAGTGAGCAAGTCATAGTGAGCGATGTGGCACGTCAGCCGGCCTCGTTCAATAGCTGGCCCATCAGCTGGTTGAACTCGGTCTGGAACCGCCGGTAGTGCTCGCCGGTTCCGGGGCCGGCAAAACCGGTATGGATTTTTCGGACCGTGCCGTCCCGGCCGATAAACAGCATGGTCGGGTAAGCCCGCACGCGGTCCAAAAACGGCAGTTGCCTGGATGCCTCGGCCTTGTCCGATACACCGGCAATCAGCAGGTCGAACTCGATACCGTGTTTTTCCCGCCAGCGCTTGCCCTGGCGGGCTGCGGTTTCAAAGTCGTCGAAATGCTCGAACAGCAAACCGATCACGGCCAGACCGCGGTCCTTGTTCGCGCGGTAGTACGGCCCGAGGAATTCCGCCTCATCGGCACAATTCGGACACCAGGTGCCGGCCAGGGTTACTAAAACCACTTTGTTCCGGAATTGCGGATCGTCCAGCGATACCGGGTTTCCATCCAAATCCGGAAAACTAAATCGAATGCGCGGTTCTTCGCCGGCCAGTTTGGTCGCCTCGAACGCATCGGGCAGGCGGGCATCGAAATTGCGGCTCGCAGTCCAGGTCTCATGCCATCGGGTACCCGACCAGAAATCGCCGCTGAGGCTTCCGTCCGCCAGCATTGTCGCGGAAAACAAAAAAGCATGCGCACCGTCAAAGGTAGACAGACGGAGTTCGTTGCCATGGACGTTGCCGGCCAGATAGCGGTAGTCACCGGTAGGGGTCAGAAACGTACCGTGGATGATGCCGTCCTGCTGGTCGAATTCGGCAATGGCCGGTGTTTCGTTGCCTTCCTCATCGACAAACACCACTTCCCAGCGACCGGTAACCTCGATTTGCGGATCGGTGGCTTCCAGGAACCGGTACTCCAGATCGGATTGCGCGGTGACCGGCATATGCTGCCGGTAGCCACGCTTGGTCAGGTCCAGTTGTCCGGTGACCTCTCCCCCGTCCAGGGACAGTACCATACGATTATTAAAGGCCGGAAAATCCAGCTCGACCCGTTCGGGAGAATAATTCACCACCGGTACGCCAACCCGTTCCCGGCCGTTGATAAAACTCGCCTGCATACCATCCGCGCCCGCGACCATTTCCAGGGTTACCGGCAGTTCGCCGCCGGGCAGTTCGATACCCACCCGCCAGACACCGGAGCCGATCTCCGGCAACTGCGAACCGCCGTTACAGGCGTTCAGAAGGCTGGCCATCATGCCCCCGGCGAGCAGCAGACCGACAGATTTGGTGACTCTTTCCATAACGATCAGATTCCAGCGAAAACGCATTGACTACAGCGAAGGAGCGGCAGGCGACCCGCCGGAGCGGGACCAAGACACCTTACCTTGTATGATGCATCAGACCGGTAAACACCGCCTTTGGTTTCTCATTGCCTGAAAATTGCCAGCTTTCCGTTCCCGGCATCGGAGGAATGGCCCAACAGCCGCTCCGTTCAGCTAACGGAAACGAGCGCTATTTTTTCTGGATATTAACGAAACCGTGTGCCGGCAAATTATTGTAAAGCGGCGCGCCGTCAATAATGATCTGAACATTGCCGTAGTCACCGTTCTCCAGTACATCTTTTTCCGCGAATTCAAGGCCGATGCCATTTATATCGGACCGGTAAAGCCCGGACGATTCCGAGGTTTCCTTCAGGGTCGCGGTAAACGCCTTGGCGGGGCTTTTCTGCGGCGTTAGCCGTACGGTCAGACTGTCCTGCCGGAACCGGCAATTATCCTGCTGCCCATAGGCTTCAAGCCATATGCGGTCACCGATATGGATGGGATTGCCGTCCATCATTGCCGCGTTGTCAAATGGTGTGTTTCTGACATTCATCGCGGTCACTTTTCCGGCAATCGGATCAAGCTTGAGCCAGGTCAGCTCGCCCTGGTCGCTGACCGGGTAGTAATCGTCGCTGATAAGGTAGACGTCGTTCCTGTTTCCCGTACGGTACAGACAATAAGCTTCATCATTGTAGGCGAGCGTATAAACCACTTCGCCATCGCCGAAGTTGTCGATCTTGATACCCGGTTCGGGGCATTGGTCGCGACCGTAATCGTAATTCTCGACCGCGAAGTTCAACACGATATAACGGCCTTCCAAGACATCCCATTTCTGAAACCCGGCTTCATAGTAGTCGACGTCTTTCCTGACCGTACCCCGAATGGTTGCTTTCGCGCCCAGTTCGATCATCTTGTCGACCAAGTGGTCAGGGTATGTATCGCTGACGACTTCACGTAGTTTTTCCCTGCTATAGGTATGTTCCAGGTGAAGCCCGTCGCTGTTCATCACGCCGTCAAATTCCAGTACTTTATTCGGATCGATCGCGGCCTGGTTGGCGTGCGACTCAGGCGCCGGTTCGATAAGACCGTGACTGACCTGCGCCGTCATCCGTTCACCGCGCTTTCCAAAAAGCACATCGCCGACGAAACCGGGCTGCTCGATACGCCAGCAGCCTTGTGCGGTAAATTGAGCATTCGGGACTTCGCACTGCGCGCCTTCATCCCGGGGAATATCTATCGGTTCAGTCGGATTTTCGCATTCGCGCGCTGCGCATTTGTTGATCCGCTCTATCAGATAGCCAAGCTGCTTATCCAGGCTGGACGCATAGTTACGCCAGTAAATGATATCGACGCGTTTATCGTCCAACTGCGTTGCCAGCGACCTCAGCTTCTGTTCTGTCTCCGTGGCAAACGGCACTTTATTCGTCGCGTTGTCCCAGTTGTTAACAGCGGCTTCGGTGACCGACACAGCCAGCATCGGCCATGGAAACCAGAAGCTGGCGGCGGTTGTGGCCAGTGTGTAGTAAATATGGTAATCGCCAAGCGCTTTTTCCATTACCCCCTTATTGCCATCGAGGTACCGAGACAGGTTGTTTATGGCATGCGTATAAGCCTGCTGGTATTCTGTGATCTGTACTTCTATGCGGCCAACAACCGAGCGGGAATAACTTGAAAAGGCTTGCAGCTTCAACAAATGCGACAGGCCGGCACAGAGATCGCAAAACCGTCCCGTGGCCAGCAGAGCCTGATTGTAGGGCCCGGCTTCGCTGAATGCCCGCTGGACGAATTCCTGCCGGGCAGCCTGATCGGTCGCACTGTAGAGGGATTCTGAAAGGTCCCGGAGCTCGTCTATCCCTGTAAGCCGCTTGCCGCACGCGGCGGCCATGCACGGGGATGACATCAGCGCCTGCCATGCGCGGCCTTCTTCGTCTTGAAGCTCAACCAGCGCTTGCAGGCGATTGGCGATAATCAGTTGCAAGTCGCTGATGTCGAGCAGATCGCCCTGAATCCGCGCCGGTGCATTACCCGGCAGGCCACTCAGATTTTTATAGCTGCTGACCATAAAACCCTTGTTCTTTGCGCTTGCCTGACCGAACTTCGTCACCAGCGGAGTGATAAGCTTGGCCGCCTTGCCGCTTGCGGTAATCAGGGACTTGTCGGCGCTGTAGTAAGCTTTGGCCAGGCGCCGACCCGCCTCGCGAATATCGAGCCAGTCCTTATTCCCGACAATATTCAATATTTCTCCGGGCCCGGCGGTGACCCTGGTTTTCGCGACATTTCGCGCAGCGGCAATATCGAAAAGCGTCAGGTTCGCGTCAAGCGCCAGGCTGACGCCGTCACTTACCCAGTCCGAAACCGCCGGCGTCATTTCGTCCGCTTTTTCCTTAAGAACGGCGTTGAGTGCCTGCCAGGCGTGATCCAGCGCTTTGCTCGACGCATAGAAGTCCTTTTCGGCGCGCTGCCGCTGCTGCATGCTATCGAGCAAAGCATCCAGTGCGGCTTTTATTTCGCAGGCACATTCCTGAGGCGGATTCTCGGCGATACGCGCAGACCACCGGCCGGTATCCTTGCATTGCGCATAGACCTTATCCAGCCATTCGAAGTCCTGGTCCTGGCTTCGCTGCTGCGCATCCAGAGACCAACGCCGCTCATCTTTAAGTTCGCTGATGCGGGTGGAAGCAATCGCCCATTGTTTTGAGCTTTCAATAAAACGCCTTTGGCGTTCGCCGTATTTCGGCGTTTCCGCAATCCGTTTATCGCGGCACCGGCGCCATTCCGCCTCGATACCCTTCGACTGGTCTTTCAGCGTCTCTATTGCCTGGCGCTGCTTATCGTAGTCGGTTTCCGGCAGGCTCAATTTCTCGATGGCCTGCGAGATGGACTTTTGGCTCTGCAGCACTTGGTCGTACAGGGCCTGACACTCCGCGCGCTGTTCCGAATCGGGATCGAGTAGTTGCCGGTAAGCCTGCTTCTGCGCCTGCTGCAGTTCCTGCTCCTGGCTCAGTAGCGCGGTTTCCTGCTGTCGATAAGACTCCAGCAATGTCGTTCTCTGCTGCCGGTGTATGGCCTTGAGCTTTTCCGTTTCTTCCTGTTTTATCTTGTCACAGCCGCTTAGGCAGTCCGCGGAAGCAAGCTCGGGCCGGTTTGGCGCTTCTTTCTGCGTTGTGGCTTCGAGCGAATGCTGGGCCACATCAGATCCCGTATCATTTTTACCGCATGCGGACAGCAGCGCCGCGGCGCAAATCAACAGGCTGCAAAGCCTAAATCGACTGAAAATATCGTCCGCCATTCCGGGCATCGCTAATACCGGCTAATGGAATGATCCGACTATGGCTGTTCAACCAGTTCGACACGGCGGTTCAACGCCCGGCCTTCCTCGGTACGGTTGCTGGCCACCGGCCCGAAGAAACCCATACCGACCGCACCCAGGCGTTCGATATCGACAGCGTAGTCACTCACCAATGCATCTCTGACGGCCGTCGCGCGGCGATGCGAAAGGTCCATGTTGTACTGCACTCCGCCCTGGTTATCGGTATGGCCAACGACAAAAATCTTCAGTTCCGGCTGGTCTTCCAGCAGTCTTGCGATCTCATCGATGGCCGGCTTGGACTCGGGTTTGATATTCGAACTGTCGGTATCGAAATGGATGCCGTAAACCGCAACGCGTCCGGTATTGGTAATATCCTTATGCATGGCCGCGGCGCCCACCTTGACCATTGCCGTTTCCATCGGCTGCATTTCGACCACATCCAAATGCACATAGGTCCCGGCCAGGGAATTCAGGAAGCCGTGCTCGGATACATAGATAAACGCGTAAACATCCCCTTCATCGCGCTGCAGTCTGGAGGCCAGATAGCGCTGATTGCCGACGTTGGTCGCAAAAACGTCGCGCACCCAGCCACTATCTTTCCAGGCCGGCTGGGGCATTAAGAAAAACGACTCGCCGCACGCTTCCTTTTTGCACTGAAACAGCGCGTCGAACCCGTTGTTGTTCAGCTCGGTTTCGTAGTTGCGAAATACTTCCAGCGACGAGCGGCCGTCAGGAACGCGGTACAGAATCCGGGTGATCCTGCCTTCAAAATCCTGCCGCTTTTCCCACTCCACTTCATAGTACGGTCCTTTGACAGGCCCGAGAACCGCGTCATATTCGTCAAACGCCCGATGTTGATAGGCAACAATGCGGGAGCCCTCATACCGGGAAAACATCGGGTGGTCTTTGCTGCCTTCGACGTCCTGGGCAGACAGGGGCGGTGCGAGCAGCAGCAATATGACTGCACAAACCAGTTTTCGGGGACCGGATAACGCGCTCATATGCATTCTCCTTTTTATCCGCAATAGAAAGCAACGCCATTCTCTAGGCAGCCGCAGCGACCCGTCGGAGCGTGCGAGACTCCTTTGGTTGCTTATCATGGTACTACACTGACTGATGAATCCCAGCCATTAATTTCACCGCCAAAAGTAAAAAATATTTGACATGTAGTCATTAACTAAATACTATATGTCAAAAATATTTGACATTGGGTGAGTCAATGAATCTTTCTTTTCAGGAAAAAAGCACTTGGGTATCCTTGGTGACCACCGTGGTGGTTTCCGCGATCTATTTCTCCAAGGTCTATCCGATCCTCAAGCTGGAACCGGGAAACCCTGTCGGGCTGGTGAAGTTATTCGTGGGTATGACAATCCTGTACATTCTGATCAGCGCGGTGCTGCATAGCGTGCTGGCCATCCACAAGCATAAGGAAGCGGCTGCCGGCGCAGACGAAAGAGATAAGCTGATCGAGTTAAAGGCGTTCCGCAACGCCTACTTTGCGCTTATCTTCGGCCTGTTTCACGTCGGCGCCTATGCCTTTTTTCACACATCCACAGCCGTGATTATTCATCTTGCGCTGGCGGCATTCGTATTGTCACAGATCGTGGGTTATATCACCCAGATCTACCACTATCGGCGAGGGGTCTGATGGCCAGGAGTCATATCAAAAATCAGATCCGCACGCTGCGGTTTCATGCCGGGGAAATGACTCAGCAGACGCTGGCCGACCGGATCGGCGTCACGCGGCAGACGGTGATCGCCATTGAAGGCGGCAAGTACTCCCCGTCTCTGGAAGCGGCCTTTAAGATCGCACGGGTATTTGAAGTGCCGCTGGAAGAGGTTTTCCAATACGTTGCGCAGGACGGCTGAACGCCCGGCGAACTGTGCTGGAGCAGCCGGCAACCCGCCGGAGCGGGCGCGAGACACCTTATTCCAAAAAGACGAGTTCGAAGGGTGTATGACGGTTGACCGGGAATAATGTAGTGACTCTTCTGATCGTGCCGGTGTTGTTAATCATCGTGGTCTTGGTGACTCGTCCGGCGGCGTCAACCGCGGTGACCACGGTTCCTGTCATATCCGGTGCAGCGGGGCCGGCCAGGTTATCGTATGTGACGCTCGTGGTTACGCTTCCATACGACAGCACTTGATTTGACAGCGTAGCGTCAAGGGTGACACGCTGCTCTGGAAGCGCTATGACGTTGAAATCGTCGGGATAAGGAGAAACGATAGCGGGCCGAGGTGCCGTCATTGAAATCAGCAGAGAAAGGGCTTCTCCGGCTGTCAACTCCGTGCTTGCAACCGCAACGGGCGGTAAAACGAAACCGGAAAGCGCATCAACGACTGTCTGGCGTACTTGTTCGGCCAGAAAGCCGTTAATCGGGCCGTCCTCGTATTCAACGGTCACCCGGTCGATGTTTGCCCAAGGGATTGTCGATGCGGGCGCCCCGACGGGGTCGATCAGCAGTTCGAGGCGCGGGGGATTGGCACCGGGAGGGTCAACCGGAACGAAATGAATGCTTATCGGAACCGTTGCCTTTATGGTCGCCAAAGCCGCACCGATCATATTGAGCGAGATACGAGCCTCGTAGAGAAAGCCGAATCCTAAATACGTATCGTTTTCGCCCTCAAGCTCAAGATGAGGTACGAGATAGAAGCGGTGCTGACCGGCCGACACAGGTACGGGAAGGTCTGCCTTATCGAGTTCCTCGACAACAGTAACGGCCAGGTTGGCGAAGAACATATTGGCAAGAGTACTGAGGTCGAAGCAGTCCACCGTTTGCCCGGCTGTCGGAGCGGAGAGTGACGCAACCAGCGGAACCGCCGTACAGTTACCTGCGGCGGGTTCGATTATCCAGGGTATTCGTCGATCATCCGATTCCAGCCGGGCAAGCCACGACGCGCCTGCCGGTCGCATGCCTGCCGCGTCGAAATCATCAAACTCCGTTGTAGGAAGCGACACATCATCCTTGCGCAGCCGCAGGACTGCGAGGTCCCCTCGATGGCGGCGAACCCACAGATTGTCTGCTGTCAACTCCACGACAACCGATTCTTCTTCTCCAACCCGAGGCACGCCGCGGGACAGGCTTAGAAAGGCGAATTCTTCGTTGTCGAACGGAAACCCCTGGCTTTCACTGACGCTCATCGAGACCGATTTCAAATCCTGCATTCCATGAAGTTCTGTGTCGACACGCGGTAACGGCACATCCGGTTGGTGAGTGACAAACAAATCGACGGATTCAACAGGCATATAGGCGCCGTCTTCGCCGTGCAGCGAACCCATCACGGTGATGCGAGGATCAGGAATGCTGGTACACCCTGCTATAAAACAGAGGCCGATAAAGCAGCTAAGTAAACGGAGGGAACCGGCCGTAAAATTTGTCATTGTCTAATACTATACAAGCGCATGCGGAAACGGTGTATATGCCAGCCTTATGATCGACTGATCTTATAGTATGCCAAGCGACCGCTGCAAATCAGATACGATGGCTGCGTTCACGGCTGGCCAGCCTAGAGTTTCAAACGCAATAGTAGATCGTCGGTATGAACCTGGTGTCCGGCGTTCGACCGGGGCGCGGTTAGTATTTGGCAGTCAGCATCAGCCAGAGCTTGTCCGTATCCCTGAATGCGCTGTGACTGGCGTCGAACAGCGCCGCCTTTAACAACAGGCCATAGCGTTGCCCGAGTTTACGGCTAAGCGACATATCCAGTTCGCTGCCGAAATCGCGGTTGCCGCTCTGGGCCGAAAAATCGTGCCACAGCAGCTTCCATTGGTACGCGCCGGCTTTACCTGACAAACCCAGAAACCGGTCTTCCAGACCGTCTGCCGGGGTCGCGAGGAATTGGTCGGCCCAGCCGTTGAATGCATGCAGGGTAGCCAGTGGCGTACGAAACGCGGCGCCGGGCCGGGTCCCGTCGCCTTCCAGTACTTCCCAGCCCACACTGAGCTTAAACGTCGAGAACCCGATGCCGGCATCCGCCCGCCAGTAGTTGGCCGAATAGTCCACCGGATTGTTACCGGTGTCGGATTGGTCGGCCCATTCCAGACCCCAGGTCACAGCGCGCTCTTGCCACGGATAGGTTCCTGCCAGCCGCAGACCGGCGGTACGGGTGGAAAACGCAGCCGCATCGTCGTTGTCGATATCGTAGTAGTAAGCGGTTAGTTTCACCTGTTCCGAAAACGGCCAGGACATATTGGCCAGCAGTGTGTCCTGGTCGTGATCGCCCGCGGCGACGTCATCGCCGAAAATGCGATTGACGTTTTGAATATAGGCCAGAAACAGTTTTCCATTGCCGGCCGGCGTGGCCGTCAGCGACAGCCCGTCATAGGTCTGTTCGTTCTGGCGCCAGCCGACGCCGCCGACAAACCGCTGATTGTCCAGCAGAATGCGCTGGCGGCCGAACTTGATACCGGCATTGTCGGAGAACGCGTAGTTCACCCAGGCCTGGTTGATTTCCGTACCGTCCGGGTCGGCAACCACCGGAAAGCGCGCCCGATCCGGACCGCTGGTTCCGGCACCGCTGTTAAAGTCGTCCGGGCCCAGCTCGGTGACATTGTCCGCTTCGACAAACAAGCGCCAGCCCTGCCAGTCTTTGGTCAGGTAGTTAAGCCGTGTGCGCAGGGTCGACGCCTTTGCTTCGGCATCGAAACCGGTTTGATCGACATATTCGAAACGGTAGCGTAAGTCGAGGCCGAATTCGCCACTCGCAATAGCATCACCTAGGGGTTCTGCAAACGACGTGCAGGCCGTCAGAACCATCGCAAAGAAGAAACCGATGCGCTGTACAGTCATTACCGTCTCCTTAACGGCGGCGCCCCAATCAGTCACGGGGTTGGGCGCCGCCACAGTGGACCAGCGAAATGCTAGTAGATGTCGTTAACCGTGTTGTGAATATTGAATTTGCCGGTCGGCGTGATGATTTCCGGCCCTTTGATCACATGCTTCAACTGACGGGTCTTGTCATCGACGATCACGATGGCCGATTCCTGGTCCTGACCGCTCCAGACGGAAAACCAGACCTCGGTGCCTTCGGCGTTGAACTCCGGATGCACCACGCGCTTCGGTCCGTCGCCAAGCTGGGCCCATTCGGCAATCGGCAGCGCCTGGTAGCCGGCGTCGAGATTATTCACATCGAATACCGCAACGCTCTGCGAAACCTTTTCATCCGGATTCAGCGGCGTATCCACCCAAAGATTGGTGGAATTCGGATGGGATTTGACGAACAGCGATCCGCCGCCCTGGCCTTTCAGCACCCGGACCACTTTCCAGGCCTGCTCGGGATGGCCTTTGGGATCAGTGCCGAGAAACGTGATTTTCTCGTTGCCGAGCGCGCTGGTCACCCAGACCGGCCCGAATTCGGGGTCGCTCAGGTTCGCACCGCGGCCGGGATGCGGAATCTTGTCGACATCGGTCAGCGCGGCCAGTTTGCGGTCCTGCGAATCGACCACGGCGATCTTGTCGGACTGGTTGGCCGCGGTCAGGAAGTAGCGTTTGCTGGCGTCCCAGCCGCCGTCATGCAGGAACCGCGCCGCGCCGATGGTGGTCACGCTCAGATTATTGATGTCTTCGTAGTTGACCAGCAGTATCTTGCCCGTTTCCTTCACGTTCACGATGAACTCGGGGTGCTGGTGGGATGCGACGATGGCCGCAACCCGCGGCTCGGGATGGTATTCCTGGGTATCCACTGTCATGCCACGCGTCGAAACGATGGTTTTGGGTTCCAGGGTATCGCCGTCCATGATGGTGTACTGCGGCGGCCAGTAGGAGCCGGCGATCGCGTACCGGTCTTCAAAACCGTGGTACTTGGAGGTTTCTACCGAACGCGCTTCCAGACCGACCTTGATTTCCGCGACCCGGTCGGGCGGGTTCATCCACAGATCGATCATGTCGATCTTCGCATCGCGGCCGATGGTATAGACATACCGGCTGGATGCGGACGGACGGGAGATGTGTACCGCGTAGCCGGTTTTGATGATGTTCACGATTTCCTTGGTATCGCCGTCGATCACCGCGACCTGGCCGCTGTCGCGCAGCGTCACGACAAAGAAGTTATCAATATTGCGCTGATGCTGCGGCTTGCCCGGCCGCTGATCCGGCGCAACCAGAACCTTCCAGCTACCCT
The DNA here is from genome assembly GCA_028289465.1 of Lysobacterales bacterium. Taxonomy (GTDB): domain Bacteria; phylum Pseudomonadota; class Gammaproteobacteria; order Xanthomonadales; family SZUA-36; genus JANQPM01. The sequence continues at coordinate 20,404 of JANQPM010000030.1, read as the reverse complement.
TCATTTCCTCAAGACCCCACTCCGGCGGTGCCGGCGGCTCGTGCTGCAGAAAACGCGACATCACGTCGATTTGCTCGGCCGTCAGCTCACCGGAAGTACCCCAGTTGGGCATACCGGCCGGCGAACCGTAAGTAATCAGCGCCTTCAGGTAGTCGGTGCCTTTTTCACGCGTGATATCGGAAGTCAGCGGCTTGCCGGTCGCACCTTTGCGCAGCACGCCGTGGCAGCCGGCACAGCGCTGAAAATAGACTTCGGTGGCCTGATCGAACTCGGCCTGGGTCATCTTCGGTCCTTCGGAGTCGATGAAGCTGACTGCATCCTCGGCGGAAATGGCGCTCGGAGCACCTTGGTAGGCCATCGCCTCGGAACCCGGGACCGGGTGGTCGGCAGGCTCGGTCACTGCGGCCGCATCGCCGCCGCGCACGGCTGCGACCTGTGCTGCGCTGACCTGGCCGCCTGTATTGCCCCAGGCATTCAGCACATAGGTCACCACATCGGCCAGTTCCTGGTCGCTGAGATAGCCCAGCGCCGGCATGACCGCATTGTATTGCTGGCCGTTGACGGTGATCGGGCCGGACAGGCCATTAACGACAACATCAATCGCGCGGGTCGGATCTTCCAGCAGGTAGTCCGACTCGGCCAGCGGAGGAAACGCGCCCGACAGGCCGGTTCCGTCGCCTTGATGGCAGGCGGCACAATGCCGGCTGTACAGCACTTCGCCGCGCGCCATGCTGTCGGGCATGCCGGTACCGCCGGCCGAAGCCATTTCGCCCTGGTGGGCGGCCGTTGCATCGGCCGGGTCCGGCACTGTCGGCGCCTGGGTATCGGCACCGCAGGCGGACACCAGGAAAGTCAGGACCAGCAGCCTGAATGCCAACCGAGTCGAAGTAATCATGATAAATCTCCCAATTCAATCGTTCGAATGACTGCCGAACCCGCCTCGCCACCAGCATACGAAAGCGGGGCGTTTCGACAATTGATGTAAATCAGATACATCAAATATTTTAGAAATTGACGGTCAGATCGACCGCCGCGTGCCGGCCCGGACGCGACAGAATCTCGACCGCAGGATCGTCCGGCGAGAACGCCGACACATCCTGCCAGCGCCAGTACTTTCTGTCCGTGAGATTGAATATCCCGCCGCGCAACGCTACCCGTTCACCGGACTGCCAGCCCCACAGCCAGTCGACAATGCCGTAGCCGGGACTGGCAAAGCGCTCGCCGTCCGTCTGGTCAATCCGCGTCTGGGCACGGGTAAACGTGCCGACCAGGCCGGTATCGAAGCGGCCGTCGGCCGATTGCCAGTGCAGACCGGCGATGGCTTGCGGCGGCGATACCGTATTCAGCGGCACATCGCTGACCCGGTTATCGCCCCGAGCCCAGTGCGCGGCCACCTGAAGACGCCAGCCGTCCAGCCGTTCGCTCCAGGTATCTAGCTGCTGCGACCAATTCAATTCCAGGCCATAGATACGGGCCTGGTCGATATTGCGTGATTGAAACAGCAGCGTGCCGGTATCGGGATCCAGGCCGATGCGCGCCTTGGTTTCGATGAAGTCATCGTACTCGGTAGCAAAAGCGGACAGGCTGAAGTGCCCGCCTGAGTGCCAGCGGCGGATGCCAAGCTCCAGCCCATTCGAGGTTTCCGATTTCAGATCGGGGTTGGGAATGGCCCGAATGTTGAACAATGGAATATCCAGGCCGATGTTGGCGTCCTCGAACGGTGGTGCGCGAAAGCCGCGGGCGTACTGGGCGAAACCGCTCCACTGGTCGCTGATTCGGTAGACCAGACCGAGCTTTGGCGAAACCGCCAGGTCGGATAGCGATACCACCGCGCCGTCCGGGTGATCTTCCCGGTAAATCCGGTCCACACGCGGACTCAGGGAATAGTGATCGATACGCAGCGCCGGAATCAACGTCCAGCGCTGCGAACCCCAGCGAATCTCGTCATGCACAAACAGACCCCATTCAGTGCTGTCGCTGATCGGAAAATCTCGCAGCGGAAACGTCTCGCTCAGGATATGGTTGGTCACCGCACCGGTTGCCAGCGTCGTTTGCAGCGCGTCGCGCAACTCCCGAGTACGGGCGTCGCGGTATTCCAGGCCCAGGCCCAGTTGATGGTCGGTATCGCCCCAGGCCAGGCCACGAAACAGATTCAGCTCCAGCCCGGCCGTGTCCTGCGAATAGTAGAAATCGCGCTGCAGCGCGACCGGAGTGCGGGCGGCGGCGCGCGTTTCCCGCGAGCGTTGCACCGTATCGGAAGCCTGATAATGCGCTATCAGCCGGCCGGAATCGAAACCGGCCAGCGCACCGAACTCATAGCGCAGCGAAACGCCGCGCTGCTCATCGGTATCATCGCCGTGCAGTGCGGTGGTCGAGCGGAAACGTCCTCTGCCCAGCAGTGAATGTATGTCGCTGCTGCGGTCTCTGCGATAAGTATTGGCGGTCAGGTGCAACTGATTACCATTGTGCTGATACCAGGACGCCTGCAAATGGCCATGGCGGGAATCCCAGTCCTGCAGATCGCCTACCAGCGTGTCGGCAGCCTGATTATCCAGCTCGCTGCCACGGCGCGTGGTCACCGCGGCCAGCAGGCCGAAGTTGCGATTTCCAGCGGCAGCGGTCGCGGACCATGACTGGCTGCTGTCTTCACCGTGATAGGCGCCGTCAAGCCGGGCGTGCCAGGACCGCCGGGTGCGGGCAAGCAGTGATTGCGCGTCCCAGGTGGTAATCGCAACCACGCCGCCGATGGCGTCGGACCCGTACAGCGTGGACGCCGGTCCGTTCAGCACTTCCACGCGCCGGATCAGGCTGCTTTCTACCAAATCCCTGCCGGCATTGGAAAAGCTGCCGATGTCGAATTGATCGCGCTGGGGTACGCCGTCCACCTCGATCGCGACGCGATTATTGCCGATACCCCGAATGTTGATGCCGGTCATGCCGAAACGCGTCCCCGCCCGTTCGGCATTTATTGCCGGCTGGTAGCGCAGCATCTGGTCCAGATTCTGCGTCAGTGAGCGTCGCTGATCATCGGCGTCAATGACATGAACGGTTCCGGCTACATCCCGGATCGGCCGGGGTATTTTGTTCGCAACCACGACCAACGGGCTGAGTTCGCTGGCATCGGCATCCTGCTCTGCCGCGGCGGCCGGTATGAGCAAGGGCATCAGGACCACTGATAGCGCGTAACGGGTAAGCCAGCGTTTCATAGCGATTTCCTCATGAAAGGCGACTGAAGAAAAGACCTTCAAACGCATCATAGCGAGCCCGCTAAAGCGGTTTTTTGATCGGGATCAAATCCTTGCAGGCCTCCACTGTGGTGGCTGCAAGAACTTGAGATATGTCAATTTTCACCGTGATTCGCTGTGCTAGGGTCGGCGCATTCCTACAATGCAGGGCCCGCCCGGTGATGACTGACCCGGTAGAAGCGCAACAGATTATGCTGGCCACTATGGCCGGTGCTCTGGTAGTCATGTTCGGGGCGATTTATGCGGCTTTGTTTGCGTGGTCGCGGCTGCGCAAGCGGCCCGCGTGGATGCCGGCCGCTTATCTGGCCTATTTATGCCTGGCAGTCGCAACCATCGTTCTGGCTCGGTCGCTGCATCTGTCGGGTTTCTGGTCCACGGTGGTCTTTGTGATGCTGTTCGGCTACCTCCTGGCACCACATGCGATCTGGCATTTGTGCGTCGGCACCCACGAGTCCGCTCACAAGACCGCCGACACCGATTCTCGCAATCCACTTAACGGAGGCCAAACCAATGAGTAAAACCCCTTGGTGGGCGGACGAAAACGTCTGGCGTAAAACCGCGATCTGGGTGACCGCCCTGATGCTGGTCGCGTTGATCTTGCTGACCTTTGATTCCGTCGCGAAAATCACCGCCGGCAGCGACCGCGTGCCGGCCTACTCCGTTATCAACCATCGCATTTACTACAAGATGGATAACGACAGGAATATGCAAGTGCCGGTGATCGGCGGCCAGGCACCGTTGTTCGGCACCGTACTCAGCGAAGAGCAGGCGCAAGCCATGGTCAGCAAGGGCAAAATGACGGTACAGGCGAAAAACTGCATGAACTGCCATACCCTGCTCGGCAACGGCGCGTACTACGCACCGGACCTGACCAAGGCCTGGCTCGACCAGGGCTGGGGCGCGGAAGCTGTGCGCGAACAGTTAATGGTCAATTTCCTGCTGGATCCGGAGGCCAATGCACGCGGCTACGGCACGACGCGGAAAATGCCCGACCTCGATATTACCGAGGAAGAGGCACGCGCCATTATCGCGTTTCTGAAGTGGATGTCGGCGATTGATACCAATGGCTTTCCGCGGAACTTCAAGCCGATTGCGCAGGAGGGTGAATGATGGCACAAGCAGTAAATCAACCCATGTCCCAAACGGCCATGCGCGGAAAATTAAATAGCGCCGAACTGAACGCCGGCCAGCGACTGGCCGTCAAGTATTTCAGCGTCGCGATCATCTTGTTCGGCGCACAGATTCTGTTCGGCCTGCTGGCCGGGTTGCAGTATCTGATGCCGGAATTTCTCTACAACGTGCTGGATTTCAACGTCAACCGGATGGTACACATCAACGCGATGATCGTCTGGATGCTGTACGGTTTTATCGGCTCGGTCTATTGGCTGGTGGAAGACGAATCCGGTACCGAACTGGTCGGCGCCAAACTGGCCAACCTCGCATTCTGGGTGCTTACCGCGGCAGTTACTGTCGTAGTTATTGTCTACCTGCTTGTCCAGACGGGCCCCGGCGAACAGAAATCCCTGTGGCTGATCAACGAAGGCCGTGAATACATCGAAGCGCCGCGCTGGGCCGACTTCGGTATCGTCGCGGTGGTGCTGGTATTCTTCTATAACGTTGCCGCAACCTTTATGAAGGGCCGCTGGAGCGGTATTTCCGGCGTGCTGGTTCTGGATTTGATCGCGCTGGCCGGCCTGTACCTTGCCGGCATGTTCTATTCGCCGAACATTTCCATGGACCAGTACTGGTGGTGGTGGGTGATTCACATGTGGGTGGAAGCCACCTGGGAAGTTCTGGTCGGCTGTATCATGGCCTGGGGTCTGATCAAAACGCTAGGCGCCCGACGCAAGATCGTGACTACCTGGCTGTACATCGAAGTGGCATTGATGTTCGGTTCCGGAATCCTCGGCCTGGGACACCACTACTTCTGGATCGGCACGCCTGAGTACTGGCTCAGCATCGGCGGCTTTTTCTCAGCGTTAGAACCGATTCCGCTGGTCGCGATGGTCGTACACGCGGTTTACGACTCCGGGGTACACCGGTTCAAGAATTCCAATCACCCGGCATTGGCCTGGCTGATCGCCCATGCCTTTGGCAACTTCTTCGGTGCCGGTGTCTGGGGCTTTATGCATACCCTGCCGCAGATCAATTTGTATACGCACGGTACGCAGTGGTCGGCCTCGCACGGACACCTGGCATTTTTCGGCGCGTATGCGACGATCAATATTGCGATGTTCTATATCGCGATTCAGAAATGGCGCGGCGATGTGTTTATGGGCGCCGGTATCAGGCATGCATGGCGCTGGAAATGGGCACTGGCCCTGTTGAACATCGGCGTTGTCGGCATGACGGTCGCGTTATTGGTCTCCGGCTATGAACAGTCGTTCGTGGAACGGGCCTTGCAAGGGTCGACCTGGGCCGGTTATTTTGAAGCGCAGCGCGGCGAGTGGTTTGTTCAGGGCATGTTCTGGCGGCAGATATTCGGCTACGTCACCGCGGCAGGTACACTGTTGCTGGTATGGGACCTGATCACCATCGGCAAGGGCGAAACCCGGCCGGCCGAGAAACCGACCGAACACCAGGCTCAGGCACAAGCCGCCTGAGCATTACAGCACAGGAGAAAAATAAATGAGATGTACCCTTCTCACCGCTTTGTTGGCTACGTTCCTGGTTGCCGGACCGGCCCTGGCGGCTGATGCGGAAGCCGGAAAAGCCAAATCCACGACCTGCGCCGGCTGCCACGGCCCGGACGGCATCAGCGCCAATCCGCTGTGGCCGAACCTCGCCGGCCAGAAAGATCAGTACCTGATCAAGCAGATGAAGGACTTTCGCGACGGCAATCGTACGGATCCAGTGATGGCGCCGATGGCGCAAGGCTTGAGCGATCAGGATATCGCCGATATGGCGGCCTACTACAGCCAGCTAAAGGCGGAATAAACCCGTTCGGCACCTTTCCGGTGCCGGACCTGTTCCCAAACGAGTACCCGGCCGGGTAGCACTTGACCGAGCCTTCCGCGGCGGAAGGCTCGCTTCGCTGTCAGCGCTTGATTTTCATAAAAGATGTATCTAAAATACATCTTAAAAGATGCAAAACAGATACATTTATTTATGCGACTGACCAGATTTACCGATTATTCGCTACGGGTGCTCACTTACCTCGCGCTGCGGGACGGAGAATTGACGACCATCCAGGAAATTTCGGACGCCTACGGCGTATCCAAGAACCACCTGATGAAGGTTGTAAACCTGCTCACCCGGCTGAACTATGTCATCGCCCAGCGCGGTCCGGGCGGCGGACTGCGGCTCGGGCGGCGACCGGCAGATATTTCTCTCGGCACCGTCATCCGCGAAACCGAGGAAGATCTTGCATTAGTGGAGTGCTTCGAGGACGAGACCCGCTGCGTGATCACGCCGGCCTGTCGAATCAAGAATGTGCTGAGCGAAGCGCTGGGGGCGTTTCTCACCGTTCTCGACAGCTATACCCTGCAAGATATGCTGACTGAATCCGAACAGCTGAAAGTACTGTTGAAAACCGCGTAACCGCTATGGCAAGCCTGACCCAGCTACCTGTCACCAGAAACGGCGCGTTGCCGGCCAATGCCGCACTGCCGTCTCTCGCGTGCCGTAGCTGTACGGCCAGCGACCGCTGCCTGACGCCCGCCATCGCCGGCGGCGATTTGTCGGAGCTGCGGCAGAGCGTCAAGCAACACAGGATGATCCACAAAGGCGGTCTGCTGTTTCTCGCCGGACAGCCGCGCAAGTATGCCCATGTCGTGCGCAGCGGGTCGATAAAATGCTATGACCTGAATATCAACGGCAAGGAACGGGTCTGCGACTTTCACCTGGCCGGTGAAGTTATCGGCATGGAAGATTTGGATGCGTCGGTCCATGGCTGCTTTGCGGTCGCGCTGGAAGACAGTGAAATCTGCGAAATTCCGCTGGTGCAACTACGGGATCTGATGCTGCGCCGGCCTTCCCTGTGCCGGGAAATGCTGTCCCTGACAACCCGCAAGGTTCACCAGTACCGTGATCTGGTAACGCTGATTTCACAGTCCGATGCAACCCGCCGCGTGGCCAGCTTTATCCTCAGCATGGCTCGCCGCCTGCGGCGCGGCGATGACGGCAGGTTGCGCTTTCGCCTTTCGATGGCGCGCAGCGATATCGCCAGCTACCTTGGCATCCAGATGGAAACCGTCAGTCGCAGCATCACCGCATTGCAAAAGGCCGGCTTGATCCGCGTTCGCGGTAAGCGCATCGAGCTGTGCAGCCCGGAGCAGCTAACGCTGAAATACGGATTGCACTGATCCGATGGCATATTCTCTGCTCAAGCAGATCCACGTCATGCTGGCCTTGCTGACGGTCAGCGGCTTTCTGTTGCGCGGCATCTGGATGATGCGGCGCTCGCCGCTGCTGCATCATCCGGTCACCCGGACTTTGCCGCACATTGTCGATACGGTCTTTTTGATTTCCGGTTTGGCGCTTGCCGCGCTGATCCACCAGTATCCGTTTGTAAATGGCTGGCTGACCGCCAAAATCTTCGGCCTATTGGCCTATATCATTCTGGGTTCAATGGCATTGAAGCGGGGCTCCACGCGCACGACCCGGATCGCTGCGTTTATATCGGCGCTGGCGGTTTTCCTGTGGATTGTCAGCGTCGCCCGCCTGCACTCGCCAACAGGCCTGATACAGTGGCTGATATGAGCTTCGAATAGCTCACGGGAACGGCATAAGACTGCGCTGTTACGACCGTCGTCGTTTTGGGAGGGCGGTAGGCACTTTTCCGTATTGCACTCCGGCGTCCCAGGCTGCATATTCCCTACTGACAACCTCGATTCTGACAAATCCTATGGAGCGCGTCGTGCAACGGACTGCGATCACCATCGGCGGAGTGCCGGAACATTTCAATCTGCCGTGGCATCTGGCGCAGGAAGAAGGCCGGTTCGCCGATATCGGCATCGACCTCAAGTGGCGAGACTTTCCCGACGGTACCGGTGCAATGACACGTTCGCTGGCCGCCGGCGGGATCGACCTCGCACTGACCCTGAGCCAGGGTACGGTGGCGGCCATCGCCAAAGGGCTGCCGATAAAAATACTGGGCTGGTACGTTTTCTCGCCGCTGATCTGGGGCATTCATGTGCCGGCCGATTCCGGCTTCGCCCGGGCCGAACACCTGCACCGGCACCGCTTTGCGATCAGCCGCCAGGGTTCGGGGTCGCATCTGATGACCTATGTACTGGCCCAGCAAATGGGCTGGAGTACCGTCGATCTGAAGTTCCTCGAGATCGGTACGCTGGAGGGTGCGGTAAAAGCCTTTTCGATCTGGCAGGCCGACGGTTTTCTGTGGGAGCGCTTCACCACCCAGCCGCTCGTCGATTCCGGCGACCTGCGCCGGGTGGGTGAAATCCCGACTCCCTGGCCGGCCTTTGTACTGGCCGCTTCGGAATCCGCGCTGCAAAACCATGCCTCGCTCATTAGGAAGCTATGGGATGTGATGCTGAAGGTCTGCAAAAATTTTAAGGATCGCGAAGGCATCAACCGGACCATTGCCGGCCGCTACCGGCTGGATGTCGCACAAGTGGACCAATGGCTGTCGCTGACCGAATGGAGCGACAGCCGTCAAATGAGCCGGGGACGCCTTCAGGAAATCGTTGACACCTTGAGTTCGCTGGGCCTGTTGCAGCGCCCGATAACGCCCGATGACTGCGCCAGTGCATTAACGGAGTTCTGTTAGCCCCAATCTGGCAAAGCCGGTCCAAAATGCTAAGCTTAGTGGACCAGGTTTTCAAATCGCAAAGGGGGCATTTATGAGTTCACTGGCTTTAATGCGCGCGGCGGTTCGCCGTATGCAGGCGGAATACATCGGTGCAACGCTGATTCAGGTAAGCAGTCCGCAGGCGGTGGAGCAGCCGTCCGACTTTAAATACTGGTTTAATCTTCAAGGGCTCGGTATACCGAATACCCGATCCGCTTTCATCAGCTACACCGACGGCGAATGGTCGTCGATCACGACCTCCGATCAGCCGATTCTCGGTGCACTGGGCAATGACTTGCTCGCGATAGAACACGGCGTTTCCGCGGCGGTGGGCTATATCCGCGCCTACGGCTACGATGGACCGCTGGTGTTCGGCGGATTGTTGCAGCCGGTCACACATCCGCAGCCGCCGAATGCGCTGTACAACTTCTCGCCCAGCGTGGGCAGCAACAGCTACTACTTCGTCGATGCGGTAACAGGTGAAGTCAGTACGCAACAATAACGGTCTTGTGCATATTGACGGCATTTGACTCTCCGCTGGTTGCAGGAATGCCTATGGGCGCAAAAGCCCGCCTGAGCGTATTCCTGTTCTGATTGCGCCTGAAGGCACTTCCAACGGCGGGTGGTATTGCGAGATCGCGGCGAGCGGTGTCAGATGCCTTTATTTCATCTAAGGACCGAAATATGAGTACCGACCCGGCGGATATTCAGAGTTTCAGCAGGCTGCGGGATTCCATCAAGGCTTGCACGCTTTGTGCCGGGCTGCCGCTGGGCCCCAGGCCGATCTTCCAAGCCCATCGCTCCGCCCGCATCTTGATCGCCGGCCAGGCGCCGGGAAGAATCACTCACCAGCGCGGCATGCCGTTCGATGATGCATCCGGCAAGCGCCTGAGGAGCTGGCTGGGCATTAGCCGCGACGTGTTCTACGATGCAACAAAAATGGCTATCGTGCCGATGGGGTTTTGCTATCCCGGCACCGGTAGCGGCGGTGACCTGCCGCCCCGCTCCGAATGCGCTGAGACCTGGCGGGAACCCCTGTTGAACCGTCTCCGAAACATCCGGCTGACACTGGTCATCGGCCGGTATGCCCAGCGCTGGCATATGCCGGACCAAGCGGCGCAGAGCGTAACGCAGCTTGTATCGGACTGGCGTGCGTTCTGGCCCCAGGTGCTACCGCTGCCCCACCCCAGCCCGAGAAATAACCGCTGGCTGTCACGCAATCCTTTCTTTGAGGCCGAGATCGTGCCGGCACTGCAAAAACGGGTCCAAACGCTGCTTCGATAGCGTATCGGCCATACCATCCCGAATCCGCGAGTGGTTACGGGCGTTTTTTTTAAACTGAAACGCGATGATTGACCGGGTCAGTTTTTTAGCTATAATGATACCTTGAGGTTACATATAGATAATTATAGTTATCTTCTAGATACCTATATATACTCTCATTAATATTTGAGGAAACGCACATGAGCACTGATAAACAGCCCCTATCGAGGGCCGAGATTATGGACAAAATGATGCTGGCCACGGCTATCCTTATCGCCATATTGGCCGTGTTATACGCGGTTTCCGCAATCGAATACCTGGTCGGCGAAACGCTGGCTGCCTATCTCGGAATGCTGGAAACGGGTCTGGCAGTACTGGTGCTTGTCATTGCCCTGTTCACGGTTCCGTTGCTCGTCAAAAAACTGTCTCTGAACCGGCAGCACCCCTCGGGCCAGCCGGAAAGCTTTTTCAATGATATCGCCAGACAGTCGTTTGCCACATCCTGGGCAGTGACGTTTCTGGCCATGGTGGTCATGGATTCGGTCACCGAAGATTTCATTGCCGGGATGCCGGTGATGTTCACGCTGGACCTGATCAGAGCCATATTGCTCGGCACATTCGGTATCAGTTTCTTTGTGCTGAATCAGGCGGACAGCGCCGGTGCCGCGGAACAAGGAGTCTGTGAATGAACGCACGGCTGGAAAACCGCATTCGCGTTTTCCGTGCGGAGCACCGGTTGAGCCAGGCCGATCTGGCCAGTTCGATCGGCGTTTCCCGAAAGACCATCAGCACCATCGAAGTCGGTCGGTTCGTACCCTCGACAATTATCGCACTAAAGATCGCCCGGCATTTCGGCGTGCCGGTGGAAGAGATTTTCTCGTTAAAGGAAAGCCAGACCGAACCGCATGGCTGACCGCCGGTCAGTCGGGATTTTCCGGTCTCTCATGTTTCGGCTCATAAACACCAAGCTGGCCGCCGCCGGGCAGCGTGATCTGCGTCAGCATACCCCATGGCTGGTCCTGTACCGGCTCACACGGAACATTCTGATTCGCCATAGCCGCGGCAAACGCGTGAATATCATCGGACATCAGAATCAGTTCATGTTTGCCGCTTGAATCTGCCGGATGGACCGCGACCTCGGACGGCGGCAATCCGAAAATCAGCCAGCCGCCACCGGCATCGACATTCGGAAGTTTCAATATTTGCTGGAAAAACGCCCGGTCGGCGTCCGGGTCCTGACTATAAATAACCGCATGCGCTCCGCTGATCACTGCTACCTCCTATCGACTGTGGCTTTGGGTATTAATGTACTGCAGCCGTGCGCCGATTCCCAGAACCGGGCTGCTATACTCCAAAACCGATATCCATGCTATTGACGGGAAGACGGTGAACGATCAGCCAACACTCAATACCGCGGTCATCTACGGCAGCGCACGCCGTCACCGCGCCGGTATCAAAGCGGCGCGTTTCGTGATGCGCAAACTGGCGCAACGCGGCCATCAGGCCACATTGATCGACCCGTTGGAATATCCGCTGCCATTTCTGGACCTAATGTACAAGGAATACGAACCGGGCACAGCGCCGGGCGCGATGGAAACCATTGGTCGGATTCTGGACGACGCAGACGGCTTTATTATCGTCAGCGGCGAATACAACCACAGCGAACCGCCGGTACTGAAAAACCTGCTCGACCATTACCAAAGCGAATATCACTACAAGCCCAGCGGCATCGTGACCTATTCGGCTGGCCCGTTCGGTGGCGTTCGGGCACTGATTACACTGCGGGCCATTCTGGCCGAACTGGGCACGCCCAGCATTCCGAGCGCATTCCCGATCTCCCAGGTACAAAACGCGTTTGACGATGACGGTAACGCATTGGAGACAGCTTACGAGCGCCGCATCACCAAGTTTCTGGATGAGTTTGACTGGTATGCGCATGCGCTGAAACAGGCCCGTTGCCGTCAGGCTTGTGCGGCAGTGGATCCCGCAGTGGACGATATGCCGACCCAGCAGGCGCTTTGCCGGGGCTGAACCTTCCAGTCTACCGTCTCAAGTTTTACGCCCCGGACCAGCAACGCCCTCGCGATTTAATCATGTATCCGCCGCGTTACCCCGCTGGTCATAACGGTACCAGTTGATATCCCGGGTAAAATACATAATCGCGGCAATCACGGCCAACAGCGCAATCGAGCCGAATAACAGCGAATACTGCTCGGCGACAATCAGGAAATAGAGCAGCGCGTAGGTCGCGCCGATCAGGCCGGCGACAGTCAACCCCTTGGCTGCGGATTTCAACACCACTTTGCAGTAGCCGCCAAGTATCGAAACCAACGCCGCGGCGGCGATCAGGTAGGCCGAACCGAAGCCCAGGTGTTCCGACAAGGCCAGCAGCAACACATAGAAAATCGCCAGCGCCGCGCCGCACAGGCCGTATTGAATCGGGTGCAGTGGACTACGGTAGATCACTTCGAATAAAAACAGCCCCAGAAAGGTCAACGCGATAAACAGCACACCGTATTTGGCGCTGCGTTCGTTTTGCTGATAGATATCCACCGGAATCTCCAGCCGCATACCGAATGCGGATTGCTGCAGACGCGCCATCGGCATCTCATCCACCCACCAGTGGCTGGCAAAAGACCGGTTCAGCCCCAGCAACTGCCAACTTGCCTGGGTGCCGTCAGCGCCGATCTGCCGATGGACCGGCAGATACTCGCCGACGAATTCGGGATCCTGCCAGTCACTGTCAACCGCAGCGGAAATGCGCTCGGCCAAAGGCAGAAAATACAATGCTTCGCTGCCCGCCAGGCGCAGCGACAGCGAAAAGGCCTGCTTTCCGTCCGCCCCGTCCGGGTCGGGCAGACTGAATTGCAGCCCGCTATAGCTTTCGCCGGCCGCAGCCAGCGGCTCCGCTGGCAGCTCTTGCTGTCCGATGCGTAGATGGCCGGCCGCGCGCAATCCGCGCACGTCGGTTACCGGTACCCAGAAACGAATCGGGCCGACCGGTTGGTACTGCCGCAGCAGTCGCCAGTCCAGCTCGCCGCTGATATTGATGTCGGTTAGATAGACCGGTGCTTCGTACATGCCCAGATAGCGGACTTCCGTCTGTTGCGTGACCCGAATATCCAGCACGTCGGGTACCAGAGCCATCAGGCGTTCACGCGAACGGAGCCCGCGTTCGGTCTTTTGCTCATACATGCGTGGAAACAGCAAGACCGGCCCGGCGATACTCTGCTGGTGTCCCCAGCGTGATGCGATGCGGTGCTTCGCTTCGTGCTGCCGGCCTTCCCGCTCGGAGATCAAATCCTGCACCAGCACCAGCGGCACCAGCATCAGAAAACTGAGAAACAATACAAAAGCCAGTTTGAGGCTGACACTCTGAGTCAATGTTTTCACCGAATGACACCGATTGATTGTGATATCGGACAGTGAATCAAATACCGCCTGGAAAATCAGGTCATCAATATGGCGAACTTGGGCGGGCCGGGAAAAACGTGCGTTTCGCCACCGCGTGCCTTTCAGTTTAATTAAGCTTCATCATCCCGCCGCGGCTTGGATTCGCCGACAGTGCGAATATCGAATGCCGCATTGCGAACAGCCGGCGCAAAGGCTTCAAAGCTTTGCAGGTCTTCCGGATTGTCGCAATAGCCGCTGATCTGGTAGACCGGCAAGGCCATTCGCTGTTCGGATTTCGGACTTTCTGACCAGTAGGCTAGCGTCATATCGGTAACGACTGCGGTTTTGCATTCCGGCGTTACCGACATCCTGCCATAGCCTTTTTTCAGCAGATCCACCGCTGACTCCGGGTCTATAGCTGGCAGGCTGGAACCGGATGCCTTGGCTTTGCGATGCATCGACGTCAGCGCAACCACTTCACCGCCGTCGCCAATGGAAACATACAGCTTCGATCCGGGACCGGTCACCCGATAGCCTTCCCAGCGTTGTGGAAAACGCACGTCGATACCGGTATCGAACGACCTCAGCGTGCGGCCGGTTCTGCCGTCGAACTCCGACAGCACTGCCCGCGAAAACTGTACCTGCCCGATATCGGTTTCGATATCGTCAGACAACAGCTCATGCCGTTTGAGGTAGTCATGGGCGATTTCATAAGCGTTCTTATCGTCCGGCAAATCCAGCGCCTTTTCCGTCACCGGATCGACCTTGCCTTCATGTTCGAAATAGAAACCGCCGGAGGCAGCGTACAAGATCAGGCTTTTCTGCTGAACCTCGTTTTCGCGGCTGTTACTCAGAATAATTTTGCCGCTTCGGGTTTCGATCGGCTTATTATGCAAGCGCAGCTTTTTCTGCAGGCTTTCTACCTGGTTCCCGATATCGGGCGCTGAGACCAGCATCACCGGCAGCCGCTTGGAGACTTTCGGCAACTCGACCTCAAACCGGATTGCCGGCGCCTCGCTGGGTGCCGATGTCCGGTAGGCTGGAATATTGGGCATCAGATGGTCTGCCTGTTCACCGGGATGGTGGGCATAGACAACTGATCCGAAAAACAGCGAGAAAATAACGCAACACTGTAGTGATGGTTTAGTCATGACATCCCCCCTTAACAATCATGTGACCATTTCCAGCCGGTATTATTGAACGGCTGGTCCCCGGCGTTGCTTCCCTCGCCGTGGATACGATCGTTGTAGTGCGCCTGAACTTCCGCAATGATTAGCTGGGTGGTGCCGTTGTTCTGATCGGTGCAACCCCCTGAATTGGAAAACCAGGCATCTTTAACCGTCTTGCCGCCACCGTCGAAGAAACCCCAGTCGATCAGCGAATCGGCAAATTCACCACCGGTATCGCCGTCCAGCGGCGAATCATGCCAGCCGATCAACAGGTGAAGTTCACGAAACGCATTGGTGTACCAGGTAGCCACATTCGAACCGGTGTCGCGAAACGTCATCGACGTATCGAAAGTGACCCACTCGGCATCCTCATCGCCCCAGCGGCCTTCGGTACTGGTGAAAATCGTACCCGGATTGGAGGTGGTAAACTCCACCAGACCGACGTTCCCATGGCCGCAGAAATACGAGAAATCGCGGTCATCGGACCAGTCGCCATCATCGCCGCCGGCCAGATGCTCGCTTTTCCAGTCGCCTTCCCAGGCATTGTTATCCGACCAGCGCTTGCGATCCCAGCCGCCGGCGTTGCCGAATTCATCCCATAGTCGATCGGTGGTGTTGTCGCAGCCGGGCAGATTGGACGATGGCGATGAGCTGTAGTCTTCGATGTGCTCGGCCAACAGTTCGGCCGCAGAAATATGATTGGATATAAGCAGCCCCATAAACAGGGCCGCAACTTTGTTAAACATGATAGAACCCCCCTAGGTTTCAAAAACGCCAACATGGTCGTTTCTCTACAACTGTCAGCACAGGCGGTTTTCTATCACTGTAAAAAACCCCGCACTGGGCGGGGTTTTCATTAGTTTGGCTGGGGGAGAGGGACTCGAACCCCCACTGGCGGAGTCAGAGTCCGCTGTCCTACCGTTAGACGATCCCCCAATGGAATCTGTTAGCTTGTTTCTCGCCCCTCTCATTGCGAGAGGGAATGACGCCGGGCGTCCTGCCCGCCGCCCTTCGGGCCACTTTGCTGCGCAAAGTCGGTCAGAATTGTTCCCGACAATTCTTTCGAACCCGAGGCACATCGAGGTGCCGAGTGCATCGTTCAGCATGGATGCTGAAGCGATGCGATCCGCAGGATCTATAAGACCAAATTACCCTAAATTCTTAAAAATAACATCCCTCTTGAAACAAAAAACCGGCGGTTTGAGTCGCCGGTTTTTTTAATCAAACAAGGCGCTCGAATTAGCGTTTCGAGTATTGCGTCGCCTTACGTGCCTTACGCAGGCCAACCTTCTTGCGTTCTACTTCGCGGGCGTCGCGGGTGACATAACCGGCGGCGCGCAGCGGTTTGCGCAGTTCCTCGTCGTATTCCATCAGCGCGCGGGTCAGGCCCATTCGGATCGCGCCGGCCTGGCCGGTCATGCCGCCGCCGGTAACGGTGGCATGAACATCGAATTTTTCGGTGAACTCGGTCAGCTCCAGCGGCTGACGGACCACCATGCGGGCCGTTTCGCGGCCAAAGAATTCGTCCAGTGGCTTCTGGTTGACGATAATCTGGCCGCTGCCCTTGCGCAGATAGACCCGCGCGGTAGAGGACTTGCGTCGACCGGTTCCGTAGTATTCTTGGTTTGCCATAATCTTATCCGTTTCCTGACAGCTCGAGCGGCCTACAGCTCAAGCGTCTGAGGCTGCTGTGCTTCGTGCGGGTGCGCAGCGCCGGCGTAAACTTTCAGCTTACGGAACATCGCGCGACCCAGCGGGTTCTTCGGCAGCATGCCTTTCACCGCATTTTGAATCACCCGTTCGGGGTGTTCGGCCAGCAGTTTCTCCAAATTGGTCGATTTCAGGTTACCGATGTAACCGGTATGCCGGTAATACATCTTATCTTTCAGCTTCTTGCCGGTAACCGCAATTTTATCGGCATTGATGACCACGATGTAGTCACCCGTATCCATATGCGGAGTATATTCCGGCTTGTGCTTTCCGCGCAGACGGCGCGCCAGTTCGCTGGCCAGCCTGCCCAGAGTCTTGTTCTCAGCGTCCACAAGATACCAATCCTGCTTGATGGTCTGTGGCGTTGCAGTAAACGTTTTCATGGTTTTTACTCTACAAAAAGTAGCTCTGCTAAAAACGTGGCAGAAAAGAGCGGGAATTCTACCGGTATGTGTCCGCAGGTTCAACCCCATAAACACCGGTAAAACGGAATATTTACGGCCGGCAATCCGGCCGGAAAAACTGTTCTCCAAGGCTGATTTTCGCCTCTTGCGAAGCGCTTTCGGCACGAAAAGTAATTCTATCGGCGAAATCGGACCTGGAGACGGCTCAATATAGCGGTCAGATTTTCAGCCGTTCCACCGGACGGCCGTCGACCAGATGCGATTCGATAATCTCGTCGAGATCCTCCTCATCGACGTAGGTGTACCAGACGCCATCCGGGTAAACCACGCAGACCGGACCTTCCTCGCAGCGATCCAGGCAGCCGGCCTTGTTCACCCGAACCCTGCCTTCCCCGGCCAGGTCCAGCGCCTTGATGCGCTTTTTCACGTAGTCCCGCATCGCCGGCGAGCCGCAATTGGCACAGCACGGACGCTCGGCCGAGGCATCCCGCTGATTGGTACAAAAAAAGATATGTCGTTGATAGTAAGACATTATTCCCTGATCCAAAGCTGCCGATAATACTATGGGCCCAACAGCCCTGGAACGCTATCCGGCTTCCGCCGCCAGAACCGCACAACGATCCACAGGCCAAAGAAGCGGCTGCAAGACTGCGCCGATTGCAGCCGGTTGGTTCGCGCAGCGAATCAGAGGCTGGAATCTATGAACTAATGAAGTCTTGCGGTTGCGGTTTTCGCCGTCAGGCGAAAAAAGCGGCTGCAAGACACCTTAGTTACTTGAAGTTATACACTAAATTGGCGCTGGTCACGGTATCGGTTTCATCGGTCCCGGCCGGTGCATCGGTATTATGACGCACGGCCACGCCGAACTTCAGCGCAAAACGGTCGTTGATAGCCACTGCAACCGCCGCGTCATTCTCAACAAACGTATTGTCACTGCCGGCCTCAACCAAAAAGCGGTTGGTAAAACTGGTGGTGTCGGTAACGGTCCATGCATAGTCCAGCAAGCCGCGGACGATGCCATCGGTGCTGGTTTCGCGGGTTACCGCATCTTTGATCCGCCGCACGCCGGGGCCGATTTCTCCTTTCAGCTTGTGCGCTTCCGAATCAATGAGCTGGCGACCGTAACCCAGCGCGATGCTCTGTTGATAGTCAAAGCCGCTGAAATCGTCCGCTTCGTGCCGCGCGACACCCAGTAAGTGACTGATATCGCTGAGTTTATAATCGCTCTGCCATTCGGCCGCCCGGCGATCAGCGGTATCGTTGTCGTTTTCTTCCGCTTTCAGCGCGTCTACCGCGAACCGGTGACGCCATTTGTCCAATTCGCGGATGAATTCCAGACCCAGGTTGATGCTGGTGGTATCCGTGTTACCGCTGGTCGCAACCAGCCCGAATTCGCCCTTGCCGAACCAGCCGGTCGGCGTCTCCTCGTCCGCCGATACGATACTTGCGGCCAGCAATAATATTACACCTGAAGTTAGCTGCTTCATCAGTAAAGTCCTCTTTCGCTAATCCTGTTAGGAATGAAACGCAGTGTATGAATCCGTGTTACACATGAACACCCTGATATGGTGATGATGTGTTACATTTCCACTCTGGAAGCAGGTGACCCGCCGGAGCGGGCGCAAGACTCCTTCCCAATTCACGGATCCGACCTACTAAGCTGATGACAGATCGACAATTCTCCCGCCTCGACCGAATTTTAGCCGGTGCCGATCAGGCCCTGCGCATTGCAACTGCCAATGCGCCGCCGCCAGAACGGGAAAATCCGGCAGGCGACCTGCCACCGGCGGAGCTCAGCGAATCTGAACGACGGCATGTGGCCGGACTGATGCGAATCAATCACACCGGCGAGATTTGCGCGCAGGCGCTGTATGCCGGCCAGGCCGCAGCGGCCCGCAGCGCTGCGGTACGCCACGAAATGCAACAGGCGGCGGATGAGGAAATCGACCATCTGGCCTGGTGCGAAGCGCGGCTTAAGGAGCTGGACAGCCAGCCCAGTTATCTCAATGGTCTGTGGTATGCCGGTTCATGGGCGCTGGGCGCGGCGGCGGGTCTGGCCGGGGACGATTGGAGTCTCGGCTTTGTGAAAGAAACCGAGAATCAGGTCGAGGCGCACCTGGAAGAGCATCGGGGCCGGTTGCCGGAAAGCGACCGCCGCAGCCATGCCATTCTGGAACAGATGAAAATCGACGAAGCGCAGCACGCAGCCATGGCCGAAGCAGCCGGCGCCAGGGAGTTGCCGCAGGCGGTCAGGGCCGCGATGCGGTTCAGTTCCAATCTGATGAAGACCATCGTATACCGCTTCTAACCGCCCGTGTAGGAACGCCTTTAGGCGCGATGGTCAAAGGTATTGGTAACGGCGCCTTACATTAAGCAAAAGATATTCGCGCCTAAAGGCGCTACTACAATTCCTGCGGTTCGGTCCGGCAGGAAGTCAGAGTCGGCGCTCATACCGCCGCAAGCCCCGCTCAATAAGGGGGAATACCCCCGAAACGGTTATTCCCCGGCGTACCATCCGCAACCCCGTTCCAGATCAATGCGACCAGATTCACCAGCGGAATAAAATAGAGTAGATTGAACCATGCGGATTTGTCCTGATCGTGCCAGCGCTTGCCGGCCACCGCCAGCATCGGCCACAGTAGCACCAGCGCAACGACGGTGCTGGCGGTACTGAACAGCGGCTGCCCCGGCTGCCAGTTCGCATCGCCGGTCAGCACCGCAACCACCAGATTGACCGCAATCATGCCGAGCATCGCAATCCAGTAGGTCTTCTTGCCGATCCGGCCGTCCAGCGAGGTGAGTATAAATTTCCAATCCATCGTTGACTCCGTTCGTCTGCATCGCGGTTCGCCGATCATCGGTCGCGATGACCGGGTTGTCAAGCCGCTGGCGCAGCACCATGAAACAGCAGGATACCGGGTGCAAAACCCGGCTGAAGGAGCCGCAGGCGACCCGCCGGAGCGGGCGCGGTGAAGCACGGCTTCTTGCGCGTTGCGCAAGCCGCCATGCTTTCACTGGCTTGCTCTCCTGGTTGGGTGAGCGAGCAACGCGAGCGATACCAGAGGGCGAGCGACACCAGAGGGGTCGTGCGTTAGTTGCACGTCGTAACCCCGGCTGGACAGTCTGGCGGTTTTCCGAAAGGAAAGAAGCCAGACTGGGAAGTCCGAAATGGATAACTTGGGGGGTGTGCGGTTGCGGTTTTCGTCCACACGCGCTTAACGGCTGCGCCAGAAGGCTTCGCTATCGCGAAACCGCAGCGCAGGTGACTTGGTCGGCGGTTTTGCCAGCGGCAAAGAAGCCGACCAGCAGGCGCCGTTAAGCACGTCTGACTCCACCTGCACGCGCTTAACGGTTTCGTCAGAAGGCTTCTTCGCTATAGCGAAACCGCCGTCTGACTCCACCTGCGCTACGAAAGAAGCGGGCGCGAGACACCTTTATAGCCGGCATTCAAGGCCCCGGCGCATCTAC
>JANQPM010000025.1 GCA_028289465.1 Lysobacterales bacterium | reverse complement strand
CAATACTACCGCAACCTGACCGCCATCGCTGACCAGCGCATCGAAGCGGCGGTCCGGAATATCGTTCGAACCACGGCCGATCAGATCCAGCACCCCGCTGCCGTGGACTTGATCCAACCAGACCGGTGCCGCCGGCAGATGCTGACAGACCAGGCTTCGGTTGCGCGCCACCGCCAGCGGATCGTCGCCGCACCGGACGCCGAGGTTCAGGCTGTGATACGCGCCGGCACTGAAACCGCCGCTGCGTGTGGTAACGAAGGCCTTTACCGGCGCCGGGGCCGGCCAGTCCGGCATAATCCAGTCTGCCATCCCCTGCCCCGGTACAGGTTTCTCTGTCACGCCTCGCCTCGCAAACTGCGGACCAGGTCGCGAAAATCGCCCGGCAGCCGGCTTTTGAAAGTCAGCCACCGGGCACTGCCCGGGTGCTCGAATTCCAGCCGCGCGGCATGCAGCGCCTGGCGCTTGAAACCGGCCAGCGTTTGCCGCTGGCTTTCGCTCAGCCCGGCCGGGATTCGCGGCCGCCCGCCGTATAACCGGTCGCCGACGATCGGATAGCCGCTGTGAGCCAGATGCACGCGAATTTGGTGGGTGCGACCAGACTCCAGCTGCACATTCAGCAGACAAAAGTCACCCAGACGCCGGCGAATGCGGTAGTGCGTGACCGCCGGTTTTCCATCGTCGCGAACCGCCATTTTCTTACGGTCGCGCGGATGCCGGCCGATTGGCACGTCAATGGTCGCACCGGCCACCGGCGATCCATAGATCAACGCGCGGTAGTGGCGTTTGACCTCGCGCGCCTGCAGTGCCGCGACCAGTACTTTATGGGCACGCAGGGTCTTCGCGACCACCAACAGCCCGGTCGTATCCTTGTCCAGCCGGTGGACGATGCCGGCCCGCGGCAGATGCGCCAGCGCCGGCTGGTGATGCAGCAGCGCATTCAGCAGCGTGCCGTTCGGATTGCCGGCCGCCGGATGAACCACCAGGCCGGCCGGTTTATCGACCACCAGCACCTCATCGTCTTCAAATACCAGGTCCAGCGGCAGGTCTTCGGCTTCCGGTACCGGTCCGGTCTGCAACTCGGCCTGCAGGTCCAGCCATTCGCCGCCAAGCAGTTTTGTGCTGGACCGCGCCGGCTTGCCGTCGACCGTCAACTGCCCGCCTTTTATCCACTGCTGAATGCGATTGCGCGAATAATCGGGGAACAGTTCGGCCGCGGTCCGGTCCAAACGACTGCCCGAGGCACTCTCGGGAACCTGTCGTTGCGCTGAAATATCGTCTGACGCCACCATAGAGGCGCATTGTAGGGCGCCAGCGCACGCAGTAAAAGCTGGGTTTGGTAGTGGAAACGGGGTATTTCCGATATGATTAACGGTTTGATTGAACCGCGCGTGAAGCCATTGAGAAGAACGACAAGCATAATCCTCGTCATGCTGCTTGCAGCGCTGCTGCTCGGCGCCTGCGGTGGCAAAGGCAAGCAGAAAGAAGAGCGCAGACCGGCCGACGACATCTACGAGCAGGCTAAACGGTCGATGACCAGCGGCAACTACGACCGCGCCATTCTGCTATACAAGCAACTGCAGACCCGCTACC
Source organism: Lysobacterales bacterium (assembly GCA_028289465.1). GTDB lineage: Bacteria > Pseudomonadota > Gammaproteobacteria > Xanthomonadales > SZUA-36 > JANQPM01. The sequence goes on along the minus strand of JANQPM010000025.1, from coordinate 24,186 downwards.
CGTTCGGCCGCTTTACCGAGCAATCTCAATTGGAACTGGCATACAGCTACTACAAGAGCCAGGAGCCGACCAATGCGACTTCAACGCTGGAAAAATTTATCCGCACCTATCCGGCCCATCCGAATATCGACTATGCCTACTATCTCAAGGGCCTGGTCAACTACGAGCAGACCCAGGGCTTCTTGCAGAAGATGTTTCCGACCCGGACCAGAGACCGCGACCAGGCCGGCGCACGGCAGGCGTTCAACGATTTCAACGAACTGCTGCGACGGTTTCCGGACAGCCGCTATGCGCCGGACGCCCGCCAGCGGATGGTGTATCTGAAAAACAACCTGGCAGCCTACGAAGTCGAAGTCGCCGAATACTATCTGCGCCGCAAAGCCTATGTCGCGGCGGCCAATCGCGCCCGCTACATCATCGAAACCTACCAGAAAACGCCGGAGGCCGGCGCGGCGCTGACGGTGCTGCACAAGGCTTATTCGGCAATGGATATGACCGAACTGGCCGAAGACGCGATGCGGGTACTGGCGCTGAACTACCCCGATCACCCGTACCTGTCCGGCAAGCGGCAGAAGCGCGGCTGGCTGGACCGGCTGTGGCCGTTCGACTAGTTTCGATCAAAGCCGGCGCGACCGGCGACTCAACCGGAGTTGGTTTATTGACTCGCCTTCGACAGCCGTAGGAGCGCCTTTAGGCGCGAATGCTTCGAGCGCCATCGCGATCGGCAATAACTCCCCAATAATACGCTAACGGTATTCCGGACCTGGAGATCGCGCCTAAAGGCGCTCCTACCAGTGGCGGTGCTATCGGAATTGGCATCGACAGTTTCAACGGGCTGCCGCCGGCCCCTACTGACCTGAATCTCTCCAGCCGGACGTAATCGGATAGCGCCGGTCGCGGCCGAATGCTTTGTTGGTGATCCTGACCCCTGGTGCGGCCTGGCGCCGCTTGTATTCGTTAATCAGCACCAGTCCGGCAATTCGGCGCACGGTGGCCTCGTCGAAACCCTGTTCGACGATGTCGTGAATGGACTGGTCGAGATCGACATAGCGATACAGCACTTGATCCAGCAGATCGTATGGCGGCAGGCTGTCCTGATCGGTCTGGTCGGGCCGCAGCTCGGCAGACGGCGGACGCTCGATCACACCCGCCGGAATTGCCGGTGCCCGGCGGTTGCGGTATTCGGCCAATTGATAGACCAGCGTTTTCGAACAGTCCTTGATCGGCGCGAAACCGCCGGCCATATCGCCGTAAATCGTGCAATAACCGACCGCGAGTTCACTCTTGTTGCCGGTGCTCAGAACCATCCAGCCGAACTTGTTGCTCAACGCCATCAACAGGTCCGCGCGGCAGCGGGCCTGCAGGTTTTCTTCGGTCACGCCGGCAGGCCGGCCGGCAAACGACGGAGCCAGCGAAGCCTGCAGTGCATCGAAAGCCGGTTCTATCGAAATGCTTCGGTGCTCGACGCCGAGCAGATCGGCCTGTTCGCGTGCGAGCTCGAGACTAAGTTCCGAGGTATGCCGGGACGGCATCATCACCGTATGCACATGTTCGGCGCCGAAAGCGTCCACCGCCAGCGCCAGCGTCAATGCCGAGTCGATGCCGCCGGACAGGCCGATCACCACGTCCGAAAAGCCGTTGTTGCGGACATAGTCGCGCAGGCCGCAGACCAGAATCTGATAAGTATCCCTGAGAATGTCGGGCCGGTATTCGGGCCAGCGATCCGCGGTCAGCCGGCCGCCGGCCGGTTCGAACCGTGCCAACAGCACGGTTTCGTCGCAGGACGGCGCTATGGCGGTGATTTCGCCCTGCCCGTCCAGCAGCATGCTGCGACCATCAAAAACCAGTTCGTCCTGGCCACCGGTGATGTTCAGATAGACCATCGGCAGCCCGGTATCGCTGTGGCGTTGCGCGAGCATCCGCTTGCGGGCGGGCAGTTTATCCATGCGGTAGGGCGACGCATTCGGTACCAGCAGCAGTTCGGCGCCGGCGACATGCGCCTGCAGCGCCGGGTCGGCCTCCCAGCAATCTTCGCAGATCAGCAGACCCAGCCGGTGTCCTTTCAGTTCGACCACCAGTGCGTCACTGCCGGGCTGGAAATAGCGCCGCTCATCAAACACCGCGTAGTTCGGCAGACATTGTTTGTAGTAGCGGCCGATGACCCGGCCGTCGCGAATCCAGCTTGCCGCATTATAGCGCCGGCCATCCGCTTCCCACGGATGGCCGATGATGACGTCGATGCCCTGGCCGGCCTCGGTCACGCGTGCCAGCGCTTCGTTGCTGCGGCGAATGAAACCCGGCCTCAGCAACAGGTCCTCGGGCGGGTATCCGGTCAGCGCCAGCTCCGGAAACAAAATCAGATCGGCACCGGCCTCGCGGGCCATCTGAATGGATTGCAGGGCCTTGTCGCCGTTGCGGGTAATCGCACCGACCAGAAAACTCTGCTGCGCTAGTGCGATTGACAATGCCATCGGCGTGTTCGATGCCGCGGTATTCGGTGTGGGCGATTCGATCTGAAGGGGACGGCCTAGCCCGCCAGGCGCTCCTGAATCGCCGCGCCCAGGTCGGCAGGTGACTTCACCGTGGTCGCCCCGGCTTCTTCAAGCGCGGCGTATTTGGCGTCCGCCGTGCCTTTGCCGCCGGCGATAATCGCGCCGGCATGCCCCATACGCTTGCCCGGCGGCGCCGTCACGCCGGCCACATAGGCGACTACCGGCTTGTCGACATAATCGGCGATGAATTCGGCCGCGTCTTCTTCCGCCGTGCCGCCGATTTCGCCGACCATGATCATTCCTTCGGTTTCCGGATCGTCCTGGAACAGCGCCAGACAGTCGATAAAATTCATGCCATGAATCGGGTCGCCGCCAATGCCGATGCAGGTGGTCTGGCCCAGGCCGGCCAGCGTCGTCTGGTAGACCGCTTCATAGGTCAGCGTGCCTGAGCGCGATACCACGCCAACCCGCCCTTTCTTGTGAATCTGGCCGGGCATGATGCCGATCTTGCATTCTTCCGGCGTAATAATGCCGGGGCAGTTGGGGCCGATCAGCCAGGTATCCGGCTTCTGGCCCAGCACTGCCTTGACCCGCATCATGTCCTGCACCGGAATGCCCTCGGTGATACAGACGATCACGCGGATACCGGCATCGGACGCTTCCAGAATGGCGTCCGCTGCAAACGGCGGCGGCACATAAATCACGCTGGCATCGGCGTCCGTCTCGGCAACCGCCTCGGCAACGGTGTTGTAAACCGGCAGACCCAGGTGGGATTGCCCGCCTTTGCCCGGGGTCACGCCGCCGACCAGGCGGGTGCCGTATTCCAACGCCTGCTCGGAATGAAAAGTACCCTGTGTGCCGGTGAAACCCTGGCAGATCACTTTGGTGTCGCTGTTGATCAATACGCTCATAAGATGATTTCCAATTCGTTTTTCCGTGCCGCTCAGGCACCGGCTGCCGCGACCGCTTTTTGCGCAGCGTCGTTCAGATTTTCGGCCGAGATAATGGCAAGCCCGCTGTCGGCCAGCATTTGATTGCCCTGCCTGACATTGGTGCCTTCCAGGCGCACAACCACCGGCACATTGATTTCGACATCCTGAACCGCGTTGATGATGCCCTCGGCAATCAAGTCACAGCGCACGATACCGCCGAAGATATTGACCAGAATCGCTTCCACCTTGTCGGAAGACAAGATCAGCTTGAATGCCTCTTTAACGCGCTCGGCATTGGTGCCGCCGCCGACATCCAGGAAGTTGGCCGGTTCGCCGCCGTTCAGTTTGATCACATCCATGGTCGCCATGGCCAGGCCTGCGCCGTTGACCATGCAGGCGATATTGCCGCCCAGCGTGACGTAGTTCAGATCATGGCGGCTGGCCGCCACTTCGGTTGGGTCTTCCTGCGACTCGTCGCGCATTTCGGCCAGGTCCGGGTGGCGGAACAACGCGTTCTCGTCGGCGTTGATCTTCGCATCCAGCGCGACCAGGTCGCCGTTGCCGTCAACGATCAGCGGGTTGACCTCGAGCAGGCTCAGGTCTTTGTCAACGAACAGCCGGTACAGGCCGTGCATGATTTTGGTCAACTGCCGTACCTGCTTGCTGTTCAGGCCCATGCCAAAGCCCATCTGACGGCACTGGTAGGCCTGCAGGCCGGCGGTGTTATCCACGCTGACGGTGATGATCTTTTCCGGCTCGGTCGCGGCCACCTGCTCGATATCCACGCCGCCGGCCGCCGAACCCATGAAGGTGATACAGCGTTTCGCACGATCGACCAGCGCGCTGAGGTACAGCTCCTGTTCGATATCGGTGGCCTCGGCAATCAACACTTCGTTAACCGGCAGCGCCAGGCCGCCGGTCTGATAGGTCTGAATTTTCATCCCGAGCATGTTCGCCGCCACTTCCCGGCATTCGTCCAGCCCGTCGACCAGCTTCACGCCGCCGGCCTTGCCGCGCCCGCCCGCATGGACCTGGGCCTTGACCACCCAGCGCTGTCCGCCGACCTTGGTTGCCGCAGCCACCGCCTCATCCGCAGTCCGCGCAACTTCGCCGGCCGGAACCGGAATACCGTAGTCTGAAAACAACTGCTTGGCTTGATATTCGTGAAAATTCATGCTGTTACCTCGGCCTTTCAGCCGGCAACGACGGAAAGGCTCAAACTCGATTCGCCTGACAGGCTTGGCGGGAACGCCGACCCGTACCAGAAAGGGCGATATTCTGTAGCAATTGGGCCTGCGAATCAAAGCCTGTGTGATACACCCGGACCAAAAGCCGGCGTAAGCGGGCTTAACAAGGCACCCGGCCACGCAGGCCAAGGCCCGATACGGGAGCGGATTTCGGTCTGAGAATGGCGATGAATTTTGCTACCATGGCGTGAAGACCTATTTGGTAGCAGTAAATAATCAGTGGCTACTCAGATCGCGCCGACACCCGTTCTGCCGTTTGGCCGGGAACCGAATTCCTATCCGATTTCCCGGCAATTGGCTTACCGCATTCTGCTGTACCTGAACATTTTCCGCCTGTCCATCGCGGTGCTGCTGCTGGCATCCATATTCAAACCGGAATTATTCAACGTTCCGCCGATCCTGCATATCAATCTGGCGCGGGCTACTGTGTTCGTATATCTGGCGTTCAGCCTGATCTTCTTCTATCGCCTGAAGCACGAACGCGGCAACCCGTTTCCGTTTGCGACCCAGGCCATTATTTCCGATCTCATACTGGGTACGCTGATTCTGCATGCGATCGGCGGCGTTAACAGCGGTATCGGCGTACTGCTGGTTTTCGTGGCTTCGACCAGCGCACTTTATCTGCCGCCACGCAGCGCGTTGCTGTTCGCCTCGGTGGCCGCAACGGCGATTGTCGGCGAGGCTTTTTTTGCCGCTTCGATGCACGATGAGGCGCCCCGCAGCCTGGCCCAGGCCGGCCTGTTCGGCGTTGCCTGCCTGTTCGGTGCGGCCGGCGGCGTGGCCTTGGTGCAGTGGAACCACCGCTACCAGAACCTGGCGTTGCAGCAGACTGTCGATCTGGCCAATCTGGAACAAATCAACGAACTCATTATTCGCCGCATGCAAACCGGCGTGCTGGTGCTGGACGATCAGCAAAATGTACGCGTGATGAACGAGTCTGCCTGGAGCCTGCTTGGCGAGCCCAGCTACCAGGAACGCCGCCTGCCGGACCTGTCGCCCGCGTTGTCGGCGGCGCTGGACCGGTGGGATCAGCAGGAAACCGGGGCTCCCGGCGTGGAAGCCATACAACTCAAACCCGGCCGGACGAGTATTATTCCCCGCTTCGCATCGCTGCCGGGCAATTCCTCGACCGGCGTACTGGTTTTCCTGGAGGATGCGGAATTCGTGGCCCAGCGCGCCAACGACATGACGATCGGTTCGCTGGCCCAGTTATCCGGCGGCATCGCGCACGAGATCCGCAATCCGCTGGCGGCGGTTACCCATGCCGCACAATTGCTGGCCGAATCCGATCATTTCGACGATGGCGACAAGAAACTGCTGCGCATCATCGACGCTCACTGCCACCGCATGAACGACATCGTTGAGAACATTCTGCAGCTCAGCCGGCGCGAGCGGTCGCGCCCGGAAGTGATCGCGATCATTCCATGGCTGAAAGAACTGGAAAAGGAAGTGACCGAATCCTCGCTGGGCCAGCATATACAGCTATTTTTCGACCCGATTCCCGAATCGCCGAATATTCTGTTCGATCCGGGGCAGCTGCACCAGGTGTTCTGGAAGCTGCTGGAAAACGCGGCCACCCACGGCGCGCAGGAAGGCCGCCGCCCGAAAGTGATTATCAGCGTGCACTTGCCCGGTCTGAGCCAGAATTGCGTGGTGCACATTGAGGACAACGGACCGGGAATCCCGCCGGCGATACTGGGCAAGCTGTTCGAACCGTTCGTGTCGACATCGAAGAAAGGCTCCGGACTCGGCTTGTACCTGGCCAAACAGCTCTGCGAAGCCAATCTGGCCGACATTTCCGTGGAATCTGGTATCGACCAGGGCACGCGGTTTAGAATCCGTCTGCCGATGGCCCACGACAGACGCCGCCACAGTATCAACGAACAGGATTATCTTTGAGCAATCAATCGGTACTGATCATTGACGACGAACCCGATATTCGGGAGCTGCTTGGCATCGCGCTGTCGCGGATGGGGCTGACGGTAACGACCAAGGCCACACTGTCCGAAGCGCGCCGGGCGCTCGCATCCGATCGGTTTAATTTGTGTCTGACCGATATGCGGCTGCCGGACGGCAACGGCCTGGATCTGATTCAGGAGATCAGCCGCAACCACCCCGAACTGCCGGCCGCGGTGATTACCGCCCACGGCAAGGTCGAGGACGCGGTTACCGCATTGAAGGCCGGCGCGTTCGACTTTCTGTCCAAGCCGGTCGACCTGCAGGATCTGCGCAACCTGGTCAATACGGCATTGCGGCTAAGCGCCGGACCGTCCAAATCCAAGCCGGCCGGCCAGCCTGACAGCCTGCCGCAGAATCACCTGATCGGCCACTCCGAACCGATGCAGCAGCTGCGCAGCATGATCACCAAGCTGTCGCGCAGCCAGGCGCCGGTGTTTATTTCCGGCGCATCCGGTTCCGGCAAAGAGCTGGCAGCCAAATTGATCCATCAGCTCGGGCCGCGCAGCGAGCAGGCCTTTGTGCCGGTGAACTGCGGCGCGATACCTTCCGAACTGATGGAGAGCGAGTTTTTCGGGCACAAGAAAGGCAGTTTTACCGGTGCTGACAGGGACAAGCAGGGCCTGTTTCAGGTGGCCAACGGCGGTACTTTGTTTCTGGACGAAGTCGTCGATCTGCCATTGCACATGCAGGTCAAGCTGCTCAGAGTCATACAGGAAAAAGCGGTTCGGCCAATCGGTTCGCAGCGGGAGATACCGATCAATGTGCGTATTCTCAGCGCGTCTCACAAGTCTTTGCTGGCCGCAGTGGATGCTTCAGAATTTCGTAACGATCTGTATTTCCGCCTGAATGTGATCGAGCTGAACATGCCCGATCTGGCCAGCCGGCGCGAAGATATACCGCTGCTGGCCGAGCATTTCTTAAAACATTTATCCGCCGAGGCCGGTCTGGAGCAACCGATGCGCCTGTCCGAGGATGCATTGCTGGCCTTGACCTCGCACCGGTACGACGGCAATGTACGCGAGCTGATTAATATTCTGCAACGGGCAATGGCACTGTGCGATGGCGACCGGATTACCCGGCCGGACCTGCAACTCCAGGGACATACCAGAGAGCCGCCGCCATCCGTGTCGCCGGCCTCCGGGCGCGCCCATGGACAAAGCCTGGATCACTATCTGGAATCGATCGAAAAAGACATGCTGGAAGAAGCCATGGAGGCCTGCCGGTATAACAAAACCGCGGCAGCCGAATACCTCGGCATCAGCTTTCGCTCCCTGCGCTACAAACTGAAGAAATATGGCATCAGCTAGGCCCCACAGCCCCGAACCGACCGGCCCGCTGCTGAATACCGCCTGCGAGGCCGGTGCCGGTGAGCGCGAAGCGCTGAGCCTTGCCTATCAGGCCGTGCGGGACCGTACCGAAGCGCTCGCGGCGCCGCTCGGCGCCGAAGACCAGAACCTGCAGTCGATGCCGGACGCCAGCCCGTGCAAATGGCATCGCGCGCATACCACCTGGTTTTTCGAGACCTTTATTCTACAGCGCTATCAGCCGGATTTTCGGTGGCACGAACCGCATTTCTGCGAGCTGTTCAATTCCTACTATCAGGCGATCGGCAAACAGTATCCGCGACCGAAACGGGGGCTCATTTCGCGCCCGGATATCCATCAGGTCGCCGACTACCGCGCCGAGGTCGATCGGCGCATAACGGACCTGCTGAACTCGGTAGATCAGCGGCACTGGCGTGCCGTCAGCGGACTGGCCGCGCTCGGACTGAACCACGAACAGCAGCACCAGGAGCTGATTCTGACCGATGTCCAGCACGGGCTGTTTCAAAACCCGTCGCTTCCGGCCTATCGCTTGTCAGGCGCACCCGCGGCCACACCGGCCGGCCAGACCGCCTGGCTGTCGCTGGACGGCGGGCTGGCGAACATCGGGCATACCGGCACCGGCTTCGCCTTTGACAACGAATCGCCATGCCATTCCTACTATCTGGAACCGTACCGGCTCGCCAGCCGGCCGGTCAGCGTGGCCGAGTACCAGGCGTTTATTCGCGACGGCGGCTATGACAATCCGCTGCTGTGGCTATCGGACGGCTGGGCCTGGCAGCAGGCCGGGCAGATCAGCCATCCGCTGTACTGGCTGGAACGAGACGGCGAATGCTCCACGCAATTTACCCTGTTCGGCGAACGGGAACTGCATCCCGATGCCCCGGTCAGCCATCTGTCATACTACGAGGCGAATGCGTACGCCAACTGGGCCGGCGCGCGGCTGCCGACGGAACAGGAATGGGAACACGCGGTCCGGACCCTGAACGCCTGGCCGACAGAAGCCGACGATAGCCTGCTACCCGCGTTCGATGCGGCGGACCGCGGACCGCTGGTCTTTGGCGGCGTCTGGGAATGGACCGCCAGCGCTTATTCGCCGTATCCGGGCTTTAAGCCGGGTGCCGGGGCGGTCGGCGAATACAACGGCAAATTCATGAGCAACCAGATAGTGCTGCGCGGCCGCTCCTGCCTGACCGCCGCCGGCCATTCGCGTGCCAGCTACCGCAACTTTTTCTATCCGGACGCGCGCTGGCAGTGTTCAGGCATCCGCCTGGCCCAATAAGCCCACATGAACAAACCGCCATGAAGCTTTCCATCGTAACCACCCTGTACGGCTCCGCATCCTATATCGAGGAGTTCCACCGTCGCATTACCGCGGCCGCCGAACCGATTACGCCGGATTTCGAAATCGTCTTCGTCAATGACGGGTCGCCGGATAACTCGCTGGAAAAGGCGCTGGGGCTGCAAGCCTCGGACCGGCGCATCAGAGTGGTGGACCTGTCGCGCAATTTCGGCCACCACAAGGCGATGCTGGCCGGACTAGAACATGCGCGAGGGGATTTCGTGTTTCTGATCGACGTCGACCTGGAGGAGCCCCCGGAGCTGCTGACCACCTTCTGGGCCGAGGTCGACGGCAATCCGGAGCTCGATGTGATCTACGGGGAATCGGCTCAGAAACGCCAGCCGTTTTTTAAAAAACTGCTTAGCAAGAGTTTCTACTTCGCGTTCAACTCCTTATCGCCGCTGAAAATCTCCAGCACCGAACTGGTCGCACGGCTAATGCGGCGGCGTTATGTGGACGCATTGCTGATGTATGCGGAAAAGGAGATCTTTATTCCGGGGCTGTGGCGCGATGCCGGTTTCCGGCAGAAACCCCTGCCGGCGGAAAAATCGTATAAAGGCAACAGCAACTACAGCATGCGGCGGCGCATCGTGATGGCGGTGGACGCGATTACCTCGTTCAGCAGCAAACCGCTGCTGTTTGTGTTTTATTCCGGTGCACTGATGACGCTGGCATCCACTCTGTTTATTCTCTACATGATCGTTCGAAGAATCTTTTTCAGCGCGGCACTGGGTGGCTGGACTTCAATCATGGCCTCCATCTACCTGACCAGCGGATTAATCATTTTCTCGCTGGGTGTTGTCGGTATATACTTGTCGAAAATCTATGCCGAAGTGAAAAACCGCCCGGTGACTATCGTCAAAAAAGTCTACGACAACGACCATGAATGAAGAAAAGCCGCTTAGCAGGGATGCTGTAATCCAGGCGAATATCGAAGTTCACGCAGAACTCGCAACATCCGGACAATATAATCAAAGCCCGCATTTTTTCCCCGAAAACCAGCGCAAAGTCCGAACCGTACTGGAACAGCTGACGAGCCAGATCAATGCCGGCGCCAATTCCCGGTTGCTGGATTTCGGCTGTGGCACCGGCTTCATTATTCACCTGGTCAAGGATCTGGTCGGCCGGGTCGACGGCATCGATATTACAAAGGAAATGATGGACCAGGTGGATACGTCCAGCGGTAACATCTATCTGACCCAGTCAGTCGCGGAGGAAACACCGTTTGATGATGAAACCTTCGATATCGCGACCGCCTATTCGTTTATGGATCACCTGCTCGATTACCGTCTGCTGCTGCGCGAAGCTTGCCGTGTATTGAAGCCGGGCGGGCTATTCTATATCGACTTGAATCCGAACCGTGACTTTATTCGGCAGCTTCAGCAACTGGCTGAATCCGGCGTCGCGATCGACAATGACCTGGTTGCTAAGGAACTTAAAGGCGCGATCGACAATCCGGAGCACTACGAAGAGTCCTTCGGTATCGACGGCGATGCGCTAAAGAACGCCGAACCCGGAAAATCCTACTCGCAGGGATTCTGCGCCGACGAAGTCTGCAACAGTGCGAAAGCGGCCGGTTTCAGTTACTGCGAAGCGCACTTCGACTGGTTCTTTTCCCAAGGCCATGTGATGCACCGGCAATCGCAAGCGGATGCAGATACGGTGGAATCCTACCTGCGCCTGCTGCTGCCGCACACTAGGCACCTGTTCAAATATATACGCTTCGTCTTAACCAAATAATCACGCCGAATAGCTGACCCGACATGCCCGAATCAACCATGCAACAGCATCTTGACCAAGTTCATTCGCAAGGGGCTACTGTTGTGCCCAGCGTGTTGAACCCGACGCGAATCAGCGCTGCTAAGGCGGAACTCATTGCCGCGATAGAGGAAGATGCGGTCGACTACGGCGATGTGTTCGATAAGGGCATGGTGCATAACTGCATGGCCAGGGGCGCGACGATGGCAGCGGTACTGGACCAGCCGGTGATGAACGCCTATGTGTCTGCGATTCTGGGCGATAGCTGCATTTTGTATGCCTATCAATCGTCCAGTCTTCCGCCCAGCGCATCCAACTACGGCCACCGAATTCATGTCGACAGCCCGCGTTTTATTCCGGGTTATGTGACCAATGTCGGCGTGATTTTTCCGCTCGACGATTTCAATGACGAAAACGGCGGTACCGAATACTTGCCCGGCTCGCACCGCACACCGGGGCCACCGACCGCCGAGGAATTCGAGCAGAATATGGCCAGCATCAGTTGCCGCGCCGGCGATATGATCGTATTCAACGCGCGGCTATATCACCGCAGCGGCGCGAACCATACCGATCGCTACCGGCACGCACTGACCCTGAATTTCTGCCGATCCTATATGCGCCAGCGTTTCGATTTTCCGCGTCTGCTGGATCCCGGCCTGATCGAGTCCCTCGGCGAAGACGGCAAGCGCCTGGTCGGTATGAACGTGCGGGTACCGACCAAACTTGAAGAGTTCTACCTGCCGGAGGAAGAACGGCTCTACAAACCCAATCAGGGATGAAACCGCAGCCACTAGTGATCTACGGTGGCGGACCCTTTGCGGCCATGCTGGCCGGCTATCTCATGCGCGACAAACGGTACGAACCGGTGGCCTGTACTGTCGATGCAGGCTACCTCTCTCAAGCCCGGGAGTTCGGGCTGCCGCTGATATCGATTGACGACATCGCAGTGCAGCATCCGCCCGGCGAGGTGCAAATGATCCTGGCCGTCGGCTATGCCAATATGCGCGCCAGACAGGCCATGTATCAAAAGGCGGTTTCACTGGGCTATACGCTCGCGAACTATATTCACGAAACCGTATTGATTACTCATGATGTGGAATACGGGGATAACAATATCGTGTTTCCGGGCACCGTTATCGAGCCGCGGGTCAAAATCAGCAACAACAACATTATCTGGAGCAATGTCACAGTCTGTCATGACACCGTCATCGGCAACCATAATTTTCTGGCGGCTAATACCACAATCGGCGGTCATTGCGTGGTCGAAGACGGCTGTTTCCTCGGTTTCTCCTCAACGGTGAAAGACCATGTCCGCCTGGCCCCGGAAACCCTGCTCGGTGCCAACTCCCTGTTGCTGGAAGACAGCCAGGCAAACGGAAAATATCTGGGTTCACCGGCAAAGTTAACCGGCCGCCACAATGACCAGGGCATTGTGATCGACTAACGTGGCATTATTGGCCGCAACGGCCCTAAGCTGACCGGAGGTCTTATGGGATATTTCTATATTTCGATGTGTCTGGCACTGACCGTCTACGGTCAGGTCATTCTCAAATGGCGCATTAATCAGATCGGCGAAATTCCGGACGGCTTGCCGGCCAAGCTGTCATTCTTCGCGACTGCATTTTCGGACCTGTATGTCTGGTCCGGGCTGGCCGCTGCAATCCTCGCATCCGGTTTCTGGATGGCGGCGATCAGCAAATTCGACCTGAACCATGCTTACCCGTTTATGAGCAGCGCATTTGTGCTGGTGCTGGTATTGTCCCATTGGTTGTTCGGCGAAAGCATTACCGGTTACAAAGTTGCCGGTGTGATATTGATCGTTTCCGGCATCGCAGTTTCCGGCATGTCGACATAGAAAAAGGGTCGGCATAAAATACCGCGGTTGGCTCTGCTCTTGATTTAAGGACACCTATGGCGAACACGTCAAACACCGTGCCGTTTAATACGCCGTGCGTAACCGGCATGGAAATCGACTACCTGAGAAAGGCGTTGCAATCGGATCAATTGTCCGGCGACGGCCCATTCACCAAAATCTGCGAAGCCTGGTTTGAGCGACATCTGGGCTGCGTGCGTGCGCTGATGGGTCCATCCTGTACCGCTGCGTTGGAAATGTCTGCGATGCTGGTCGGTATCGAACCTGGCGATGAAGTGATCATGCCGAGCTACACTTTCTCCTCAACCGCGAACGCCTTCGTGTTGCGCGGCGCACAGATCGTATTCGTCGATGTCGAACCGCGGACCATGAATATTGACGCCGAATTGATTGAAGCGGCAATCACCGACAAGACCAAGGCCATCGTGGTGGTGCACTACGCGGGGGTCTGCTGCGATATGGCCGGCATTTGCGAGATCGCAGAAAATCACGACCTGTTTGTCGTCGAAGACGCTGCGCAAGCGCTCGGCGCCAGCTACCAGGGCAAACCGGTCGGCGGCCATGGCCACCTGTCTGCATTCAGCTTTCACGACACCAAGAATCTGACCGCCGGCGGCGAAGGCGGCATGCTGTGCATCAATCGCCCGGAATTCGTCGAACAGGCAGAAATCCTGCGCGAAAAAGGCACCGACCGCAGCAAGTTCTTCCGCGGCCAGGTGGACAAGTATTCCTGGGTGGACGCCGGCTACTGCTATCTGCCGTCCGAACTGCAGGCCGCCTACCTGGCCTGCCAGTTGGATCGCCTGCAGGCGATTACCGACAGCCGGATCAAAACCTGGCAGGCCTACGACCGGGCTCTGGCGGCATTTCCCGACAGTAGCCGGCCGGTACCGGTCGATTACGAAAACCGCCGGCATAACGCGCACATCTACTACTTCAAATGCCGCGACTTGGAGCAACGAACGCAATTGATCGACCATATGAAACGGCATGGCGCCAATCCGGTGTTTCACTATGTACCGCTGCACAGCGCACCGGCCGGACTGAATTTCGGCCGCTTCCATGGCCAGGACCGCTACACCACCCGAGAAAGCGAGCGGCTGGTCAGGTTGCCGCTGTGGTACAACATGCCGGCCGACGACCGGCAGAAGGTCATTGACGCATTCTTGTCGTTCCCGTGGTCATAGCAATCAACAGCAGAGCCGGCCGGTGAGCAAGACCGTCGCAATCCTCCAGTCCAACTACATTCCGTGGAAGGGCTACTTCGACCTGATCTCGCGGGTCGACGAGTTCATTATCTACGACCAGGTGCAGTACACGAAAAACGACTGGCGCAACCGCAACCGGATCAAAACCGCGCAGGGCCTGCAATGGCTGACCATTCCTGTCAGCGTGAATGCGCTGGCGCAGAAAATCGCCGACACCGAGGTGGCCGATCCGCGCTGGGCCAGAAAACACTGGGCGTCGATCCGCCAGTCGTACGGCAAGGCGCCGCGCTTCGCCGACTACGCCGATGCGCTGGAAGCGGTTTATCTGCAACAAGCTGCACCACTGCGCCGGCTCAGCGAGATCAACCGGCTGTTCATTCAAACGATCAACCAATGGCTCGGCATCGATACACGGATTCGGTCATCGGCCGAATTTGGCCTCGAGGGCGACCGCAATGAACGGCTGGTGAACCTATGCACCGCAACCGCAGCAACTGCCTACCTTTCCGGACCGGCGGCCAGGGGCTATCTGGACGTCGACGCATTTGCCGAACGCGGCATCGAAGTACGCTGGATGGACTATGCCGGCTACCCCGAATATGAACAGCCGCACGGCTCGTTCGCACATGCCGTGTCCATCGTCGACCTGCTGCTCTGCCAGGGCAGGAACGCCGGCGAATACCTCAAGCCGCACACATCGGGTGCCGCCCCGTCAGTCGAGTAAATACACGTTGTAGATCAGGTTGGACAAATCCGGCTCCGCGGTCTCGAAATCGACATAGTTGGAAACGATCGCGGCCAGATTGCCGTTGAAAACCGTCTCGCCCCGGTTGACCACAATCGCCTTCGGCGGATACTTTCTGAACAGCTCCGCGGCCTCTTCGCGCTGGTAGTCCGCGACGACCCACAACGGCGGATTATAGTTGCGCAGCGGGCTTCTGCGCTCGGCGAGGTAGTGAATCAGCGGGTCCATCGGATACGCAAAAATCGTATCCTCGGGCGAGGTCCGCTCGCGAATGAACTGTGCCGCCTCTTCCATGCTCTCCTTCACCCGCCGATCCGCGTAGATACCGATTTTGGGGTGATCGAAATAGGCGAACTGCTCCGGGGTGTGGCCACCGATCAGAATGGAAACGTAGCCGGTGGTTTTGACGTCGAAGGTGTGAAAATACACGCCGACAAAGCTGGTAAACAGCAAAGCTGCCGACCACAGCGTCCTCACGATGACCGAACGCAATTCAAACAATACCAGCAGGCCCACCGTGGTCAGGCCGATCATATACGCAAAATGCATATAGATCTGGCTGTGTAGGCCCACATAGGCCCAGACCACCGCCAGAATGGTCCAGGCCGGCATTTCCCTGCCGGTGTAAATCCGTTTGATGAACACCACGCACAGCGTCACCGGAATCAAATTCAGCAGCGTCCAATAGGCCGTGGTCAGATAGGGGTAGAACACATCGAACTTAATCGCACCCAGATAGCTGAACAGCGGATACTCCCAGTACAGAAACGGCGCTTTCGAATTGACCGCCAGCGTATTGAAGCTGACCGCAAGAATCTCATCGGCCCAGACCGTCAGATCCGCAAACAGGAGCTGGTAAACGACGATCGGCACCAGGGCCAGTAAAAAGCCCCCGAATGCCGTGAACAGTTGCCTGACCAGCGTGACCGAACCCAGTTGCGAGCGCAGCAGCAGATAGCCGACCAATACCAGCAGCGGACTGAGGTAGATCAATATGCTGAGAAAATCGAAAACCGCATAGGTCATCGCGGTCAGAAAAAGGCCGCAACCGAGCAGGATGATCGCCGAGAGCACCGCTGCGAAGACCGACCGGTCATCCGCCACCGGCTCGGAAAAGCAGGAGCGGTAATACATCAGCAGCGTGAACGCGATGCCCAGCACCACCCCGCTGTAGTGCCGCATGCCGAAACAAACGCCGATAATCAGGCCGATCTGCAACAAGCGTCCGGTGGTCAGCGCCGACCATCGCTCCAGTTGCCAGAACAGCAGAACCGCCAGACCCAGACAATACCAGTTACGGGTCGGGTTAATGAATTGCAGATAGGTTTCAGCAACGAAAAACACTGCCACGGCCGCCCCGAAAAACAGGCCCTTGGCGCCGAACTTGCGAAACAGAAAGGTGCCGATCAGCGCGAACAGCCCCACCAGCGGCACGCGCAGCGCATACAAGTCCTGACCGAACAGCTTATACGCCAGCGCGTTAACCCACAGGTCGTAGCCCAGCGTGCCGGACTGAAAATCGCGGTTCGGTATCTCGCCGTTGACCATCCGCTCGGCCATCATCGCGTAAACGCCGTCGTCCAGATTGGTCCAGGTAAACTTCGAGGCCATACCGATCAGCACGGCCAGCAGCAGAAAAACCAATGCGGAATACCAAAAACGCGGTGCGGTGCGGGTCATATTTCGGCCTTTATGGGTGACAAAAATTGTCAGTTTTATCGGATTATTGTCAAGCTGCCGCTCGCACGGCCGGCATAGGCTGCCATATTATCGGCGTTTTGCCTACCGAAACCCGATTGGCACGATAAATGCATTAACTATCTGGCAAAGGGAGCCTAAGCAATGGGGGACTGACCTTAGCGGTTAGCGGCGCAGGACGCTGCGCCGCCCTTTGCTTTATTTAAAATTTTTTACTATTGTGACTTAACTCATTTATGCATTCTGAAGCTTCAGGAGGGAATGGAACAATGAAACAGATGAAAAGAAACCAATCCGGTTTTACCTTGATTGAATTAATGATCGTGGTCGCGATCATCGCGATCCTGGTCGCGCTGGCGCTGCCCGCGTATCAGGACTACACCATCAAAGCCCGCGTCGCTGAATGCGTACAGGGCGGCGACCCGGTGAAAGTGGGTATTACGGAGCACTTCGAAGCCACCGCCACCATCGCCGGCATGACCCAGGCCCAGGCCGGCATCGACACCAGCACCGGCATCAGCCAGTACTGTTCTGCGATTACTTATGCCAATAACGGCACTTACCGGGTCACCCCGAATCCGGCCAATATTCCGTTCATGGCGGCCGCTGACTCTGTGATAATCACGTTCACCCCGACGATTAACGCAACCGGTCAGACGCTGGACTGGGGTTGCGCCTCTACGGGTACCACCAAGTACGCCCCGGCAGGTTGCCGCTAAGCGATCAACCGCTCGAAAAAACCCCCGCAATGCGGGGGTTTTTTGTTTTTGGGCCCGCTGTCGAGTCGTCTGTCAAGACCTCGGCTTAAACTACTAAAAAGATAGGTTTTTACCGATTTTCCGCCTATACTAGTCAGATTGAAACTCCGGAAGCATAATGAATACTGAACCCCAATCGGTGTTTCGCCTGAACAGTTTCGCCCGGCGCCTGGTGGACGACGGGGTATTGGATATCGACGCCGCACAGAAAGCCTGTACTGATGCTTCTGATGCGCGCCGTACGCTGCTCGCGCATCTGACACTGGAAAAACTGGCTGACCCCGCCGTGCTGGCGGCCACCGCATCCACCGAATTCGGTGTACCGCTGGTCGACATCCAGGCTTTTGACCTGACGCAGATTCCGGCGTCCGTGGTCAAAGAACAACTGATCAACAAACACCAGGCCCTGCCGCTGTTTCTGCGCGGCAGCCAATTGTTTATCGCCATCGCCGATCCGACCAATCACTCGGCCATGGAAGAGATCGCATTCAATTCCGGTTTTTCGGTGCAGCCGATCATCGTCGACGCCGCCAGCCTGGCCCAGGCTATCGAAAAGGCGCTGGAAGCCGCAGACGCCGGCTTCGACGAATTCGAGGACGAGGAAGGGCTGGAAGAAGTCGATTTCAGCCTGGACGATATTCAGCAGGACAAAGACCAAGGCCAGGTCGACGCGCAGGTGGACGACACTCCGGTGGTGCGCTTCATCAACAAGGTGTTGCTGGACGCAATCCGCAAAAACGCATCGGACATTCACTTCGAGCCGTACGAGAACAAGTACCGCATCCGCTACCGTTTGGACGGCGTGCTGAGCCGCGTCGCATCCCCGCCGATTCAGATGTCGCGGCGCATGTCCTCGCGCCTGAAGGTGATGTCCGGGCTGGATATCGCCGAGCGGCGCGTACCGCAGGACGGCCGCATCAAACTGAACCTGTCGCGCAATAAATCTATCGACTTCCGTGTCAGCACCTGCCCGACGCTGTGGGGCGAAAAGGTGGTACTGCGTATTCTGGATTCCACCGCGACCCGGCTTGGCGTGGACAAGCTGGGTTTTGAGGAAAAACAGAGAGATTTATTCACCGAAGCGATCGTCAAGCCCTACGGCATGATTCTGGTCACCGGGCCCACCGGTTCCGGTAAAACGGTCACGCTGTATACCGCATTGAATATCCTCAACGAGGAAGGACGCAACATCTCGACGGTGGAAGACCCGGTGGAAATCCGCGTGCAGGGCATCAACCAGGTGCAGCAGAATACCCGGCAAGGCATGACCTTTGCCCGGGCGCTGCGCGCGTTCCTGCGTCAGGATCCGGATATCATCATGGTCGGTGAGATTCGCGACCTGGAAACGGCCGAGATCGCAGTCAAGGCCGCGCAGACCGGTCACCTGGTGCTGTCCACGCTGCATACCAACGATGCGCCGCAATCCATCACCCGCCTGATGAACATGGGCATCCCGAGCTATAACATCACCTCCGCGGTGAACCTGGTGATGGCCCAGCGTCTGATACGCCGGCTGCATACCTGCAAGATAGCCGACGAACTGCCCGAAGAGGCGCTGCTGGAAGCCGGTTTCGTCGAGGACGACCTGGACGGACTGGAAGTTTTCAAACCCAACGGCTGCAGCGGTTGCAACGAAGGCTACAAGGGACGGGTCGGTATCTTTGAAGTCCTGCCCATTACCGACTCGATTGCGCGTATAATTCTGGAAGACGGCAATTCGCTGCAAATCAGAGAACACGCCCGGCAGGAAGGGTTTAACGATTTGCGGCGTTCGGCATTGAACAAGGTCAGCGACGGAGTTACCGGCCTGATGGAAATCAACCGCGTCACCAAAGATTGATTCGACAATGACACCTAGGCTTCAGGAATTAGTGTAATGGCAACACCGACAGCGGAATTAAACGTATTCCTCTGGGAAGGCCGGGACAAGCGGGGGGTTAAGCTCAAAGGCGAACAGATTGCGAAAAACCAGAATCTGGTCAAAGCCGATCTGCGCCGCCAGGGCATCACGCCGATACGGGTTCGCAAAAAGTCCAAGCCGCTGTTGGGCGGCGCCGGCCGGCGGGTCAAATCCAAAGATATTGCGATATTCAGCCGTCAGCTCGCCACCATGCTGCAATCCGGTGTGCCGCTGGTCTCGTCCCTGGAAATCATCTCCGGCGGAACGCCCAATCCACGGCTGCAGAAACTGATTAACGACATTCGGGCCGATATTGAGGCCGGCGGTACGCTGGCCGAAGCGCTGGGCAAGCACCCGGTGCACTTCGACGAGCTGTACTGCAACCTGGTCCGGGCCGGCGAAAGCTCCGGCGCGCTCGATGGCCTGCTGGATTCCATTGCGACCTACAAGGAACGCATCGAGAGCATCAAGGGCAAGATCAAGAAAGCCATGTTCTACCCGATCGCAGTGGTCGCCGTCGCGTTTATCGTGACCGCAATCCTGCTGGTGTACGTGATTCCGCAGTTCGAATCGGTGTTTGACCAATTCGGCGCCGACCTGCCGGCATTTACCCGTTTCGTGGTAGACCTCTCGCGGTCCGTCAGGGAATTCGGCCTGGTGTATCTGATCGGGTTCGCCGGGCTGGTAGCCGCGTTTATCTTCTTTAAGAAGCGGTCGCTGGCCTTTTCACACTGGCTGGACCGGATGACACTGAAAATACCGGTGATCGGTTCGGTACTGGAAAAAGCCGCGATCAGCCGCTTCTGCCGCACGCTGGCCACCACGTTTACCGCCGGCGTTCCGCTGGTCGATGCACTGGATATCGTTTCCGGCGCAACCGGCAACCAGGTGTACAATGACGCCGCCGCGCGAATCCGCGACGATGTCGCCGTCGGCCACAGCCTGCGGCTGGCCCTCGAGCAAGTCAAAGTGTTCCCGCATATGGTGATCCAGATGACCTCGATCGGCGAGGAAGCCGGGTCTCTGGACGATATGCTGAACAAGGTGGCCGACTTCTACGAAGAGGAAGTCAACAATACGGTCGATGCGCTAACCAGCCTGCTCGAACCTTTTATTATCGTGCTGGTCGGTGTCCTGGTCGGCGGCATGGTAATCGCGATGTATCTGCCGATCTTCAAGATGGCGTCGATTTTCTAAACCGCGCCTTCCCCGATGCTTGCGATACTGGCCGAGATTCCGGCACTGGGCTATACCGCGGCCGTCCTGCTCGGCCTGCTGGTCGGCAGCTTTCTGAACGTCGTTATCCTGCGCTTTCCAAAGCAGTTGTTTTACGACTGGCGCCGGCAATGCCATGAATTGCTGGAACTGGAGGACGATGCGGAAAGCAAGCCGCCCGGCTTGATCCACCCGCGGTCCCAATGCCCGAAGTGCCAGCACCAGATCACCGCACTGGAAAATATTCCGGTGCTGAGCTGGCTGTTCCTGAAAGGCCGCTGCAGCGCGTGCGGCACCGCCATCTCCAAGCGCTATCCGCTGGTGGAGCTGCTGACCGGCATCGTATCGGTGGTGGTGGTCTGGCAACTGGGCTTTACCGCGGCCGCCGGCTGGGCACTGCTGTTTAGCTGGACCCTGATCGCGCTGGCAGGGATCGACATCGACCACAAACTGCTGCCGGACAACATTACCCTGCCGTTGATGTGGCTGGGACTGATCCTGTCCCTGAGCCCGGTATTTGCGGATATCCGGGCCAGCCTGATCGGTGCGGCGGCCGGCTATTTGTCGCTCTGGTCGGTCTACCACCTGTTCCGCCTGATCACCGGCAAGGAAGGCATGGGCCATGGCGATTTCAAGCTGCTGGCCGCTATCGGCGCCTGGGTTGGCTGGCAGGGCCTGCCGCTGGTCATTCTGCTCTCGTCCCTGCTGGGTGCGGTGATCGGCATCATATTGATGGCCGGCAACCGCGACGCCCGCGGCAAACCCATTCCGTTCGGCCCGTACCTGGCCATCGCCGGCTGGATTACGCTGCTCTGGGGCGAGCAGATCATCGATGCCTACCTCGGCTTCAGCGGGCTCTGATCCGCGTGCCGGCCGCACAGACCAAGATCTCATGCTACGTCGTCGCGCTGACCGGTGGCATCGCATCCGGTAAAACCGCCGTCTCAGACCGCTTCGAAGCCCTCGGAGTGCCGGTGGTCGATACCGACCGGATCGCCCGCGAGGTGGTCGAACCCGGCAGCTTCGGCCTGAAACGGCTGGTCCAGGCATTCGGCGAAGCGATCTTGGATGACGGCTGCAGCCTGAACCGCCGGGCCCTGCGCCGAATCGTGTTCGACGACGAACAAAAACGGCGCAAACTGGAATCCATCCTGCACCCGCTGATCGCCGACCGCGCACGCGACGCGCTATCCCGAGTGACCGCACTCTACGCCGTACTGGTCGTCCCGCTGCTGGTCGAAAGCGGCAGATTCGACTGGGTAGACCGGGTACTGCTGGTCGATGTCAGCGTGGAAACACAACTGGCGCGGCTGATGCAGCGCGACGACATCGACCGGCCGATGGCCGAAGCGATGATTCAATCGCAGGCCAGCAGAGAACAGCGCCAGGCCATTGCCGACGATATTATTCTCAACGAGGAATCCCTGGCGGAACTGGACCGGCAAGTGCATGTGCTGCATGAGAAATATCGAATGCTGGCCAGGAGTAGTCGGTGATATGCGACCCTATAAACTAACTTATTGAGGCCAGGGTGGCCTAGCCTCAATATTGAAGGATTTAACTATTAAGTCTTGACGCTTTTCCAGATTTAACTACTTTGATTTCGTTGTCTTGCCGGAAATAATAGATGCTTGCAGAAAGCATAGCAATTATGGAAACAACGGGATAACCAATCAAAAAATCTAAAGGTGAGAACAATAATCCAACTAGCGGAATAACAATGATGGTGCTACTCCAAGCACCCAGCGAAGGTGCTTGCAATCGGCTATCGCAGTGTTGACAAGTAAAAATATCAGCGTCTGACAGCTGATTAGTCTTATTACCTAGTTCATTATTGCATACTGGGCACTGCATTAGACATTCTCTAGTTAATCGGAGGGACAGCCTTCCTGCTCACATTCTTTTTCACAAATGTGATTCGAAAAAACAGCTGCCAAGAATTGCTGGGCATTTTTCACTCCATCGTTAGCTTCGGAAATAACGTCAGGGTCCATAACATGATCAATAGGTTCATTTGAACACCCTAGTAAGAGATTGGCATTCAAAAATAATACTGTCCGAAACAATACATGGTTAAACATCAAGACATATTCACATGGCGATAGACCAAGATCACTATTGGATTTTAAAGGACATCGAATCCAACCCTGGTTCAGAAAATAGACCGGCTGATTACCCTGTAGGAAAAGCCCTGATATTCCGTGGTGGTAATGTCGAAAGTACCGCAACTCTTGGGTATCCTATAATGCCCATATTCCGAACAGTTGTCTTTTCCCCATTTCTTTAACCCTGAAAATACCGGATCATAGTTCCTAAAGTAGTTGTAGTAGTTAGCCACTCCCTATATGAATTTTCCGATAGCAAGATACGCATAGCTCACGACTAGTATAGTGATCATGACTGGCCAGATAATTAGTTGTTTTCCTGAAGACCTGAATACTAGAATTAGCCCTGCTAAAACCGCTATTCCTGCACCAGCATTGGTCAGTTGAATAAGGTCAAGTTGCCAGCCTGAATATTTGACATTGGAGGTTAGGAGAATCTTGATCGCAAGAGTTGTGGGTACTGCCCAGCCGAGCACGAATAAAACTGAAAGCAAACCGGTAATAATAGGTTCTCGCGTCATTTTAAATATCTTCACAGCAACTCAACGCAGGCTAGTGTTTGTGATTGAGTCAATCGACAGTCGCCAATCATCCTGTAGGAAAAGTCTGATACTCCGTCAAAACGTGGAAGTGTACGCTTAGCCAATTTCTGCGCTTTCCTATTCTGGGATTTGCAGAACTTCACGACAGTTCCCGTTACAGTAAATGAATGGAAGACCTGAGTCTGCATGCACAAACACAATCGCTTCTAGTTTTGTGTCTTTTATGCGGAAAAACTGTACTTCCCAATACCTTTCCCCCTTATTCACAAAACCATCGATTGGATGGAGTGCACTATTCAAATCCGGTGCCGCTTGAGTTAATGCCTCCGATGGAGATTTCAAAATCTCTATTGCCGCAATATAGCCTACCTTCAGTGACGAAAGCATAGGATCATCATCTTTTTGCAGTGGGTTTCTGACAAGAGGATGGAGTACCTTCACTCCCTCACTTACTGCATAGTCGCTAGATTCTGGTGGCTTACTTTCAGCAAAACTGGAAAGACCACATGCCGAAGTCAACACACCTATGTAGAACGACATTATCAATTGCTTCATTTTCAACCTCCACAGTCTCCGCATTGTAGAGAATACCAATGGGCAATTGTATTTTTGACAGTTTCTTTTCGCTGATCACTGTAACTGCTCTTCGTATCGATCTCGAACGAAGAGTAGCTCGAACCCAAGTAATTCCCATTGTTATCAAAACCTTCCTTCTGGCCAAGACAGATGTAGCTCTCGGTTCTATCGAAGTAGATTCCGAGCCCTGGAACATCAAATGAGATTACTTCCTCCTTGCAGGGGCATTCACACAAGTAACTGCAAATTTTTACACCATCCGGTGAATAGCCAAATCCCCGCAATGGCCCTTCAGTGCAGGAGCAAACAACCAAGCCCCTAGGGTCAATGAGGATAATCGGATTCGATATTGCGTATTCAAAGGTATTGAACCCCCCATCCAACCCAATCGGGTCACTCTCAACGTATCTTCCTGTGCTCGGATCATAATCCCTAAAGTAATTGTAATGCAGCCCGCTCTCCGGGTCGTAGTACTGCCCCGGGAACCTCAGATGAAAGTCGATCGCACCGCCCT
>JANQPM010000020.1 GCA_028289465.1 Lysobacterales bacterium | reverse complement strand
TTCCGGCCGCAAAAACAAACAGCCGGTCCGGCCGGCTGTTTATGGCCATCGGGGGTGATTGATTCCGCTGGTCGATACGCGAGCCGGTACGCACCGCAGCCTCGATCGACTGGAGAGCCGCCGGAAGGCTCTGGTCGTTGAGCTGTAAATTGCGGAATTCAAACGGCGCGGAAAGCCCGCCCCGCAATTCGCAACGGCCGTCAAGCAACGCGTGTGTGCAAATCGGCGCTTCGGCGTCAAGCGGCGGGCTTTTCGACCGGATTTACGCTAATAATAGATAAAGAGTCCCGCGCCCACGTCTTCCGTAGCGCGCGTGCAGGTGGAGTCAGACGTGCTTCACGGCGCCCGCTCCCGCGGGTCGCCTGCGGCTCTAACGATGCAGCAAAGCGCGCTTGTGATATGCCGCACTGGGCAGCGCACGGCACGTGCTAAGCTATCAGCCTGCCATGGTGTGGTAATGATGAAAAATAGGAGTTTCGATATGAAGCGACGTAATCATTCGCTGGTTCTCGGTCTGACGTTTTCCAGTCTGGTGGTTTGCGGCGCCCAGGCCGATATTACGATAGAGCACAAGTTCACCATGCAGGCCGGCGGCTTTATGGCGATGCTGGCCAGCGACGGTGAGGTCACAACCATGATTTCCGGCGATCGCTCGCGCAGCGACACCAAGCTGGAGCCCAAGTCCGGTTTCATGAAGCGCATGGCCGGTAATGCAAACACCGCGAGCATTACACGGTTGGACCAGGAGGTGATCTGGCAGTTGATGCCGGACAAGCAGCGTTATTCGGAGATGAGCTTTGATCAGATGCGCGCACAAATGCAGGAGAGCATGCAGCAGCTTGAACAGGTTCAGCAGAACAATGCCAATGCCGGGGTGCTTCCGGTCAGCGACGAAGATTGCCGGTGGACGCCGCCGGAGATCAGCCTTGATCGGCCCGGAGCCAAGCAGCGCTTCGCCGGTGTGAAGGCCGAGCAGCATGTGATCAGCGTTCGCCAGACCTGTACGGTGCCCCAGAGCGGGCAGTCCTGCGAAGTGACCTATCGGCTTGAATCCTGGCTGGCCAAAAAGGTACCGAATGAAAGCGAGGCCAGAGCGTTTCAGACCGCGATGGCCAAAAGACTGGGTCTGGATCGGTTCGCGTCCGGTATGCAGCCGATGGCGCAGAGTATGCTGAGCATGTTCAAGGACGGCTGGGAAGAGGCGGCGGCGGAATTTGCCGATCTGCGCGGCTATCCGATGAAAACCGTGGTTCAACTGCAAATGGGCGGTGAGCAATGCACCACCGCGCAAGGTCAGCCAATTGCGATGGACGATGTCTGGTCTGCGGCCGGCGACGCCGCGGCCAATGCGGCGATCAATACGGCTGCCGGGCATGCGGGCAGCGCGGTGGCCAGAAAGACCGCTGAGGCAGCCGGTAACAGCATCGGTGGCCAGGTGGCCGGCTCAGCCGTTGGTGCGGCAGCCGGTAGCGCGATATCCGGCATGTTCAACAAGCTGAGAAAGAAGAAGAAAAAGAAAGCGGATGAACAGCCGGCAGCCGAAGCGGCCCCAGCCTCGGCAGTGATCTTTTCGATCAGTCAGGAAGTATCGTCCATCAGCACTGACCCGATCGCTTCCGCGCAGTTTGAGATTCCGGCCGGCTGGACAAAGACTTCACAATAGCGCGAACTTCCCGATGACGCGGGTTTCACGATAGCGCGCTGCCCGAAATAGTCTTGCCCGGAGTCTTGCCTGGGACAACCCTGCCCGGAATTACTTCGGCCGTGCAGGGTTATTCTTTGCCGGGAGATTGACCGGCGGTTTCCTCATCCGGCAGAAAACGCTGAAGCAATTCCCCCTGCGGCAGCCAGCAAACTTCCTTGCGCCCGAACCAGCGGTAGCGATTGCGCCCGATGAAATCGTAGACCGCGTCGCGTATCGGCCGCGGAATAATGATAAATGCGTATAGCAGCGGCCAACCCCGATGCAGTTTTTTCGCAATGCGCAGCGCAGCGGTCGATTTCCGGTATGCACCGCC
Organism: Lysobacterales bacterium; assembly: GCA_028289465.1. Lineage (GTDB taxonomy): Bacteria > Pseudomonadota > Gammaproteobacteria > Xanthomonadales > SZUA-36 > JANQPM01. Next base: position 25,399 of record JANQPM010000020.1, on the reverse strand, counting down.
GTCTTCAATCAGCACCATGGATTCCAGCTCGTGGTCTGAAAGGCCGTGGCTGTCCAGCAGCCGCCGGCCGGCCGCCGATTGTAACGGAGCGAAATAAAATAGCCGGCCGGCGTCGCGGCGGAATACGAATTTCACCGTGCCGCTGCACAGATTGCAAACGCCATCGAACAAAATGACCGGGGCTGGCGGCGAGGGTTTCATCTACTCGGCGTCGAGGTACTTCCGGGCGCCGCCGGGCCACGGCGGCAAGGGTTCGTCCAACGGCAGAATCCAGTCGGCATGCCCCAGCGTTCGGGGAATGCCGGCCAGGTCGCGCTGCGGGTCGATCAGTGTTACTTTGGGTCTGCCGTTCAGCGAACACTCGACATCGGCCCGGACCTGCGGCTGCTTCAATCGCATATCACGGCGCCAGATCTCCGCCAAATGGTGCGCGAACTGCAAAATCATGTCCGGCCGGCAGGCCATCACACTGGCTTGTTTACGGGTGATATGCCGTCGAGGGTTGATTTCCCAGTCCTGATCGGTTGCCGGGTCCGATACCGTGAAGTAGGCCTTTCCATTTTTATCCCTGAGTTTCATGCGCCATGCGAAGCGATGCCCCTCCTCGGTCCATGCGACATCACCGGGGTACACGAAGTGGCGCAGCGGCATCAGAACCTGATAGCACAGCCAGACCGCGAGGAACGTTATCAGCCAGTGCGATACCGGTCGGAACGCCGATGTGCCGTGCGTGCTCATTTGTGGCTGTTCGGTCGGCTGCCCACCCCGTCCGGCCTTGCGCATAACCCAGCGGCCAATTCGGCGCGGCCAGTCGGGATCGAAGAACATCAGTGTGCCGGCGATGGTCAGCCACGGAAAAATGCCGATTTCCCAGACCGCATGGTTCGACAGGTGAAACAGCACATACAGCACGAAAATGTACGGCCGGGTCTTGCGCCATAACAGCAGCGGCGCGCCGATCATATGCAGTGCCACCGTGCCCCAGGCCGCGACCGCGATCGCCCATTGCTCGGCGAACAGCGCACCGAGCAGCGGCAAGTCCTGCCGTTTGGCCAGCCACATGGTCAGCGGCTGCAGTTGCAGCCAGTCGCTATTCAGTTTGACCAGCCCGGCATAGAAGTAGACGATTTCGAACTGCGCGACCAGCAGCCATACGGCCCATGCGGGTATCCGTTCCGAACGGCGCGCCGGCCAGATCTTGCTGTCCAGCGAATAGGCGCGGTTGGCCGGTACCAGGCACATGATAAATGCGACCAGCGCGGTCAGATAGAAGTGGTTCAAGTAACGTGTCTGGTCCAGCAGGCAGATATAGCAGAACGCAAAGAACAGCAATACCGAGGCGACGCGGTAGAACAGTCCCAGCAACACCATCACGGCCAGTACGCCAAGCAGTGCGAAATGCCAGTACATGCCATCGCCGCCCCAGGGCTGTACCCATTCAAAACCGTAATACTTGAAGAAAAACTCGGGATAGATGTAGTAACGGGCAACCCAGTCATGGCCGAAATAGCGGAATACCTCTATCAGCATGATCGCACCGAACAACACGCGAAAGACTACCAGGGAGGCGACATCGACTGGGCGGCCCAGAAATTCCCTGAGGCGTTGATAGAAGCTCGCACTCTGCGGGTGTTCGTATGCCATTGCCTGTCAGCCCACCTTGTGTTTCTCGTTCGCGGCTACTAGTTTAGCCAATTCACCGGTCTGATGCGTCGCCGGCAGGGTGCATTGCTTCGTCCGGCCGGTGTATTGACAGCCGGGTGGCTTTCTCCGCTATCGGTCCGTGTTGTCTACCAAGCAACGACCGCTTTCGAGCATAGGCCAAGCGCTGCCATCGTGTCTAAGGCGCTGCTGCTAGCGGCGGCGTGTGGCAGGGCCACGGAATTTTTATCGAATGCTTCCGCTTCGGTGTAAACTGTCTTCCCGGTACTCTGGTGAGTGGAAAGAATTGACGGAAAGGCCTTTAAAATCAACAGCAAATGGAAAGCCATCGAAGCCGGTGCCGGACTACCGTCTTGCAGTTGCGCCGATGATGGATTGGACCGACCGGCATTGCCGCTATTTCCACCGGCTGCTGTCGCCGTCGGCGCTGCTGTATACCGAAATGGTGACGACCGGCGCGATTCTGTACGGAGACAAGCCTCGGCATTTGGATTTCAGTGAGCAAGAGCATCCGCTGGCGCTGCAGTTGGGCGGCAGCGACCCCGGTGATCTGAGCCGCTGCGCGAAGATTGTGCAGGACTGGGGCTATGACGAGGTCAACCTGAATGTCGGCTGTCCGTCGGACCGGGTGCAGAAAGGCCGTTTCGGCGCCTGCCTGATGAAAGAGCCCGCGCTGGTCCGCGATTGCGTCGCGGCGATGATGGATGCGGTTTCGATACCGGTTACCGTCAAGACCCGCCTCGGTGTCGACGATTTGGACAGCTATGCCTATTTCCGCGATTTCATCGGTCGTGTGGGCGAATCCGGCTGCGGACGATTTATTGTGCATGCGCGGAAAGCCTGGTTGCGGGGTTTGAGCCCGAAACAGAACCGCGACATTCCGGAACTGAATTACGCCCGCGTCTACCGCCTGAAACAGGAAATGCCGAACCTGCACATTACGCTGAACGGTGGCGTGACCGATCCGGCGCAGGTGCAGACGCATCTTGAGCATGTCGACGGCGTGATGCTGGGCCGGGCGGCATATCAGAATCCGCTGATACTGAATCAATGCCAGGCGGCCCTGTACGGCGATGAGATAATCCCTATGGATCAATTGATTGATCAACTGGTCGCCTATGCCAGAGCCCTCCTTGAGAACGAAATGCCGTTGAAACGTATCACCCGGCATCTGCTGGGGCTGTTCCAAGGCGTGCCCGGGGCCAAGCAGTGGCGACGGCTGCTGAGCGAAAAGGCCCATCTTCCGAATGCCGACGAGCGACTGATTTTGCAGGCCTATGAACCGTTGAGGTCAATCTACCAGGCCGCCTAACCTGGCCACCTAGTCGGGCTACTTTGGAGAACCAACAGTGATAGTGAATTCCCCGAGCGCCTTTCTCGACGCGCTGGAACAAATGGAACTGCCGGTCGATGCACCGGTGAATCCGAAAGCTGTGTTCATGATCGAACCTGCCGGTTTTCATCTGAGCGAGGACACCGCCAAGGACAATCTCTATATGGACCTTTCCGTTCAGGTGAATGCCCAAAAAGCGCTTGAACAGCATCGCAGGCTGGCGGAGGCCATCGAACGGGCGGGTATTACCGTGATCCGGTTCACCGGCCATTCGAATACGCCGGACGGCGTCTTTCCAAACAATGTCTTTGCATCGGTGCCGGGGCGTTTTATCGTCGGAAAAATGCTCTCTGAAGAACGCCAGAAAGAGGCGCAGCGCAGCGATGTTCGGCACTTCTTTACCGAAGTGCTGGGCTACGAAGAGATGGACTTGTCGCAGCAGGATCTGATTTGCGAGCTGACCGGTCCGCTGATTCTGGACCGGGGCCGGCGGATCGGCTTCTGCGGTATGACCCAGCGGGTGGATGATGCAGGCTGCGAAGCGATGCACCGGGCGTTTAACTCCCGGCTGACATTTCAATTCGACCTGAAGCCGAATGAGTACCACACCAATGTGGTGATGGCGGTGCTGGCGAGCCGGGCTTGTGTAATGGTGCCGGAAGCCTTTGCCGATCCGGAAGTGCCGAAGGCTATCGCCGCCGCCTATCCCGGTCGCACGCTGTTTCTGACCAATGCGGAGAAAGAAGCCTTTGCCGGCAACTGCATTGCGCTGAGCGATACCGATCTGTTTATGAGTCAGGCGGGCTCGGATGCATTACGGGATGAGTGCAAGCAGCGCCTGAATGACTGGGGCTTTACTTTGCACAGCATTGGGGTGGATGAGTTGGAGAAGGCCGGCGGCAGTCTGCGCTGCATGGTTGCCGAAATTTTCTGACCGCAGTCTCCGAGCACTTCTCACGCCCGGTAGCAGCGCTTTCAGGAACGATAGAGGCGGGAATCCTATAGAGATGCCGTTGTATAGCTCCGTTTTTCGCCCACCGGGTGGAAGAAGCCGGTGCGGGACACCTGCCTATTCGGCGTATTGGGGCAGCCGGCCGGCATTACAGTTTGCCCATTACAATTCACCGCTTACGATCTGTTCGCACAGCCCGACATTGTCGTTGGCGATACGGGTCAGCGGAATGTTGCCGCTGAGGCCGGCATCGGTGAAATTGTAGCCCAGCGTCCCGTTGGAGCAATCCTGGAAACTGAGTGCAATGGTGCCGACCGTGGTATTGCCGGTCGTTGCCGGATCGTCGAACAGGCCACCGGTGGTCAGGGTGATCTGCAGGTTGGCCGTATCGCCTTCAAACGGCCCCTGGGCGGTGACCCAGCGGTGGTTGGGATCGCCGATGACGGCTTCCGATCCGTCCGGCGCCTGACTGGTGTCATAGGTAAACCAGGCCATAAACACCAGCGGAATATCCGGGAAAACGTCGATGAAAATACCCTGACCGCTGGTGGCGGCGTTGAACCAGGAACCGTTCAAGCCGGGATTGATGTCGATGCCGGCAGCCTGCAGCTCGATCACCCGCACGCGGTTGGGTGTCAGCGGAAAGGTATTGCCGTTCAGTACCACACCCTGGGTGGACACCGATTCGTTCAGGTACAGCCGCCGCCCGTCTGCGCTGGCAGCGATGCCGTTAGGAAAGGAAAAACTGGCCTGTTCGGCGGGCCCGTCTTGATGGCCGCGGCTGCCGTCCCCGGCGATCAGCCGCATCTGACCGTCCAGCGTCACTTCGAAAATCTGGCTGGATGCATTCGATGCGACATATAAAACGCCGTTGGCAAAGGTCAGGTGGCCGTTGCCCCCGCCGGGGCGAAAGCTGCTGGCCGGGGTCGTAGCGAGCAGGCTGACTACGCCCTGGGGCGTGATTTTCAGTACATTGCCGTTGCCGAAGTTGGCAGTGTAGAGGTTGTCGTTGTCATCAATCGTCAGCCCGTTCGGACAGTTAAACAACGCACTGGCTGCGAATTGCGTCGAACTGCCCTGCGGGGTGATCCGGCGAATGGTGTTATTGCCGCAGTTGGCGACAAACACGTTATCGCTGCTGTCGATTGCAACGCCGACCGGTCCGGAAATACCGACGCTGGTAAATACGCTGCGCTGTCCGGCCAGCGTCACCTGGTCGATACGGTTGCCGGCGATGTTGGACTGAAACAGCACGTCCTGCGAATTCCACGCATGGCCGGAAGCGCCGTTAAAGCCGGTTGCAAAGACCGTGCGTACACCTTCCGGCGTGATTCGGTAAACCGTTGTGCCATTGGCATTGCTCAGGAAGTCACCGAAATTGGCGACATAGATATTACCGTCCGGTCCGACGCTGACGCCGCCGGCGGCATCGAAGTCATCGGACAGCGTGGATACGGTCTGGGCCTGGGCAGGGCCGAAGATCAAAACGGCAAGCCAGAGCGCGGCGGTATTGGTGAGGCGGCGGTTCATGACTAGCGTCCCGTGGCGGCAACGAGAGTTTCGCACAGCGGTACATTGTCGTTGGCGATACGGGTAATCGGTACCGTGCCGGACAAGCCCAGACGCGGAATATCGTAGGTCAGTGTGCCGTTGCGGCAATCGGCGAAGCGCAGCACCATGCTGCCGGCGTTATCGTTGGTCGTCTGGGCCGGGTCGTCGAACAAACCGCCGGTGGTCAGTGTGATGTCCAGGTTGGCCGTATCGCCTTCAAACGGGCCCTGCGCGGTAAGCCAGCGGTGGTTCGGGTGGCCGACCACCGCAGTGGCGCCATCCGGCGCCTGGTTGACGTCATAAGTGAACCAGGCCAGGAACACCAATGGAATATCCGGAAAAATATCGATGAAAAACCCCTGTCCGCTGGTGGCCTGGTTGAACCAGGAACCGTTCAGCCCCGGGTTCAGCGTGAATGCCGGCCGTTCCACCGTGCCGGCAACGACATAGACCGTATTGCCATTCGCGGCCGACAGCAGGTAGTCGAACCTGCCGTCGCCGTTCACATCGCCGATGCCAACCGCATCGAAGCCCAGTTGGGCATTGGCAATAGTGTGCACAAAGCGCTGCAATTCGCTGCCGTCGGCACCGGAGAAAACGCTGACCCGGCCGGCGGCGTTGGCACCGGCGGAACTGGTATAGAAACCGACGATCAAGTCGGCATGGCCGTCGTTGTCGACATCGCCCGCACCTCGCCCCGGGCCCACACCGTCGACACCGGTGCCGTCGAAGCGATACAGCACCTGCTGGTCGTCTCCGGAAAACACATAGGCTCTTCCGGTGCCGCCAGCATGGTTGAAATCGCCGACGTAGATATCCTCGGTGCCGTCGGCATCCACGTCACCGACACTGGCGACGAAGAACTGGCCGAATACGCCGGCCCCGGCGTCCGGGTTCAGATCGAACAACAGACTGCCGTCGGCTCCGGAATACACATAGGCTTTGCCGCCGTTCGCGGTACCCGCGCTGTAGGCGCCGACGATGTGATCGGACACGCCGTCATCGTTCAGATCGCCCAGCAATGCAGCACCGCCGCCGAAGCGGTCGCCGGCGCTTTCCGCTTCCAGGGTTCGGATCAAATTACCGGTCATGCCCGAGTAGACATAAGCCCTGCCGGACAGATTGCCCTGCGCGGCGCTGGATTCGGCGCCGACCAACAGATCGGCACGCCCGTCATCGTCGACATCGCCGGCTGACGATACCGCGGAACCGAAGCGATCACCGGCGTTTTCACCAGCCAGGTTCCAGATCAGCGAGCCGTCCGTTCCCGAATAGACGTTTGCGATACCGGTGCCGCTACCGTTTACCGCACCGGCAATGATGTCGTTGGTACCGTCGCCGTTGACATCGCCGGCATCGGCCACCGCGTAGCCCAGCGAGGTGCCGGGCTGGCTGAAGCGGAATAATTCGCTACCGTCTGCGCCCGAATAGACGATGGTCGCACCGATGCCGATGGCGCCGATGATGTAGTCGGTCACACCGTCATTATTGATATCGGTCAGGTCCGCGACAGCCCAGCCGAATGTGCCATTGCCGGTTTGAGTCTGCAGCACTTCGACGACGCCCTGGAACTGGGCTGTTGCCGGAAAAGGGGCGGCGAGGCCGGTGATGATGACTAGACTGGCAGCCGATAGTCGCATAACAATCTGTCCTACTGGACGGTTCCTCCGCTGGCGATGGTTTCGCAAAGCGCGACGTTATCGTTCGCAATGCGGGTCAGCGGAATGCTTCCCGATAAGCCGAGGTCGGGGAAATTGTACTCCAGCGTCCCGTTGCTGCAGTCGGTGAAGCGCAGAGTGATGGTTCCGACGCTCTGGTTGCTGGTCGGCGCCGGGTCGTCGAACAGGCCGCCGGTGGTCAGCGTGATTTGCAGGTCCGCGGTATCGTCGGCAAACGGACCCTGTGCGGTGACCCAGCGATGGTTCGGATCGCCGACAACCGCCGTCGCGCCGTCCGGGGCCTGACTGGTGTCATAGGTAAACCAGGCCATAAACACCAGCGGAATATCTGGGAAAACGTCGATGAAAATACCCTGACCGCTGGTGGCGGCGTTAAACCAGGAACCATTCAACCCCGGGTTGATCAGGAATGCCGGAGCCATGTCTTCCCGCGGGAGATACAAAAAATCATCAACCCAGATCGGTGTGCTGCCGGCTGTCTGTACGATGCGCACCCGGGCCACGCCGGGGCCGCCTGCCGCGTTGTATTCCAGTGCGGTAAATGTGGTCGTTGCGTTCGCAGTCACCACCACGGTTCCATCCGTATCGATGATCTCGGCGGTCGCCAGATCGCCGGCGGACTGTCCGCGCCAGAACATCTGCACATTCTCCGCAGGCCGGTTGAATACGATTTCCAGCGTATCGGAGCCGATCGTCGTTCCCCAGGAAAAGCGCCCGGTCCGGTACAGCCCCGGCATGCCGACAGTCCGGGTCGATCCGCCGTTGAATGTCACGTTGAACGGCGGATCAAACAAGCTGAACGAGGTTGAGCTGTTGAATTCAAAACTGGTGCTCAATATATTCCCCTGAGCAAAAAGGCCGAGCGGCGTGAAAAGCAAGCTGATCCAGAAGATGGCCAGTACTGCATATCCGGGCTGTTTCATTTGGAATCCCTCCCGACGGTCCGAAAACAATGGTGTTATCAATGATATACAAGGAGTCTCGCGCCCGCGTCAGCGAGTCGCCTGCGGCTCCTCCAACTTTAATCAGACCGATAGGGCCAGTCCGATATTACAGTAATCTTCGTAGTGTGGAACTTCTTTTTTTATCGATATTTAAGGTGTCTTTCGCCCGCTTCTTCCGCCTTCGGCGGAAACCGCAACCGCAAGACGGCATGAGTCTATGGATTCCAGCCTCTGATTCGCTGCGCGAACCAACCGGCTGTAATCGGCGGTGTCTTCGAAGGCCGAATATCTGATGTAGGAGCGCCTTTAGGCGCGATTAATGGATTTCATTGCTAATGGGTTTTTCAAAAGGCATTCGCGCCTAAAAGCCCTGCTACGGAATGCGATATCTTCAGACGGCGGTTTCGCGATAGCACCGTTAAGCGCGAGGCGGCGAAAGCTGCCACGCGCACACTCTGCGATTCACAGTGTTTCAATGGTTGCGATAGATTCACGCCATTCAGGCGCTGTTCAGTGAATTGCGCTAAAATTTTGGCCAAGCTAAGGCTAGGCCGGCCCGATTTCCCGGGCCACCGTTTGCGAAACTGAAGAAACTGGCGATATGAAGTTATCTGTAAACACATGGTTGTTGATTGGCGGATTGACGCTGCTGCTGGCGCAGCCGGCTTTTTCCAAGACTCTGGAAGAGGCGGCAAGACAAGCGTCGAGGCAGAACAATAACGCCAAAGTATTGTCTGCGCGCACCGTACAGCAGCAGCAGCGCCGTGTGCACCAGGTTAAGGTGCTGACCAAGGACGGTGTCGTGAAAACGGTGCGCATTCCGGATAACAGCCAGAAAAAGAAACAGCCGCAGAAAGCCAAGCCCAAGCGTTGATTTGCCGATCTGCCGCCATTCCCTGCTATTCAATAATTCATTAAGTCTATGCGCATATTAGTTGTTGAAGATGAACCCAGGCTGTTGCAGATGCTGGCCGATAATCTGCGTCAATCCGGTTATGCGGTTGATGCGATCGCGGACGGCGAGGAAGGTCTGTACTACGGCCAGGAATATCCGATTGATCTGGCGATCGTGGACCTGGGCCTGCCGGGTATATCCGGCCTGGAACTGATCCGGGGCATACGCAGCAGCGGCAAGGAATTCCCGATTCTGATTCTGACCGCCAGATCGCAATGGCAGGAAAAAGTCGAAGGCCTCGAGGCGGGTGCGGATGACTACCTGACCAAGCCGTTCCATATGGAAGAACTCAAGGCCCGCATTAATGCGCTGCTGCGCCGGGCGGCAGGGCATGCGTCACCGGAAATCGTTTTCGGGCCGCTGCGGGTCGATTTAAGCGCACAGCGCGTTTATGTCGATGACGTTGAAGTCGATTTGACCTCGTTTGAATACAAGGTGCTGGAATATCTGGTCATGCACCCGGACAAGGTCGTTACCAAGGCGGATCTGTCGGAACATATCTACGACGAAGACGCCGATCGCGACAGCAATGTGATCGAGGTATTTGTCGGCCGGCTGCGCAAGAAACTGGATCCGGACGGTGAACTCAGACCGATCGAAACGCTGCGCGGACGGGGTTATCGCTTTGCGTTGCAAAGCCGCGCGGCCTGACGGCCTTTGGCCGCGGCGCTCACATTCCTTTTCGCTCGATTGCTTTAAACGCCGGCCGGCCGGTTACAATGCCGTATGACCGGCACTAGCCACTCATCGTTCTCCCTGCGCCACCGGTTGTGGCTGATCGGCGGGCTGGTATTGGTCCTGGCGCTGGGGCTGGTCGGCTATGCGATGGACAACGCATTTTCCAGAAGCGCAAGGGCTGCGGTGGCGGAACGGCTGGAGAGCTATTTCTATGTGGCTCTGGCCGCGACCGAGGTCAACGAAGACGGCAGTATCAGCCTGAGCGAGGATTTGCTTGATCCGAAAGTGAATCAAGTCGGCTCGGGCCTGTATTTGCGTATTGATGTTCCCGAGCAGCGCTGGGAATCGCCGTCGGCACTGGGTCTGGTGCTGCCGCCTGCCGCAGAGCTACCGCCCGGACAATCGGTTTTTCTTCGGCCGGCCGGCACACCCGGACTGTTCACCCGGCAGCAGAGCATTTCCTGGGAGCTGCACGAAGGCCACAGTGTCCCGATGACGGTAACCGTCTGGGAGGACCGGCGGCTGTCGGACATGGCCATCGGCGAATTCCGCAAAGGCCTGTGGCAGTGGTTGGGCGGTGCGGCCTTGCTGCTGGCCTTGTCGCAATGGCTGGTGGTGTACTGGGCTCTGAAGCCGCTGGGTCAGTTGACCGAGGACATTCGGCGGATCGAGTTCGGAGAGATTCGCGAGTTGGAAGGCGGATACCCGCAGGAAGTGCAACCGCTGACCCGCAATGTCAATCGCCTGCTTCGGGCCGAATACGCCAACCAGAAACGCTACCGGACTGCACTGGATTCGCTGGCCCACAGCCTGAAGACACCGCTGGCCGTGATGCGCACATCGGTGGAAAGCGGGGAAACCTCGGGCGATGCGCTGCTGGGCACGCTTGATGACATGCATACCCTGGTCGCACAGCAGCTCGAACGGGCCGCCGGCTCTACCCGGCGGACGCTGGCCGGGCCGGTCAAGGTACAGCCGGTGGCCGACCGGATATCGGGCTCACTGCTTAAGGTGTACCACTCCAGGCAAATCGACTACGTTCAGCGAATAACGGCCGACGCCGATTTCTATGGCGAAGAGCGCGATTTGCTGGAAATCCTGGGCAACTTGCTCGATAACGGGTTCAAATACGGCCGAGGCCGTGTCAATCTGTTCTGTCAGCCGATCGCGCATGAAAACCTCAGGCCGGGCATTGAAATCCGAGTGGAGGACGACGGCCCGGGAATCATGGAGCGCCACTGGCCCAAGCTGCTGCGGCGCGGTGTGCGCGGCGATCAGCGCGCCGACGGTCATGGCGTCGGCCTGGCCATTGTCAGCGAACTGGTCGAGTCCTACCACGGAACCATTGACGCAGGCCGGTCCGATCTGGGCGGTGCGGCCGTCACTATTCGAATTCCGCCGGCCTGAATACCCGCCGAACACCCGACGCGTCACGCGCCTAAGCGTTCAGCCGAACCCTTACCAGAACCCCGCTTGAATGTTGGGCATTGCGCCGGCTCGTGCCCGCCGGTACCCTGGGTCCGATACCAGATAGACACGACCCAGACAGACACGATGACGTGACCGACACGCCCCTCCAAGCCACATATCCGCCAAGCATCGAGCGCCTGTTAGAGATCATGCGGCGGCTGCGCGACCCGGAAAGCGGCTGCCCGTGGGATGTCGAACAGGATTTTTCCAGCATCGCGCCGTATACCATAGAAGAAGCCTACGAAGTCGCCGACGCGATCCAGCGCAATGAACTTGAAGAATTGAAGGACGAATTGGGCGATCTGCTGTTCCAGGTGGTTTTTCATGCGCAAATGGCCGAAGAGCAGGGTGCATTTGCGTTTGCCGACGTGGTCGCGGCCATTTGCGAGAAGATGGAACGCCGGCATCCGCATGTTTTCGGCACCTTCTCAGGAATTGATAACGCCGACGCGCAGACTGAGGCCTGGCAGCAGTACAAAAACCGCGAGCGGCGGCAAAAAGGCGCTGAAAGCCTGATGGACGGCGTGCCGCGCGGTATGGCGGAACTGCAACGGGCGCTGAAACTGCAAAAACGTGCAGCGGAAGTCGGTTTCGACTGGACCGAAGCGGCGCCGATTCTGGAGAAGATCGAGGAAGAACTTGACGAGCTACGGGTTGAAATAGCCGATGACGCTGCGGCCGGCAAGCACCAGCGGCTGGAAGACGAGTTGGGCGACTTACTGTTCGCCTGCGTCAATCTGGGACGCCGCCTGAAAGTGAACCCCGGACAGGCTTTGCGCCGGGCCAGTCAGAAATTCGAGCGGCGTTTTCGCGACATGGAACAACTGGCCGGCGGTCAGGATCGCATGCCGGACATGAGCCTGGAACAAATGGAAGACCTGTGGCAGCAGGTGAAACGGACGGAGACAACGAGCTGAGTGCAATGAATGCGTGGCTGCAACAACTGGACAGCGAAAGCCTGCTGGTCGGCCTTCTGACCGGTTTGCTGCTGGCGCTGCTGGCCGCCTGGCTCAGTTATCGGAACAGCCGCAAGTCGGTCGAAGGCCGTCTGCTGCCGGAATTGAAAAGCGCGCGCGAGCAGCTTGAAGCGCAGGCCGGCCAGATTGAGACGGCTGCGGAGCGGCGCTTGCAGCAAGCGGAAGAACTCTCAGCCCTGGCGGCCACCCGGGATAGCCTGCGCGAACAGCTCGGCCGGCTGCAGGACCAATTCACAAAGGATCAGGAAGCCCTGCAGGCGGCCCGGCGGCAGATTGCGAACAGCGAACAGGAACGCGCCCGCCTGGATACCCGGTTGCAGGAAAAGGAACAGCATTTCGACCAGCAGCTAAAAAAACTCGAGGCGGCTGAACAGCGGCTGGCGGAATCTTTTGAGCGGCTGGCCGGCAAGGTTTTCGAAGATCGCTCAAAGCGTCTGGACGAGTTGAACAGCAAGCAACTGGATACGCTGTTGAAGCCGCTGTCGGAAAAACTCACCGAGTTCAGAAATACGGTAACCGAATCCCATAAAGAAGGGACGGCGCAGCATCGGGTACTGCAGGAAAAATTGAAAGAACTGGAAGGGCTGAACCAGCGCCTGCATGACGAAGCAGCTAATCTGACTAAGGCACTCACCAGCCAGTCCAAGACCCAGGGCAATTGGGGCGAACAGCAGTTGGAACGGCTGCTGGAACTGGCCGGCCTGGTCAAAGGCCGCGAGTATTCGACCCAGGTGTCTGTTACCACAGACGGCGGTGCCAGAGTCCAGCCCGATTTGGTGCTGCACCTGCCTGAAGGCAAGTCCATTGTCATGGATTCCAAAGTCAGTCTGACCGACTGGGTGCGCTACCAGGCCGAAGAAGACGAGAATCAGAAGGCTGCCCACCTTGCTGCCCATGTGCGAACGATCAAGAATCAGATCAAAGAGCTGGGCGAGAAGCGCTATACCGAGGTCGGCGAACTGAACGCGCTGGATTTCGTGCTGATGTTTGTGCCGATCGAAGCCGCGCTGATCGCCGCGCTGCAATCCGAGCCCGAACTTCCGGGCTTCGCGCTGGAGCGCAAAGTGGCGCTGGTTTCGCCAACCAACCTGCTGGCCACGCTGCGCACCGTCGCATCGGTCTGGCTGGTGCATAAACAGAATAACAATGCGCAGGAAATCGCCAAGCGTGCCGGGCTGCTGTACGACAAATTCGTCGGTTTCGTCGATAATCTGCGGCTGCTTGGTAACCGGCTGGAAAAGGCGCGCGAGGCCTATGACGACGCGTTCGGGCAGCTTTCCACCGGTGCCGGCAATCTGGTTCGCCAGACCGAGATGCTCAAAGAACTCGGTGCCCGCAATACCAAACAACTGGACCAGCAGACCGCCGCTGGGGCCAGCGAAGAAAAATCGCTGCGGCTGGTAAAAGACGACGAATAATATCCGCCAAGCTGTTCTTAACCAATGCTGAAACGGCTGGCACGGCCGCCAACCCATCTTTGACAGAGGTATCGCCAATGACTGACCGCATTCTGAATATCGACGATCTCGAATACCGCCCATGGAGCCATGGCGATCGTTTTGAAGCCAAAATGGGAGAAATCGGTTTACGCCTGGGCTCGGAAAAACTGGGCTATAACCTGACTGTTGTCGCACCGGGCAAAAGCGCGTTTCCGTTTCACAGCCACCGGGTCAATGAGGAGATGTTTTTCGTCCTCGAAGGGCAGGGCGAGGTCCGCATCGGCGATGAGCGCCATCCGGTACGCCGCGGCGATGTGATCGCGTGTCCGCCCGGCGGTCCCGACAGTGCGCACCAGATGGTCAATACTTCGGACAGCGAGGAACTGAAATACCTCGCGGTCAGCACCATGCAAACACCGGAAATCGCCGAATATCCGGACTCCGGAAAATACGGGGTTCTGGCCAGGTTCCGGTCGGCGGACGGCGACGAGCCCGAAGTCCTGCGCCTCCTGCTGCGCCAGCGCGACGAGATGCCCGACTACTGGGAAGGCGAATAAAACCGGCTATACCCTGGTCCAGCAGCGCCTTTAGGCGCAAATCGCGCCAAGGGTTGCATAGTGTCCAGAATGAAGGTCCGAAATATATTGGAAGAGCTAATAGAGTAAGTTTGACGAATGCTGAAGAAGTTTCGTCTAGTGGCTTGTGCCTAACATAGGTTACTCGACTACTTTAGGGAATGCCTATGCTGATAGATTGAAGGCGGATGAAAACCAAGATGAGTTGGTAATGACTTCGGTCGCTTCGATTTACCAGCCGCCAAGAAAAAAATCTGAAGGTAAGAGTAACCCTAAAACTACGGAATTGACTTCGGCAATAAAAGAGTTGCGTGAAGCGGTCAAAGAGTTAAGAAGTAACTAATACGCATTATTTCATTTCATAAACTTCCTCAATATTTCTCTGGCCTATATTGTAGCTTTTAAGCTACAATGGATATATGCCGGAATATCACATTCGAGAGTACCTAACCGAAGACGGGCGCTGCCCATTCACCGGCTGGTTGGGCCGGCTTCGGGATGCCAGGGCCCGGGCGCGCATTCGAGCCCGTCTAGATCGGGTTCGTCTGGGTAATTTGGGTGATTACGCCTCGGTCGGTAAGGGTGTCTATGAACTACGGCTATTTTACGGTCCCGGATATCGGGTGTATTACGGGCTGGAAGAGAATACGGTAGTGCTTTTGCTGTGCGGCGGCATCAAAGATACCCAGGCACGGGATATTCAGCGGGCGAAGGCCTATTGGGAAGACTACAGGAGACGGAACCATGGCAACGAGTAGAGACTATCAAGCAGGTTTACTGGAAGCCCTGCGGGATCCGGCAGAGGCCGCGGCCTATCTGGATGCCGCACTGGAAGCCGGTGACCGGGCGGCTTTTCTGCTGGCTATCCGTAATGTGATCGATGCCACAGGCGGCATGAGCCGAATGGCTCGGGATACCGGGCTGAATCGAGAGAATCTGTACCGGGCGCTTTCCGAACAGGGCAATCCGGAACTCATCAGCCTGGAGAAATTGCTGAAGGGCCTGGGGTTGAGATTATCTGTCGAGGTCGATGACGATTTGCATCATGCCGCATGATTTCCAGGGCGGCATGATGGATGTCCTGAGAGGCGGTAAGTTTGGGCCGCCAAAACTGAAACAGAACACCCATCGCTATTCTAGTCTAAACGCTAGAAAACGAAAGCATATGGGCGGTGAGGGCGTGAACAGTATCGCGAATGCTTGTTTTGTCGAATGCCGTTAGGCAAAAAATCTCGGCTATACTAAATAAGGGGTCTCGCGCCCGCTTCTTTCGTCCGGTGGACGAAAACCGCAACCGCACACCCTAACGGCTTCCCAGTCTAGCTTCTTTCCTTTCGGAAAACCGCCAGACTGTCCAGCCGGGGTTACGGCGTGCAACTAACGCGCGACCCCTCTGGTGCCGCTCGCGCTGCTCGCTCACCCAACCGGGGTCGGCGGGTCGCCTGTGGCTCCACCGGGATGTCTGATGCCATTCGGGCGTCTTTGTAGCAATCCGTATCGCAGGGAGGAGAAACCATGGTTTCCATGACATCGCTTTGGTTGGTTATCCTGGCTGGAGGCGCCGCTTCGTTTGTCGCCAGCATGATCGTCTGGATGCTGCTGCCGCATCACCGTTCCGACTATTCCGGCCTACCGAACGAAGACGGCACCATCGAGACCCTGCGATCGCAGAATCTGAAGCCCGGCTTTTATAATTTTCCTCACTGTTCGTCCTGGGACGAACTGAAAAAGCCGGAGATGCAGAAGAAGTTCGATGACGGACCGATCGGTTATATGACCATCGTACCCAACGGCATGCCGCCGATGGGCCGCAATATGCTGATGCAGTTTCTGTATTTCGTAATCGCCGGCGTGGTGATCGCGTATGTCGTACACCTCGCCGTTCCAGCCGGTGCGGAGTATATGGCGGTGTTTCGCATAGCCGCCGCTACCGGCCTGCTGGCCTACGGGTTCGGCGTTATCCCGGACGCGATCTGGTACGGCCGCCCTTGGTCGGTGGTCTTCAAGCACCTGTTCGATGCATTGCTTTATGCGCTGCTGACTGCTGCCCTCTATGCGTGGTTGTGGCCGGCAGCCGGCTGAACTCGCGATTCACCCAAGCGTTAAAAAGGCCGGCTATTGCCGGCCTTTGACTGTCCGTTATCCATTCTGCTCGTCCGCTTCGGGTCACCCATTTGAGGATTTCATATCCTCCAGTTCCAGCCAGCGGGCGGTAGCCTCGTCCAGCGCTTGCTGCTTTTCTTTTAGCGAGTCCAGCACCGGCTGGGTTTGACTGAACGGCTGGCGGTAGAAGGCCGGCTGGCCGATTTCCTGCTGCAGGGTTTCGATTTCGTTTTCCAGTTGGTCGATATGCCCGGGTAGCAAATCCAGTTCCCGCTGGTATTTATAGCTGAGTTTTCCGGTGGCCCCGGCATTTTGTACCCGCGGTCTTTCGGCTTTGACGGCCGCCTGTTTTTCCAGTTCGTCGGCGATTCGCAGGTCGCGGCCCTGACGCAGCCAGTCCGTGTAGCCGCCGACGTATTCCTGAACCTTGCCGTCGGCTTCAAATACCAGAGTGCTGGTAACCACGTTGTCGATGAACTGCCGGTCATGGCTGACGACGATCAGCGTGCCGCCGTACTGCACCAGACGTTCTTCCAGCACCTCCAGCATTTCCACATCCAGGTCATTGGTCGGTTCGTCCAGTACCAGCAAGTTGGTCGGGCGTGCGAACAGCTTGGCCAGCAGTACCCGGTTGCATTCGCCGCCGGACAGCTCGCGGACCTTGCTTTTCGAGCGCTTCGGGCTGAACAGGAAGTTTTTCAGGTAGCCGATGATATGCCGGTCGCGGCCGGCGAGCGAAATATAGTCCTTGCCGCCGCTGACGTTGTAGGCCACGCTTTTGTCCGGCAGCAATTCCCGTCTGACCTGGTCAAAATAGCCGATTTCCAGATTGGTGCCCAGCTTTACCGAGCCTCGATCGGGTTCGATCTGTTTCAGCAGAATTTTCAGCAACGTACTCTTACCGACACCGTTATTGCCGATCAATGCAATACGGTCGCCGCGCATCACTTTAAGGTTGAAGTCTCTAATCAGCGTTTCGCCGCGATATCCATGGCTGATATTCCTGGCCTCGATGACTTTACGGCCCGACTGCTCGGCCGCTTCGACGTAGACGCGTGCCTTGCCGGGTTTCTTGATCCGTTTCTCGCGTTCATCGCGCATGGCCTGCAAGGCCCGCACCCGGCCTTCGTTGCGGGTACGGCGGGCTTTGATGCCTTGCCGAATCCAGGCTTCTTCCTGAGCCAGCTTCTTGTCGAACAGCGCGTTGCTGACCTGCTCCTCGCGGTCCGCCTGCTCTTTCAGGCGCAGGTAATTCCGGTAATTTCCCGGCCAACTGGTCAGCTTGCAGCGGTCGATATCGACCACCCGGGTGGCCAGTTTCTGCAGAAAATTGCGGTCGTGGGTGATGAAGACCACGCTGCCGGGATAGCCGCGGATTCGATGCTCCAGCCATTCGATGGTATTGATATCCAGATGATTGGTCGGCTCATCCAGCAGCAGTAAATCGGGATTGGAAACCAGTGCCTGACCCAGCGCGACGCGCCGCCGCCAGCCGCCCGAGAGTTCGGACAGGCATTTTCCGGCCGGCAGTTCAAGCTGGCTGATAACGGTGTCGACCTGCTGATCCACCTGCCAGCCGCCGCCGGCCTCGATTTCCGCCTGCAGCGCTTCGAGTTCCCGCAGGTGCTGCTCGGTAGCCGATGCGTTGTCGGCCGACAGTGCGTGGAACCGTTCAATACGCCGCTGCTGTTCGGCCAGGCCGGTTTTTATCACCTGTTCGACACTTTGTTCGCGCGCCTGTGGCAAGGTTTGCCGAAGCTGGCTGATACGCAAATGCTGGCGATATTGGATTTCTCCTTTGTCGGGCTCCAGATCGCCGCTGATTAGTCGCAACAGTGTGGTCTTTCCGGCGCCATTGCGCCCGATCAGGCAGATACGTTCGTTTTCTTCGATGCCGAGGCTCGCATCAACCAGCAGCGGCTGGTCGCCGAATTCAATGGAAAGCCTGTCGCATCGAACCAGTGTCATGAGGAATAGGTTATTTGCTTTGAGATTATCCGGTTGGGGGTGATTCAGTTAGAGTCATCGGGCCGAAGCGCCGGCCCGGCTCGCTAAAAACAGCACGCGATTGTACCGTAATTCGACCGCCGTTCCCGCACCGCGCGGCGTTGAGCCCGGCTTATTCCGATTCCGAGATCGGTGGCTGCGGTTCGACAATTCTGACGATCAAGCCGACGGTGTCACCGTCCGCGCGGCCGGCCTCGATTCGCTGCAGCGCTGCGTCCTCCTCCGCCGACAGCGGACGGTGGGATTCCAGTTGTATGGTGACCGGCTTGCCGGCCAGGTCCGGATAGTCGGACGCCAAGCGGCCACTGGTGACGTAGTTGCGGTAGTAACCGAGCTTCGCCTCGAGCGCCTGGGCGGAATCCAGGCCGTGCCGGTAGGTCGTATCCGACTCTTCGTGGTGATAGATCATCAGCCATACCGTATCGGTTGCCGGCTGATGGGCAACCAGATCAATGGCTTCAGGCTGGTGGAGTCCGCAGAGCATGGTTCGGGTTCGCTTTGGTACGTCTGGTCTTGGTTGATTGGTTTTAGCGGGCTCAGCTTAACCGACCGAGGCCGACGCGGTCACGGCCTTCCAGGTCACAGACGGTTTCAATATCGTTCAGCCCGGCCTGGGACAACAGCTTGCGGACCGCCGCGCCCTGGTCAAATCCGTGTTCCAGCAGCAGCCAGCCGGCGGGCTCCAGAAAATCGGGCGCTTTGGCGGTGATAACCCGAATGGAGGCCAGCGCATCGTCCCCCGGGGTCAGCGCGATTCTCGGTTCAAAACGGCAGTCGCCCCACTGCAAATGCGGATCGTCCGATGCGACGTACGGCGGGTTGGAAATCAGCATATGGAAACGGCCGGTCAGCGCACCGTACCAGTCGCTGCGAACGAACTTAAGGTTACTCAATTTCAGCTCGCGTGCATTGGCAGCCGCGGTGTTCAATGCCTCGGCGCTGGTGTCTACCGCCCAGATTTCGCAATCGGGGCGCTCGCTGGCCAGCGCCAGTGCAACCGCCCCGCTGCCGGTGCCGAGGTCCGCCACCCGCCAGCCGGTGCCGGCCGGAATGCGCTGCAATGCCTGTCCGACCAGCAACTCGGTCTCCGGGCGCGGGATCAGGACTTCGGGCCCGACTTTCAGCGGCAGCGACCAGAATTCGCGGCGGCCTTTTAGGTATGCGATCGGTGTGCCGCCAGCTCTCGATTCCACCAGTTTTTGAAATTGCTGCAAACGGCGCTTCGGAACTTCCAGTTCCGGGTGGGCGTACAAAAAAGAACGCGGACAGTCGAGCACATGGGCCAGCAAAATTTCAGCGTCCAGACGTGCCGACGGGCTGCCGGATAGACGAGTCTCGGCAGCCCGCAGTTGTGGCTTAATCGCTTGCCGGGTCAAATATCCGGCGATCTCGCGCCGCCCGGACTACCCAGCGTGTCGCGTTGTATGGTGGCAGAACCGCCGGCGGTGCTGATGCCGTCAAACGGGTCGGCCGGCGGCTCGGAATCCGGCTGGGCCCGGCCGACCATGCGCCGCAGGAAGCTGAGAAAATCGTCCAGTATCAGATACAGGCACGGGATCAGGAACAGCGTAATCACCGTCGCGAACAGAATGCCGAAAGCCAGCGATGCGGCCATTGGAATCACGATCTGCGCCTGCAGGCTTTTTTCGAACATCACGATCGGCGCGAGTCCGAGGAAGGTCGTCAGCGACGTTAGCAAGATCGCGCGGAAACGCAATCTGGCTGCCGCGGTGACCGCTTCCATCCGGGTTTTCCCGGCTCGCATGCCCTTGTTCACGAAGTCCACCAGAATCAGGCTGTCGTTTACCACCACCCCGGCCAGCGCGATGATG
Organism: Lysobacterales bacterium; assembly: GCA_028289465.1. GTDB lineage: Bacteria > Pseudomonadota > Gammaproteobacteria > Xanthomonadales > SZUA-36 > JANQPM01. Next base: position 5,242 of record JANQPM010000020.1, on the reverse strand, counting down.
CCGAAGAACGACAGCATGCTGACCGGAATACCCAGTATCCAGTGGCCGACCAGCGCGCCGATGGTACCGAACGGAATCACCGACATGATGATCAGCGGCTGCAGGTAGGAGCGCAGCGGAATGGCCATTAATGCATAGATCAGGAACAGTGCAAACGCCGCGCCTTTCATCAGATCGCGCTGCACTTCTTTCTGGCTTTGGCTGGCGCCGCTGAGGCGCGGCCGCACGCCCGGGAACTGGCTCAGCACCTGCGGCAGGTCGGTGCGCTGAATCTCGGCCAGAATTTTTCCGGGCTCATGCGTTTCCTTATCCACTTCGGCCGATATTCGAACGGCGCGCTCGCCGTCGAAGCGGCGAATGCGGGTCGGGCTTTCGGTGTATTCCACTTCGGCCACCGCGCTGAACGGCACCGCAGCGCCCGACGGAGTCCGGACACGCATGTTCTCCAGGTAGCCGACTGAGTCGCGTTCCGATCTCGGATAGCGCACCATGACCTTCACTTCGTCCTGGCCGCGCTGGACGCGCTGTACCTCATCGCCATAGAAACCGGCCCGCACCTGGCGTGCCAGATCCTGCAGCGTCAGGCCCAGCGCCTCGGCTTCCGGCTTGATGTTCAGTTTGATTTCGCGTGTGCCGCCTTCAAAGGAGTTCTGGATGTCGTACACGCCTTCATATTTGGCGACGCGTTTTTCCAGTTCCTTCGCAGCCCGTGCAACCTGCTCCACGTTGCGCCCGATCAGCCGTATGGAGATCGACGGCCCGCCGCCGGGCCCGGTGGCACCTTCGAAGCTGAGCTGCTGAACGCCGGGAATGGTGCCGACTTTCTCGCGCCAGCGGCGCAGCACTTCGGGGCCGGTGATCACTGCCTGCTCATCTTTCACCAGCTCGGTAATCAGCTGCCCGCGGGTATCGCTGTTGGTAAAGGTCAGAATGGAATCCACCACCAGACCGGACTGCTGGCCGTGCTCCCGGCTGACCTCGGCATCGACTTCCGCCAGCGCCCGCTGGACGTGCCGCAGCGCGTTTTCGGTCTGAGCTGCCGGCGTGCCTTCGTTCATCACCAGGTCGGACTGCAGAAAATCGGCCTGAAAATCCGGGAAAAACACGAAACGCAGAATACCGCCGACCAACAGGCCGATGGACAGAATCAGGCCGGCGATAAACAGCGATACCGTCAGGTAGCGCCGGTTCAGCGATTTGGCCAGCACCGGCGAATAGACATTATCGACGAACTTATGCAGGCCTTCGCTGAAAATGCGCTGGAAGCGCACCAGCGGATTGTGCGTATCTTCGCCGTAGTGCTTGATTTTCATATGCGCCAGATGGGCCGGCAGGATCAGCTTGGATTCGACGATGGAAAACACCAGGCACAGTATCACCACCCAGCCGATCGCGGCGAAGAACTGCCCGTTAATGCCACTGATCATCAGTACCGGCAGGAACGCGGCGATGGTGGTCAGTACCCCGAAGGTTGCCGGTATCGCCACTTTGAGCACGCCTTCGACGATATTGTCCACCGAGTGCCCCTTCGCGCGCATATTGGTATAGGCGCTCTCGCCGATCACGATCGCGTCGTCAACCACGATACCCAGGACCAGAATAAAGCCGAACAGGCTGAGCATATTGACAGTGACATCCAGGGTCGGCATCAAGAACAGCGTACCGAGAAACGCGACCGGCAGACCGACCATTACCCAGAAGGCCAGTTTCAGGCGCAAGAACAGGGCCAGCGACAGAAAGACCAGCGCGGCCCCGGCGGCCAGGTTCTTCAGCATCATGTCCAGCCGGCCTTTCAGGTAGTAGGTAACGTCGGCCCAGTAGTCGATATTCATACCTTCGGGCAGCGACGCCTGTTTTTTCGCTACCCAGTCGCGCACGGTTTCGGAGATTTTGAGTTCGCTCTGGTTGCCGACCGACAGTACCTGAATGGATACCGCCGGTTTGCCATTGTATTCCGAGAAGCTGTCGGTTTCGGTGAAACCGTCACGTACTGTCGCAACGTCTTTCAGCAGTACCCGGGTGCCGTCCGCATTGGTGCGGATGACGATATTTTCGAAATCCCGGCCGACATAGGCTTGTCCCTTGGTGCGCACCCGAATGTCGCCGGAATCGGATTGAATGCTGCCGGCCGGCAAGTCCAGGGAACCGCGCCGGACCGCGCCGGAGACTTCCGACAGCGTCAGGCCGTAGGATTCCAGTGTGAATTCGCTGACCTCGATACTGATTTCATACGGCCGGGCCCCGACCACGTCGGCCCGGGTCACGCCGGGCAGGGTGACCACTTCATCGCGCATCTGTTTGGCGTATTCTTTCAGCGTGCGCTCGCCCACATCGCCGTAGACCGACAGCCACATGACCTGCTGCTGGAATTGCGTGCGCGAAATATTCGGTTTTTCGGTATTGGCCGGAAACGTGGAGATACCGTCGATGCGGTTCTTGATCTCATCCATCACTTCCAACACGTCGTAGTCGGCGTTCACTTCCACACGTACCGAGCCGTTGCCTTCCGATGCGGTGGAGATGATCTCCTCGATACCCTGGAGATCCTGAATCGCTTCCTCGATCTTGATCGTCACGCCTTCCTCGACATCGGCCGGCGATGCACCGAGAAACGGCACATTAATGGTGATATACGGCGTTTCGATCTGCGGCTGGATTTCCTTTTTGATGGTCAGCGCCGATACGAAACCGCCGACCAGCAATACCCCCATCAACAGATTGGCGGCAACGCTGTTGCGCGCAAACCAGTTGATGATCGATTCGTACCAATTGAGATTCATCCGGCTTCTCCCGCAGCGAGAACGCTATCGGCGACTTCATTCAGCTTTGACGGTTCGGCGTCTTCGGCGTCGCTGTCTTCTTCCTCATCGCCGGCGATGGCGAGCTGCGTGCCGGGAATCGGCGCTTCAAGCGCGGTGACAATCACACGCTCGCCCGGTTCTATACCCTCGCGGATGTACACGGTCTGCGGAGTCGAACGTTCAATCGCAACCGGCCTGACCTCGAGCTGGTTTTCGCTGTTGGCGACCAGAACCGTGTTATCCGAGCGCAGTACCGACCGCGGCAATATGACCAGATTATCGGCCGGTATACCTTCGATTTCCGCGCTTACGAAAGTGCCGATCTTCAACGGCTCGGCACGGCTGATGCCGAATACGCCGTACGGATCCCGCACCTGGGCTACTGCGTAGACCACCCGGCTGGACTCGTCTACCACGCCCTCGGTACGGATGATGGTGGCTTCCCACTGCCGTTCTGTGCCGCCACTGGTGGCACTCAGAATGACTTTTGGTGCCGGCCGGTCATCATCGCCGGTCGGTGCCGGCAGTTCAAGAAACGCCAGATCGTTGCCGGACAGCGGCAGGCGGATTTCCGCACTGTCGACGGCAAAGGTGATGCCAAGCCGGGTCCCGGGCGATACGAATTGCCCGATGTCGGCGGATTTTTCCTTGACCAGGCCGTCATACGGCACTCGAATCTTGGTCCGTTCCAAATCGCGCATTGCCTTTTCCACGTCGGCTTCCGCGGCGCGGACATTGGCCTTCGCTTCGGCCAGTTGCGGCTTGCGCAGAACCAGGTCGTTCGGCTCGCCGCGATTGCCGCCGAGATTGTTCCAATCTTTCAATGCCTGATCGGAACGGGCCAGCTCCTGCAGCAACTGAGCCCGCCGGCTGGCCAGCGCTGCCTGCGCTCTTTTCAGTGCTGCCGAATAATCGCTGGGGTCGATCTGCAGCAGCACGTCGCCTTTGCGGAAAAAGCCGCCGGCGACGAAGTTCGGCGATACCGAGCTGATTTTTCCGGACACCTCGGCAACCACGGTCGTTTCGGTCCGTGGCCTGACGCTGCCCTGGGATTCGACGACAAAATTCAGAAAGTTGCGATCCGCGGTAAGTACGTCTACCAGCAGCTTCTGGTCTTCTTCCTGCTTCTGTTCCGGGCGTTTGTTCTTGGCGATGCCGGCCATGGCCATGACCACCACCACAGCCAGCACAACGACGCCCGCCGGCAGCAGGAAACGCAGTATCTTACGCATTCTACCCATTTGATCTCCCTCGACAGCCTGACACAGGCTCAACCCAGCAGTAATTAGACGCATTATGGCAGGCAAAGTTACAGCCGTCTTAGGCCAAAAGGCCTAGAGGGTATTGTAAAGCTTGCCAGCCGCTATCGGCGGATTATCAACGCCGTTCTGTCTGTATATTGTGAAGCTGCGCCCATCGATTAGTGCCGGAATGCACCGTCACGACCGGTAGTGTGGACCGAAGGCTTGGATTACACTATGCGCTTGCAAAAATTACCGGTTCGGAATCAGGTATATGACTATCGTTATCAAGGATGCAGCGGAAATTGACAAGATGCGCGTCGCCGGTCGGCTGGCTGGCGATGTGCTGCGTATGATTGCATCGAAAGTCCGGCCCGGGGTGACTACCGGCGAACTCAACGATATCTGTCACCGCTATATCACCGAAGCGCAGGATGCGATCCCGGCGCCGCTGAACTACCGCGGTTTTCCGAAATCCATCTGTACCTCGGTGAACGATGTGGTCTGTCACGGGATACCGGGCGATAAAAAACTGAAAGACGGCGACATCGTCAATATTGATATCACCGTCATCAAGGATGGCTGGCACGGCGATACCAGCAAGATGTTCTATGTCGGAGAACCGTCTATCAAGGCCAAGCGGGTATCGCAGGTGGCTTACGAAGCGATGAAGCTCGGTATAGAGATGGTCGGACCGGGCACGAATCTGCGGGATATAGGCAGAGCGATCCAGCGCTATGCGGAAGGCGAGGGATGCTCGGTGGTGCGTGAATACTGCGGCCACGGCATCGGCCAGGTATTCCACGAGGACCCGCAGGTTCTGCACTATGACCATCCGAACAACGATATCGAACTGGTGCCCGGCATGACCTTTACCATTGAACCGATGATCAATCTGGGTAAACCGCATACGCGCCTGATGTCCGACGGATGGACTGTGAAAACCCGCGATCGCAGCCTGTCTGCGCAGTGGGAGCATACCATTGCGGTGACCGACGATGGTTTCGAACTTCTGACACGCCTGCCCGGCGATCCGATCTGAGCGGCACCGGCTGCAAAACCGGGGTGGCCACTATGCATCAGCGCCTGATCGCACCACCGGAATCCAGCGGCTGCCTGAACCTGGCCGAGTTGCACGGTTTCGACGGCGACAATGCGGCGCTGACCGCGCTGCTGAAACGGCAGCGGCGGCAGACCGAC
>JANQPM010000012.1 GCA_028289465.1 Lysobacterales bacterium | reverse complement strand
TGGTGCTGGCAACTGGTTTGGTGGCGGCGTGCAACCGATTGGCGGTCCGTCATTCGGTGCCGGACTGACTGGTCCCGGCCGAGCGGGCCAGCCGTCTGACCCGGGTGAAGGCGGTGTTGGGGGGCTTGATAATACGGGCTCAAATGTCGTCGCGGATACCGTTTCGCAGGTGGGTGAATCACAGGCTTCCTTGCTGGACAGAGCCCGTGCGCACATCCTGCCTGCTACGACTGACTGGGGTTACAATGGGCAACCTGGTGGAACTGTTGGCGATTTTGTTGTTGGTTATTATAAGTATTTGGCTAACGCTAACTTTGATATTCTGGCCGTTGGGCTTAGTAGTCCACTTGGATTTTGGGATGCCCGGGGTTTGTTCCCTGAGTTTGAAACGACGCCTGCGCAGAAGGGTGGCGCTGCATTTGCTGAACTAGTGGCAATCGCTGCTGGCGGCGTTGGTGGTGGAACTGGCGCGAGGATTGGTAGAACTAGGGCATCAAGCCGCCAATCTGGAATTCCTGTATTCAGAGTACAAGGTGGCACAATACCGAATGCGAGCAAGTTTAGATTTGTTCTTGATGACACTGGAAACCTGCAGATTGTAGGTAATGATATGCTGTTTATTAACGTTAACCAGCAGTCACGCGCCTTTGAATTACTAGCGAGAAGGGGAGATGGCGCATCAATTGTAAGATTTGAGCTTGACCCTATGTTTATCGACCGTTTACGCGATAGCTCTGTTCCTCAGAACATGGGTAGATTGAACCCAGGGTTGCCACAGCGGGTAGACGCTACTGTAGCTCCGGATCAGTTCGGAGTACCATCGAATATGTTTGATGATTTGTTGGAGAATATAGTCCCGGGAAGTATTAGGATAATCGAGCCATAGCGCTTACAAGTGAGGGTTCATTGAATTCTTATACAAAAAAATTAGTCGAAAAACTTCGGAAAATAGAAAGAGGTGACACCCCAGTGCCCTGGGTCCCTGTCGCATCGATTGCTATCGGTGGTTTTGAAGCTGCAGGCTTTTCAGACGATTCTGATTATCTATTGGTGGTTACAAGTTCGGGGCGCGGCGTTTTTTCCACCCGCACTGGGGAGAAGGTGGCTAGGGACTCAAACTATGATGGTTCTTGGTACGACCTATCAGCCCTTACCTGTTTGGGTATCGGTCCACTTGAAGGTGAAAGTTTACATGTCGCTGGAATTCACGGAGGTGGACTGCCAACTGTAGCGCAGGACGGTTGGTCGGCTTCGCTTCTGTGTCCTAACTGGCCGGAAGGGTTTGTTGTTCTTTGCGAACCAGGCGAAAGCGTATGGGACGAAAAGCGAATATCCAGCTTAGTGCGACTTGCTCCAACGCATGGTGATGATGACGTAGCTTGTTATGGCTTTTCACCTTGTGGGAACAGGCTTGTTATCGCCACCAGCTCAACGATCGACTTGTTCTCCCGTGAAAGGTGATTCTCAACGTAATTGACGGTAAGCTCTTTTCTCGAAGTGCTGTAAATGGCTATGTTAAAAAGCTTTTCTGCATATGTTTATTTCAAGCATGATTTGGCTTTAGAGAATCTCGCTGAGTTAATCTCGCGAAAACTTTTTTGTGAAGTTCCCTTTACAGGGATTGGAGAGGGTTTGTGGGACGAAGTACCAGCCGTTCGATTGGAAAATTGTCCCGTCCGAGTGTCCGGCGGTAGTTGGCTGAAGTTTTTCGCTCCCTTTTTCGTTAGTTTTTCCTGCCCGAGCCGTTAACAGCGGCTCGGGTTGTCTTAAATCCTTTCGAGTCGGAGACGACAGCGGCGGCGTACGACGTGGTGGCTCGATTTGTAACCGCACGGTTTCTTGTGTTGGTGCTGGCAACTGGTTTGGTGGCGGCGTGCAGCCGATTGGTGGTCCGTCATTCGGTGCCGGACTGTTTGGTCCCGGCCGAGCGGGCCAGCCGTCTGACCCGGGTGAAGGGGGTGTTGGCGGGTTTGATAATCTAGGCCTTGGCACTAGTGCAGATATTGGATTGCCGACAAGTGATGTTCCGGTTGGCCGTCTTGATCTGCCGGGCGTGGTCTTTGATAACGGTGCTGTCAATCTAGGAAACGGGCAGTTTCGTATCTCGGGCTTTGTTGCGGCGGGCACGCCAACAATTCCTGCTTGGTTGCGTAACCCAGAACTTGATTATTTGAAACCGCCACCAAATATTGAAGGAGCACTTGCCGTAGTTGAGCTTGGCGTTAATCTAACAGGTGTCGGTGGGATTGCACTATCCATTTATGAGTTAGCATCCGGTAGGACGCTAATAACTGATAGTTCTGCGTCACGGACTCTTGCGGGAATAGGGCTATTCTTGCCCTATGCTAGGTTGGGTAGGTTAGCAGCACCCGCTGATGATGCGATCCCAATGCTAAGGCATGATCCGACTTCTGCGGGGAAATTGGTTCCATATTACCCTCCCAATAGGGGTTTCGATGGGCTATCGGCACCGTTTACGCTACTGCCCGGTACCCAACTTGACCGGTTTGGAAGTAATTTTGGATCTTTCTTATCACCTGCCAGAACGCCTATGTGGCAACGGTCACTGCCTTTCGGGTCAGAGACAAGGGCTCTAAATCAATTTGAAGTTGTCAGACCTTTTACCGTAGATGCGGGTGTGGTGGCTCCCTGGTTTAATCAATTGGGTGGCGGGTTGCAGTTTGATCTGGGTCGAAGAACGGTCCAAGATTTAATTGATCAAGGCTTTTTAAGACAAGTAGGTAAATGATTTTATGTTGGCAACCAAGAAAAGTTACATTGACTTTAATCCTGGGTCTGGGTATCCAGCAGGATCAGGTATCTTCTATGAATGCTTAGAATGTAATGAAATTATTCCATCTAAACCAGAAGATGATATTGCCTGTCGGTGCCGAAATATAATGATCGACGTTGGTTATGGAAGACTAAAAATCTTCAATCACAATACGTTTCAGATCTTTCAAGCATGCGAGGAAGAAGAATAACTTCTCTGTCACCAAAGAGTTTCTGCGCGGTGTCCCGTCCGAGTGTCCGGCGGTAGAAGGTAACCCGATATGACTACTCAGTTTGACAAAGTTCGGCTTAAGTTGGGGTGGGCAATCGCTGGTATTAATGATGAACTTGGTCGCTATGACGCCAGGGAGGTAAAAATTGCCCCACGTAAACAACTCGAATCTATTCATGAGAAATTACGGGAAATGTTGACCCATTTGGTGGAAGTAAACGACAGTGAGATACCTAAACCTTTTAGAGTTATAGGTCTTTGGCACTTGATAGTTGACACGTGGCCACTCAACCACCCTACGGGGACGCTGATAGTGGAGGCTGAGTTGGCATTTGAAAACCACCTCAAAAAGCTAGCGACGGGCTCTGTTTCCAAAAAGGAAGAGGAATAAATATATCGCGATAGTATTTACTTGATGATTCCGTACAAGGCTTATTGGGCCATGGTGCTTTTGGCAATAATCACGTGAATAATCACAGTTATATAACTATCCTGGTTAACATCAGAAACGAATCTGATGTGCCACGAGCACCAAATGTGTTTTATCGATATGCGAGCAAGTTTAGATTTGTTCTTGATGACACTGGAAACCTGCAGATTGTAGGTAATGATATGCTGTTTATTAACGTTAAGCTGATGGTATGCCAGCGGTTGCTATTCCAGCCAACCAACTCCATTTATTGAAAGCATTCCCGATTAAATTTAGCCCAGTGGTGCCATGATGGTTAAGATCCAAGCAATGTTGACGCTCTACAGCGGAGAGAAAAAACGGCAAGCTGCTTTCGAAAGCGGTTATCGGCCCCTATTCAACGTCCTTACAGAAGGGCTTACATCTGGGAAAATAACACTTCTTGATCGATCAGCCTTTCAACCTGGTGAAGAAGGCATGGTTGAAGTGACTTTTCTATCTGCAAACTGTCAAAAGGGTACTAAGTTTTACTTTTATGAAGGCGAAGAACCGCTTGGCGAAGGGGTTGTCTTAGAAATTCTTGAAGTCCGCGAGTAAATACTGTCCTGTTCATTGTTTTTTAAGGGGTTGCCCTTCCCGGCAGCCCTTTTTTATGAAGCAAGCTTGGATTTTCCGTAAACATTTCCCTCGCCCTACCATAAATTCATCCTCTGATCGTTGATCAAAACACCTGTCTCAGCCTTTGGTGCTGGCTTCTTACCGTAAACACACGAACAGTGTCGGCGCTACCTCGGCTACACCAAGGCGGGCTATCTGGAACGGGAAGGCAACTCGCTGGACTATGCCAGCGGCGGCTTCTACCGCCGAGTGCACCAGATGACCGCCCGCGGCCAGGTGAGCGTGGAGGAATACGGCAACGGCCTGTACAACCACCGGCGGATGGGGTGGGTCATTCTATTACTGGGACTTACCGTTTGGAGAAAATGGTCAGACGGTTGGGGAAATAATATCCGGTAATTCTTATGAATTGTATAAGTTCGAGAATGCCTGGGGCCAAGCTATAAGGGCAACTTTGGGCACTCATAGCTTCCTGGCGTATGATGACATTGCTGGGAGCATCAGGTGGCCTTCTGTTAAGGCATTTTTGACCATACTTATCAAAGAGGGCGAGCCACCACTGGTGGAACCTTAAGTAGAAGGGTATGGAACCATGAAGAAATTAGTTTTCTTTCTGACTGTTGGCTTATCAGCAGTAATAGTGATGATGGTAAGTGCGAATAAAAGCACTAAGCCTCCAGTGGTTAGCAATCCAGACATACTGGAGCCGATCAGTGAAGCGGATTTGCTAAGGTTGGCCGATGGTTGGCCGGAGGAACAGCGTGATGGGGCTCTCAAGGCGCTGCGTGAGTCGCTGGAGAAAAGCAAGAATATCAGTGATGCCCCTGTGAAAGTTAAGGTAGGCGAGTATGACTATGTTGTACCGATGAATTATCTGACTGAGCGGGGCGGGTATTCGAATACCCTGGATGAGAGGAGATCTCTGAGCGCAAGAATTTTCTTACCAGACTATCATGGGTATACCCGCAAGAATTTCATTGATCCATTTCACCCTGACAGAATTGATCTTACTTTTTACGGTAGGCGCGGAAATAACATCCAGACCGCCGATGTTCTGCTTGATAGAAGTATTAGATTCGAATTAGTAGAGCCCGAAAGTAAAACCACTCAGTTTGGACTTTCAGGTTATGAGAGCCTGCATAGTAGCGATATTGTCTGGATTGGCGAGTCAGCAAGAGGTCATCATATATTTATGGAATGCTCTAGGGGAACAGAGAACGAAATTTGCCGTGTCCAGTATAAACATCAGAAAAACGACTATGGAATTTTTTATTATTATCATGCACGCCACCTCCCACAATGGCGTGAAATTGATAACAAAGTTAATGATCTGATCCTAAGCTGGCGCCGGAACGCCCAAGGAGAAGAAACTCTGAATTAACGCTGCAGTGCTACCGACTACTGGTTCAACGCCCTGGGCCAGCGCACCCAGCTCTCCGACCCGAACCTGGGCGTGTGGCAGTTCCACTACAACGGCCTGTACAACCACCGGCCGACCTACGGCCCGACCGGCCAGTTGCAGGAACTGCGGGTGACCGACAGCGCCAGCGGCGGCACGACCTATCTGCAGTTTGACTACGAATACGACCTGTGGGGCAACCTGGCCCTGACCCGATCAGAAAGCGCCAACCGGGAAGAGAGCTACACCTACGATCAGCTACACCGCCTCAGGAGCGTCACGCCATACGACGGCATCGGCCAGAACCGGACCCTGATCCCAGGCAGCCAGGTGGCCTACCGCTACGATGCGATGGGCAACTTCAGGAAGAAGACCGACTTCAGTATCGACCCCACTAGTGGGGATGCTTATAGCCACGGCATATTGCGGACCATTACCGGCTGCAGCCAGGCAACGGCCGCACCGGGTCCGAATGCGGTGGATCAAGTCACCCTGAAAGACAATAGTACCGCCGAGTACGCCTACGATGCCAACGGCAACCTGACCCGCGGCAACGCGGTGGCCGGGGACGTGGAAGATGCGAAGCATTTTCTGCAAAAGCGCTGCCGAAAAACCCTAGCCAACGAACTGGCTTCCGGGGTACGAGAGGGGTCAAATTTAAATGCAACTTAGGGGGCCAGTTTTACGTGCAACCTGACATCTGGGTCCTAATCCGATGATTTCAGTGGTTGTGCCCAGTCTTTCAGAACTAGGTGATCAGCCATCTGGTAGAAGGCTTTGTCACTGGTAATTAACGCGGCCTCAGCGGCGATGGCGTGAGCCGCAATCAGCATATCCAGGGTACTCAAGGCTTTACCGGCTTGCTCACAAGCGACGTGGAAAGCGGCATAAGCGGTCGCCGCGGCAGAATCCCAGGGCAGAATGTCCACCCGGCCTAAGAAGCCATGGACGGCTGCCGGCAGCCGCTTGGCTTCCGGTTTTTTAGCCACGCCGTGGCGCAACTCCGCTTCGGTAATCGCAGAGATACAGACACTGCCCGCCGGCGCGCGCCGCAGATGGGTGCGAACGACAGATGGCTGCCCCTTTATGAGATAACTAACAGTATTGGTATCCAGCAGATAACGCGGGTCACCCATCAAAACAAATCCCGTTCCGGGATAGGGTCGGTATCACGGTCGTCCATAAAATCCGCCGGCACACCAATGGCGTCCAGCCATTGGAAAAAGGCATCCCAGTCATCCGGTTTCTGGGACAAAATCACCTCACCCGTTTCAGGGTCTTTGCGGATAAAGACCTCATCCCCGTCAAAACGGTAGTCCAGGGGCAGGCGAACCGCCTGGCTGCGGCCGTTCTTGAATAATTTGGCGGTATCTCTCATGGGGCTTCACCTCCTGATCACGAATCATGCAATTGATGACAATTGTCGATCAGCGATATATATCAACAGTATATATCACCGTAGGGGTATAAATTCAAGAGCGAAAGTCTTGGGTTGATGATTTAGGTGCGAAAGCGGCCAGCCGGTTATTCAAAGCACCTACCCCTACCAGACAGACCCGGATGGGGACAGCACCGCGGATGCGGTGTTCCGGCGCTGTCCTTCGGACCATTGCCGGCTGTAGGTTTCCTATGCCCAGCTAGCTGTAAGAGCCTCAGATGTTGTCCCGGTCGCCTGTCCGGCGATACTGTGTTGAAGGTTTTCCACCGCTTTTTTCTGATTTTCCCAAACGAGCCGTGGTTAACGGCTCGCTTTGTCTTAAATTCTCACCATTCTGCTAAAATTTGCTCTCGATCTCTGCCGTTTCCCCCCGGTTTTCCGCGCTCAGCCACAGTTCACTCCGGAAAAGGGCGGTATCCGTACCAATCACCATTTATAGTCAAAGGCCCGCCGCCAAAAGCTCCTTCAAACCGTTCAACTGCATCCCTTGCACACCGTCCACGATTTCGGCCAGTTTGCTGAGGCCGCCTTCGGCGTAGCCGGTGGCGGTGTAGCGGAAGTTCAGGGTGGTGCCGTGTTCTGCCGGCTCCAGGGTGATCTGCATGGCGCCGTGTATGCCCATCATCTGCAGCGGGCCGAGGCCGCCGGTCATGCGGATTTCCTTGCTCGGGGCGATGTAGGTAACGGTCATGTGCAGTGCAGAGCCGCCGTCCGGCAGGCGCTCGCAGAAGCAGCCGCCGGCCTTGGGTTCGAGGTAGAGGTTGCGTGCCTCGCCGGACCAGGTGTGGTCGGCCGGCCACCATTGGCCGATTTTTTCGACAAAGGCCTGGTAGGCTGCTTTCGGTTCGGCGGCCAGCTCCAGCCGGTGTTTGATCACAAAACCGGTCTCGCCGGCGCTTTCGACTTCCGCCAGCGCGGTCGATGAGGCGGATGCGAACAAGATCGCAGCGATCATTTTCCAGTACATGGCGGTGTCCTCAGAAACGGGTTTTTCAGGTCAAGCCTGCCGCTCATGGTGGGCGGTGAGCACCTGGGCCACGCACGCGGTCAGTTTGCGGGCGAACGGAATATGCAGGAATTCGTTCGGGCCGTGGGCGTTGGATTTGGGCCCCAGTACGCCGGTAATCATAAATTGTGCCTGCGGAAACGCATCGCCGAGCATGGCCATAAACGGAATCGTGCCGCCTTCGCCCATGTACATCACCGGCTGGCCGTAGAAGTTGTTCGATGCCTGGTCCAGTGCGTTATGCAGCCATGGCGCGATATCCGGCGCGTTCCAGCCGGTGGCGGCCTGGTCGGCTTCGAAGCTGACCTTGGCGTTGTACGGCGGGTCGCTTTCCAGCAGTTGCTTGACGAATTGAGAGGCTTCCTCGCCGTCGATGGTCGGCGGAATCCGCAGGCTGAGTTTCAATGCGGTATGCGGCCGCAGCACATTGCCGGCGCTGTCCAGCGGCGGCATGCCGTCCACGCCGGTGACTGACAATGCCGGCCGCCAGGTCCGGTTGAGCAGCCGGTTGAAATTGTCCTCGGCCATCGGCTGCGTACCATCGGCAAAGGGGTAGGCTTCGTAGACCGCATCGCCCAGTGCATCGGCCATGCGCCGGGTCTGTTCCAGCCGTTGTTCCGGGATGTCGGCATGCAGGGCATCGGGAATGATTTTGCCGGTCGCCCCGTCTTCCAGCCGGCCGATCAATTGCCGCAGTACGCGGAAACTCGACGGCACCACACCGGAGGCGTAGCCGGAATGCACGCCTTCGGTCAGCACATCGGCGCGCAGCGTGCCGGCTGCCATGCCGCGCAGAGACATGGTCAGCCACAGTTGATCGTAGTTGCCGGCGCCGGAATCCAGGCAGATCACCAGCGACGGGGTGCCGATACGGCCGCTGAGGTGGTCGATGTAATACGGCAGGTCGTAGCTGCCGGATTCTTCGCAGGCTTCGATGATAACCACACAGCGCGCGTGCGGCAGACCCTGTTCGCGCAGAGCCATGATCGCGGCCAGCGAGCCGAACGCGGCATAGCCGTCATCCGCACCGCCTCGGCCGTAGAGCTTGTCGTCCTTGATTACCGGAATCCACGGGCCCAGGCCATCGGCCCAGCCGGTCATCTCCGGCTGTTTGTCCAGGTGTCCGTAAAGCAGGATCGTATCGTCGGCAGAACCGCCGGCATGCGGCGGGATTTCCATAAAGATCAGCGGCGTGCGGCCCTCCAGGCGCACGACTTCCAGGGACATTCCGTCAATTGCCTGGCGCTCGCACCAGCCCGCAATCAGCTTAACCGCATCTTCCATATAGCCGTGTTCGGCCCAGTCGTGATCGAAATGCGGGGACTTGTTGGGGATTTTGATGTATTCCACCAGTTCCGGGACGATGGAGTCCATCCAGAGTTCGTCGATAAACTGCTGTGCGCGGGAGTGATTCATACCTGACCTTGTTGTTAGCGGTTACGGGTTTCGCCGGTATTTTACCTCAGCCATGGGCGTCGCGGCGGCGATTCGGCGGAAAAGGAGTCTCGCGCCCGCTTCTCTGATAGCCGTTAAGCGCGTGTGTAGGAGCGCCTTTTAGGCGCGATCCGTGTCTATCGTTAATCGGGGGTTACCCTGAGCCTTCATCAAGCCATAGACATTCGCGCCTAAAGGCGCTCCTACAGGCATTGGGGTTCTCTAGGGGCGGTATCACTCGGAAGCCTGCCTTCCCTGACACCCGCTTCGGCAGTTGCATCTAACCCCCATGACTAACGGCGCCAACGCCGGCCGCAGGCCAATCTGATATGCTTTGGCGGTTTTTGCATTGGACAGGCTTATGAACCACCAAACGGAAGACCATTCCACAACGGTTGCCGACATCAAGCAGTACGGCCTGTGGGCCGCGCTGGCGTCACTGAGTTATGTGTTCTGGGTTGTCGGCGGCATGGAAATGGTCGAACGTCTGGCCTATTACGGCGTACGCACGGTAGCCGGATTGTATGCTACCGATGCGCGTTCTGCCGGCGGCCTTGGTATTACCGCGACCAGTCTCGGCAGCATTTTTCTGGTATGGGCGTTTGTGCAGAGTTTCGTGCCGGTGTTCACCGGCGGTCTGGCCGACCGCATGGGCTATAAGGAAACCATTTTTCTGTCCACGGTGCTCAAGATTGCCGGTTACCTGCTGATGGCATTCTTTCCGACCTACTGGGGTTTTATGGCGGGCGCTGCCGTCCTGGCCTTCGGTACCGGCGTATTCAAGCCGGGTATCCAGGGCACGCTGGTCAAGGCCACCAACCGCAAGAACTCGTCGATGGCCTGGGGGGTGTTCTATCAAACGGTCAATATCGGCGGCTTTCTCGGCCCGATTCTGGCTGCCGCCCTACGGCAATTGGAATGGAAATATGTGTTTTTCGCCTGCGCTGTGATTATCTCGCTGAATTTTATTCTGCTGCTGGTCTATAAAGAGCCCGGCAAGGAAGAGCGGCTGGCGCATAAACGCAAAGTCAAAGCCGGCGAGGTGCAGCAGGATGCGCTGTGGCTGGATTCGGTCAAGGAGTTCTTTCGGCCGAGGGTGTTTTTATACCTGCTGGTGTTCTCCGGTTTCTGGTTTATGTTCAACGCGTTCTTCGACGTGCTGCCGCTGCATATCCGCGACTGGGTGGATACGTCAGCCATTGTACAGACCTTGTTCGGTCCGGACGGCGCGCAGACGCCGTTCTTTATCCGCTTGTTCGGCATGACCGAGGACGGCCAGGTGATACAGCCCGAAGGGCTGGTGAATTGGAATGCCGGCATGATCATGTTGTTTTGTTTTGTCATCGCCGGCCTGTCAGCCCGGCTGAAGGCGATCAATTCGATGATACTGGGCACCCTGCTGGCATCCGGCGCGCTGCTGCTGATCGGCGGCTTTCACTGGGCCTGGTTCGTCGCGCTGGCCATCGTTGCGTTTTCGGTCGGCGAAATGCTGTCTTCGCCGAAGTTTCTGGAGTTCCTAGGCAATATCGCGCCGAACCAGAAAAAAGCCATGTATCTGGGCTTCTCGCAGTTTGCGCTGGGTATCGGCTGGAGCCTGGAGGGCTATTTCGGGCCGCGCTGGTATGACCAGTGGGCGTCAAAGGAAAATTTCTCCCGCGAGTTATTGCTGGAGCGCGGCATGAGTGCCGATGCCGTCAGCGCCATTCCCGAGGGCGAGGTATTCGAAACCCTGGTCAGCTATACCGGTGAACCCGCTCAGCAGCTGACCCAGATTCTGTACAACAGCCATAGTGTCGGCATGGTCTGGTATGTGATGGGTATTGTCGGCCTTGTCTCGGCCGTGGGCATGTTTGCCTACGGGCGCTGGTTATACCGTGCGGAGCGGGCGCCGGCCTGAATCCGCGCCGCTCCGCGGTTGCCGGTCGGATTTCGCCGCCTATTTGAAGTCGCCGTTGAGCAGGAAGCGCCAATAGCGGTAAAACTGTTCGGCATAAATGCGGCGGACAAAATCGCCAGGGCCGTCAAAGGCGTCCGGCGGGCTGTTCTCCAGCTTATGGCCGCGGCCCTGTACGATCATGCTGAATGCGGCCAGACCCAGGCCGAGCAACGCCAGCCGGTAGTCGAGGTTCAGCAGCGCTAGAAACAGCACAATATGACCCAGCACGAATACCGGCACGGCAAACAAATGAATGGACTGATTGACCGCATTGCGGTGCTTTGCCCGATAGTCTTCTCGAGTCATTGCCTGAATCGTTTTCTTATGCAGCGTGTTGTCGGGGCGGGGATTATAGCAGGCGTAAGGTGATCGGACGTTAACCGTAAGTTAACCGCAGGTCGGCATTTTAGCTTGCAGCATACCTCACTATCGGCTATTGCTTATATTCGTAACACCGAATTCGGGGCGGGCGATTACCTGCCGGTACGGAAGCCGGATTTAACCCTTCTCAGGAGGAGCCTTTCGCACCCGCGATCCTTTGTCTATACCGCTGCAGGAGTCTTTTTCATGAACGCCATGCCTTTTTTCCGCGGGTTCTCCGCGCTGCTTTTCTTGTTCGCCCTTGGTGCCACCGAGGTGGCAGCCCAGACGGTTCCATGCGATACCAATATCGTCAGCCTCAGCAATAATACGGTATCGGTAGCCGCCAGCGGGGGGGATGATACGGTCAATATTCAGTGCGCGCTGGACTTTGCGAACGATAACGGCATCCCCGTGGTGAGGCTGAACAACGGCAATTTTCTGATCAGCGAACTGGAAGTCGAAGATTTCAACGGGACTTTTCAGGGCACCACACGCACCAGTACCCTGGTCACGGTCATGGACAATTCCATTGACTGCGCAGCGATTATCGGCGGCGGACGCACGGCAACGGCCATCCGTTTCATCAGCGGAGAACCGCGAATCCGGTTTATGACCTTGTTCGTCGGCAATCCGTGCATGGATAACACCCAACTGGTCGCCGTGGTTCATTTCACCGGACAGTTCGCCGGCGCGGCCTGCGGTAACGACGTGATTTTCGGCAATGTTGATCGGATGCGCATCGAGGGCAACGGCATTGGCAGCGGCGTTGCCAACGGGGTCGGCGCCTGGGCCGAAGGCCATCTTTTCGGCACTTGCCGCGACACCTTGACCGGCACCCTGAAGGTCAACCGCACCGAATTCGACGGACTTGACCGCGGTATTCTGACCAGTATGCAGGCGGGCGCCCAGGTGGACGTCAATTTCAGCGAGTTTAGTGATACCCGTATCGGCTACGAAATGCAGCGTGGCAACCAGAACACCAGCATTGCGTTTAACGATTTTACCGGGGAATCCAATAGTTCGAGGAACTACTTCGGTGTGGTGGCCAACAACGGGCCGGGCGCACCGGCTCAGACAGGAATGGCGGTCAAGGGCAATACCTTTAACCTGTCCGGCGCGGGATTTCCGCCAATCGGCTTTATTTCGTTTTTCGCCGATTCACCTACCCGGATGACGTTCTCGGCCACCGATAATGTATTCAATATGTCCGGTGATGCGGTTGGCGTCGCCGGCTTTAATTTCTCCAACGGCTTTGTCGCCAACAATAATTTTAACGGCAGCGGCTTCGCCGGCGTCTGGATAGGGAATGATCAGTTCGGGCAGAATCCGTCGGCCGAAGACTGGACTGTCGTCGGTAATAGCTTCGGCAATCTTGGCAATGTTATCGACGACGTGTTTTTGGACACCCGGTCGGTCCGCGCGATCGTCGGCGGCGGTCAAAATGCGACGGTGGAGGACAATGGAACCGACAACACCGTCCTCTGAAGCTCTATAGTGGTTGTTTAGAACAACTACGCCAGGGGGACTGACGCAGTTGAGGCGCGGCCCGGCGGCTGCGCCTCTTTTCTATCGCTATTCGCGCTTCTCAATAACGGCGATGCATTCCTCGCACCAGTCGACGATTGCGGCGACTTTCTTAAGACCCAGTCGCAGAGTCAGTTGCTTATAGAACGCTTCGTCCGGCAGCGCATCCGGATAGTGCGGGTCTTCGGCGGACCAGCCCCGCTCGACTGCACGCAGCTCTTCCAGTTCGGCCACGAAGTGGCTTCTCAGGTCTTTGAAAAAGCGCAGACGCTGATCGCGCGATGCCGCATCCAGAAAAAACACCTGGGCCAGGTAGTGCAGACGATCCTTGCCGGCTGTCGGGCCGCTTTCCAGCCAGCGTTTTAGTTCCCTGGTACCTTGCGCGGTGCGTTTGTACAGTTTCTTGTCCGGACCTTTGTCAGACGGAACCTGCTTGCTGCGACTCAGGCCGTCTTCTTCCAGCCGCCGCAGGGTGGGATAAATCTGCGCCAGTTCCGCCGACCAGAAATGGCGAAAAACCTGTTCGAAAACCTGTTTGAGGTCATAACCGCTCTGGGGCTGGTCAAGCAACCCCAACAGAATATGTCGTAGGCTCATGCGGGCATATCGTTGAACTTGCGCTGATAATACCGCGTCCAGATCGCGCCTGCTGGCATGCCGATCAGCGCCGGCGTAATCCACGGAATCACCGCCGTCCAGCCGCTCAGACCCAGATCGAATAAGCGCGCCGAACCAAAGACCGCAAATGCGGTGTGGAACGCGATACCCATGCCGATCATGGTGCCCATATGTTCGTAGAACCAGGCCTTGCGCTCCGGCCGCCGGCCCTGAATCACTTTGCGTATTCCGAAGCCGGTGCCAAAGCCGATCGGCGACAGCGCGAACAGGACGATCTTGATCGGCGGATTGTAGTAGAGGGCATAGACGATCAGAAACAGGCTGGCGGCAATCGCTGTCCAGGCCAGAAAATTATCCCATCGGCGGTTCATTCCGGTCAGGTCGGCCTTGTTCATCAAGACCTGCACGCCGTGCCGTATACCGATGAAGGTGACCACGGTCAGATAGGCCAGAAAAATCAGAAAGGCGAAATTCGACGGTTCATCCCGAGGCCCGATGCCCTGCATTGCCGCATCGGAAAAACGCAGACTGATGGACAGTCCGGCAGCGCCGAGCAGCAGGTAGGCACAGTATTTGAAGATCTTGCCGAAAAACCGGTGTTGTCTGCCGCCCTTGCGGGTCAGAATCGGTACCCAGAATGCCGCCAGACCGGTGAAGCCGGCGACGATATGTACCCAGCGCAAGCCACCCAGTAAGATTTCCATAAGCACCTCCTCAGCTATATAATTATTTATATACCATCGAGATCGCTATGTAAATGGTTCTATAGCCGCGGTTTGAAGCGATTCGACTGGCAATGCCTGAACCCGGGGGTGTTGCTACAATAGCCGCTCTTTGCATGCTGGAAATGTCGTTATGAATCACTTCGTCCATCGGTCTGCGCCGGGTTTGACTGTGTCGCGATTGGCTGCTTTGGGGATGACCGTGCTGATTGCCGGTCTGGCGCTGTTCGGTTGCGACAGGCCTTCGGAACCGCCAACCGGGCAACCTGTAGCACAGGAAGCCGAGCCCACACCCGGCGAGCGCTGGGATGCGTTTGTCGACCAGGCCATCGAGGACTTCTTCCGCGCGCATCCGACCTTTGCAGTGACAGCCGGCCGGCATGAGTTTGACGGTCAACTGCCCGATTGGAGCCGGGCCGGCATCGAAGCGGAAATCGCACGGCTGCATGCAGTAAAGGACGATGCAGCCGCATTTACCGACGAGGTGCTGGATCCGGCACGCCGGTATCAGCGCGAATATTTGATCGCCCGCGTCGACCGCGACCTGTTCTGGATGGAAAAAGCGCAGTGGCCGTTCCGCAACCCCGCGTTTTACTTCGACTGGCTGATGGATTCCCTGGACCCGAGTCCGTATATCGCGCTCGACTACGCGCCGCTGGAAGAGCGCATGAAGGCGTTTATCCAATATGCCAATGCGCTGCCGGTCGCAGCCAAGCAGATTCGCGAGAACATGCAGACACCGTTGCCGCGGACATATGTGGAATACGGCGTCGCGTCGTTCGGCGGGTTTGCCGAGTATTTCGCAAACGATGTGCCCAAGGTTTTTACGTCGGTCGAAGATATCGGCCTGAAAGAGCAATTCGCCGAGGCGATTGACAGCGCCATCACGGCGATGGTGCAACTGACCGGGTGGTTTGAACAGCAGCGCGAGACCGCCACCGAAGACTTCGCACTGGGTCCGGAGCTGTTCCGCCAGATGCTTTACGATACCGAGCGGGTCGATATCTCATTGCAGGAACTGGAGACCATCGGCCGGGCCGATCTGAAGCGCAACCAGCGTGCACTGGCTTCTGCCTGCGCGGAATTCGCGCCGGGCGCCAGCATTGTCGACTGCTTTGCCAAGATGGCCAATCGCAAGCCGGAAGGCAGCGCGGTCGAAGCGGCCCGCCGGCAGCTTGAAGAGACCAAGGCATTCTTGGTCCGGCAGGACCTGGTGTCCATTCCGGGTACCGAGGAAGCGCTGGTGGAAGAGTCGCCGCCCTATGCGCGGTCCAATTCCGCCTATATCAATATTCCGGGACCGTACGAGAAAGACCAGCCGTCCATCTACTATATCTCGCCGCCGAACCCCGAATGGCCGGAAGAAGTACAGCGCGCGTATATTCCGGGCGAATCGGACCTGCTGTTTACTTCCGTGCACGAGGTCTGGCCAGGGCATTTTCTGAATTTCCTGCACGCCAACCGTTCCGACTGGATTTTCGGCCGTACCTTCGTCGGCTATGCCTTTGCCGAGGGCTGGGCGCATTACACCGAGGAAATGACGGTCGAGGCCGGCCTCAGGGACGCGTCTCCGGAAACGCGTATTGGCCAGTTAAGCAACGCATTGCTGCGAAACGCCCGGTTTTTGTCGACCATCGGACTGCATACCCAGGGCATGAGCGTGGAAGAATCGCAAAATCTGTTCAAGATCGAGGCCTATCAGGACGAGGGCACCGCGCGGCAGCAGGCGGCCCGCGGCACGTACGATCCGGCTTATCTGAATTACACCATGGGCAAGCTGATGATCAGACAGTTGCGCGAAGACTGGACCGCCAGCCGCGGCGGCCGGCAGGCCTGGAAAGCCTACCACGATGCGTTCTTGTCCTTCGGCGGCCCGCCGGTGCCGCTGGTTCGCGGACAGATGATGGGCACCGCACCCGAGGCGATTTTTTATCAAGAGGCCGAGTAAGTAAATGCAGCTTGAATTTTTCGGCGCCGCCGGGGAGGTTACCGGTTCGTGTCATATCCTGCGGGTGAACGGGCATACTGTATTGCTCGATTGCGGCATGATCCAGGGTTCGCGGCGGCAGGAAGCGCGAAACCGCGACCCGTTTCCGTTCGATGCGCGGAAAATCGACGCGGTGATACTCAGCCACGCGCACATCGACCATTCCGGGCGCCTGCCGCTGCTGGTCAAGCGCGGCTTCCGCGGGCCGATCTGGGCACAGAATGCAACCCGCGATCTGTGCGGCATTCTGCTGGAAGACTCGGCCAATCTTGGCGAGCGCGACGCGGAATATCAGAACCGCAAGCTGGCCCGTAAAGGCAAAGACCTGATCGAGCCGCTGTATACCGTCGCCGACGCGAAGGCAGCGGTAAAAAATATGCGCGGACTGCGCTACCGGCAACGCCGACAGGTCCTGCCCGGCATCGAAGTCTGTTTCTACGATGCCGGGCATATTCTGGGTTCGGCCATCGTCGAGGTAACGCTGTCCGAAGGCGGGCAACAGCGCCGGGTGGTTTTTTCCGGCGACCTCGGCCAGTTCGATGCACCGATCCTGCGCGATCCTGTATTTCTCAAACAGGCCGATCTGGTGCTGACCGAAACCACCTACGGCGGCCGGCGGCACCGGGAGCGCAGCGAGACCATCGACGAGATCGGCGAAATCGTACGCGGCGCGCGGCGCGGTCGCGGCAATATTCTGATCCCGGCCTTCGCCATCGGCCGCAGCCAGGAAGTGCTGTATCACTTCGGCCGCAACTACGATGAGTGGGACATGGGCCGCTTTCAGATTTTTCTGGACAGCCCGATGGCCATTGAGGCATCCGAAGTCTACTGGGACTATCCGCACCTCTATGACGAGGAAGCGACCAAGCTGCGCCGCGGCGTGAATGAGATGCCGCCGCTGAAAAACCTGCGCCTGTCGCGAACCGCGGACGATTCCCGTGCGATCAATCGCATTCGTGGCGGCGCTATCGTAATCGCCGGGTCCGGCATGTGTAACGGCGGCCGCATTGTGCACCACCTGAAACACAACCTGTGGCGCGAAGAAACCCAGGTGATTATCGTCGGCTATCAGGCCTACGGTTCTCTCGGCCGGCGTTTGGTAGAACGCGAACCGGAAGTCAGAATCCACGGCGAAACGGTTCGGGTCAAGGCCAAGATTCATACGGTCGGCGGCCTGTCCGCCCATGCCGATCAGGACGACCTGGCCCGCTGGTACGAAGGCTTCGAGAACCGGCCGCCTTTATATCTCGTACATGGCGAAGTGGAATCGGCCGAAGCGTATCGGGACTATCTGCGCCGGCGTACCGGGATCAAGGCCCGGCTGGCCCAGCCGGGAATGACCGTTGATCTGAACGGTCTTTAGCCGGAGACCACGCCCGCATGGCCCTCGGGAAGGCGCTGTGCGGTTAACCGGTGGATCAGGAATCCGGCAAAGGGATAAAATTGAAGCTATACAAATCCCTTGAAGGCGGTTCGTCCACGGTGGACATGCGTATGGCCTTCGGTCTGCCTGCCAGCAGCGACAACGGCTCGAGATCGACTCGGTAATACCGCCCCCCTGCTTCCAGGGTGATATGGAAACGCTCATCGCATTTCAACTCAGACCGAATTTCCCAACAGGAACCGACCAGGGAATGTATCAGAACCGGAGCCCCCGATTCTGCCGACAATTGGTTCACCGGCTCGGATTGGTGCAATTCGGAGATCATCCGCGTCACGCTATCGGCGCTTAACAGGCCGGTTTGGCGATTGATGGGCGACGCAAACCAGCTAGTCAACATCACCGGTAGCTCCTGTTCCGGAATGTGTTGGAACGCAATAGCCTTTGATTGTCTGCAGGGCCGGTCTGCAGCGGTATCCCCCGGTGGCCCGAGCCAGCAAGAAGCGCTGTAGCTTTCACTGCGTTCCGGCGAAACGGAAACCGGGGCGAAGCGCACGGAAATGGGACGGCTGCCATCCCGCTGGGCTTGCAAGTTGTAGGAATGAAAAGACAGCTTGTGACCGGCATTCAATGCCCTCTTGGCATGCTCAATCAGACTGACCAGCTCACCTTCAGTTAGCACCTCGTGTACATGGCGAGGCTGGTAGGCGTTCCTGGCCAGACGCTCAGGCGACCTCGGCAGGCCCAGCGTTTCACAATGCACCAGCCTGGTGGGATTCAGCGAGTCCCTGCAGCGCTGGGCATACACATAATATTTATTCGGGCTGGGGCCGCCGTTCATCAGCCGCAGGTTCAGGGTATATCGCCCGTCAACCTCGCCCAAAACGGACAGCCCCGCGTTAGTGCGGATGGCTGATACGTCGGAGCCGCCGGCCATGACGGTTTCGAAAACCGACAGGACCCGGCTTCCGGCGCGCAGCATTCCGTGGCGGTCAAGGTAGCTACGGTAGTATTCAGCGAGGGCATCAATGGCAGCTGCATCCAGCCGGCCTGTGGACAATACCCACCGGCGCTGGGAGGAGACATGCTGGTATATCTGCGGATAGAGTATACATAAGCCGCTGCCTGAATCTGGGGCGACAATGACGTTCTTGACCCGTTGCAGGCCGTTGCAGCTCGCACTGAAGAACTCAACCCGGCCGGCGTCCACCCGGCGGGCATTAAAATAGATATCGTAGGCCAGAGTTGTTGAATTATTCGATGATGGGCCGGTGCGGTTCAGGTTCCCGGCCGGGTCATTGATCAGAAACGGCGAAAACGCCTCAATATGGTGCCGGTCGAGCAGGTGAGCGATGGATTCGCCGAGCTGGTGTTCTAGTTCAATATTGATTTGCTCTGGCCGGAGCATGTCCTGTTTCGGGTTGTCGCTGTACCGTTTGCCCAGCGCGTCAATGAGTGATGGCATCATGTCATTCAGCCCAGGCTGCCGGCGGTCTTGGTATAGGCCGGCCAGCGAAGCCTGAGGAGTGACCATTGCAGCACCCAGCAACAGGCCGGCGAGCGCAGGCAGCACCAATAATAGCGTCTGCCCGGACGGTGTCTCAGCATGGCAGATATCGCCATTGATCAGAGCGCGAATTCGCCGTTGAAAAGCCTTTGGTCCGGCGACGGCCTTGATCGAGAATACCGGCGAATGAGTCCGGCCGCTGTACTGGTAAGCTTTGATAAGGCAGCGGGCATAGACAGCACTTGAACCCGGCTGGCGCGCGACGACCCTGTCGTCACAGGCCTGCTCTCGCAACCGGCTCAGTTGGTGGCAGAGCCAGTGCACGCCGGGGTTGTACCAGAACAGTGCGGCGATGACTTTCTCAGAAAGATGCCACCAGGCGTCCTTGCGGGCGATATGTCCGGCTTCGTGCTCCAGTATTTGGCGCAATTCCTGTTCCGTATAAATCGTCCGGGCATTTTCCGGAAGCAGAATACACGGCCGGTACAGGCCGACGACCATCGGCGTTCGAATGGCCGTGCTGGTCATGATCGGGCCGGCAAACGGTAGTTGGCCGTCTACCGGAACCGGCCGTGCGTGGCGTTTCAGCCGGTCTGCAGCATGCAGTGATCGCACCAGCCTGAACAGGAAAAACAGCGCGGGTAGTGCCCAGAGAGCAAGCGCCACCGCACCGGGGTCAAGCCACATCGTCTTCGCACCGACCGATAGCTCTGAGGTAGCCGGAACGGCCTTGAATACCGCATCCGCACCTTCGGCGGCAATGCGGTCGTGCGAGGTGACCAAGGAAGACATTTCAAACGCATTGGCGTCCGCTGGCACCAGATAGGTGCCGGTGCCCGGTGTGGGGAACAAGAAGTAACTGATCTGTCGCATTGCTGGTATGGCAATCCCAATCAGCACCGGAAAGGCCGCAACAGCGAACAGACAGATCTGTAGCGCAAGATATCGGCTGGCCGCGCTCCAATATTGCCGGAACCAATAGGTCGAAGCGCCAATGCCGGCGATAACCAGACCCAGCCAGGCGTGATGAATAAAGAAAACGAACGCTTTTCCCATATCCTGAAACCATGGGCTGAGTTGTTCAAACATCATATCGGCTCCGTATCACTTTCAGACAGACAGCCTTAGCTCAATACCAAACGTTCAGCCCTTTGGCAGGCCGTCTTCTCTACGTTTAATTTCATCCAACAGCGCGACAAGCTGTTCTCGATCCAGGTGGCCTTCCTCGACCAAGTTCAGTGCCAGTGTCGATGCGTTACCGCTGAAAAACCGGTGAACCATATTTCGCAACGCCTTGGATTGCGCCTGATGCCGAGTGACTAACGGCTGGAAAACATCGGCCCTGCCGATGCGTTCGCTGTTTACATAACCTTTGCGCTTTAGTGTGCCCAGAGTGGTCAGCACCGTGTTATAGGCCAGATTGGTTTGTGCCGAAAGCGCTTCGGTCACCTCTCTGACCGTGGCACGGTTTTTCTGCCAAAGGACTTGCATGATTCTTAGCTCGGCATCCGTCAACACAGTGGCTTTTTTTCTGGGCATGCTATCAACTATTGAATTAGTTGATAGCAGCATAGACGACTGTTCCGTGCCTGTCAACTATAAAACTAGTTGATAGCTGTGATACCTGGCTTGGCGTTTATCCACTAGGCGTTACCCGCAAATCGTGTTCCTTCAAAGCGGATGGACTGGTTCTGTGTGACCCGTCTCGGGGTCAATGCATCGTGGTCAATGCACTGGCATCAGAATTGCAGCATCAGCCCGCCGGCCAGGATCAGGAAACCCAGGCGTTCGGCTCTGAATTGCCGGCGCAGTTGATTGTGTAGGCGCCGAAAGGCCTCTGGCAGGTTGTCGTCGTCCAGCCGTTTCAGGCGCTGGCAGCAGGTGACATGCGCAGCCCACAGGATGATAGCCGCGCCTGCCAGCTCCAGGGCGATGCCTAGTTGCTGCAGCATGCCTGTTCTTCCTCGGCGGCCGGCTGCTGCAGACGGTCGTAGTCGCCGGTGCGCAGCCAGACTTCCCAGCGGTGGCCGTCCGGATCGGTCAGCCAGAGTTTTTCGCCTTCGGCATAGCAACATTTCGCGCCCGGCTCTTCCTCAAAGCGAATACCGCTGCCGGTCAACCGCCGGTACCAGTCGTCAAACGCCGGTCGATCGGGCAGCTCGATGCCGTAGTGGCTGGCTGCCGATGCCGTGCGCTGGCCGGTTTGCACCAGCGCCAGGTGGATCGGTGGCTGATTCAGCCTGAAATTCAGGTAGTCCTCGCGTCGCTTGCTGGGCGGCTGATCGAACAAGGTGGTATAGAAACGGTCGCTTTGTGCCAGATCGGTAACCGGCAGTGAAATATGAATTCTCATGTTTGCTCCTTTGTAATTCGTCGAATTACGAATTGATGGTTGAAATTTTTTTACAGTTTGGCCATCCACGCCTTGGCTTCCGCCAGAGCTTTCTCATTGACGCAGTAGCAGACCCGGGGGCCGTCGATCGTCCCGCTGATCAAACCGGCGTCTTTCAGCGTTTTAAGGTGCTGGCAGGCCGTGGACGGCGCGACCGGCAGGCGCGCGGACACGTCCCCGCTGAAGCAAGTGCCCTGCTTTAGCAACTGGCGAATAATCTGTATCCGTACCGGATGGCCCAGTGCCTTCAGCGCGCGCGCGATACGTTGGTCTTTTTTGCTTACCGTCATCTGCCTCATCTGCCATTTATCTATTCGTATTTCTACGAATTACGATAAGGACGGTCTTGCGATTTGTCAAGTTCCGGCTACACTGCAAAGAAGCGAACCACGGAAACCGATATGTATTATTCTGAACGACCAGCCCGGCATTTGATCGCCCACCTGCTGCTTTTGGCTGCGCTGCTGCCGGTATTTCCGTTGCTGGCCGAGCGCGGGCCGGGGACGGCCCCGGAATACGCAACGATTGAAAACCTGTCTGCAATACAGCGCGATGAGCCGATCGGCGCGGTGCAATTGACCGCGCACTATCTGGCCCGTATCGACCGGCTGAACAGCCAATACAACGCGGTCATTGCAACCAACCCGGATGCGGTGAAACAGGCCAGACTGCTGGATGAAGAGCGCCGGCGCGGGCAGTTGCGTGGCCCGCTGCACGGCATCCCGGTGCTGTTGAAGGACAATATCGAGAGCGTGGACCCATTGCCGACCACTGCCGGATCGCTGGCCTTGAACGCGAATTTCGCAGCCCAGGATGCGGGTCTGGTGAAACGGCTGCGGGATGCGGGTCTGGTCATCCTCGGCAAGGCCAATCTCAGCGAGTGGGCGAACTTCCGCTCCGGTCATTCGGTGTCCGGTTGGAGTGCGGTGGGCGGCCAGACCCACAATGCCTATGACCGCAGGCGCAATCCCTGCGGTTCCAGTTCCGGCTCGGCGGTATCGGTGGCGCTGGATTTCGCACCGCTGGCGGTCGGCACTGAAACGGACGGCTCGGTGGTCTGCCCGTCCTCGGCCAACGGCGTGGTCGGTATCAAACCGACCCTCGGCCTGGTGTCGCGCAGCGGCATCGTGCCCATCGCCCACAGCCAGGATACGGCCGGACCGATGGCCAAAACGGTGTCCGGCGCCGTCGCGTTGCTGCAGGCGATGCAGGGTGCGGATCGGCGCGACCCGCTCAGCGTCGGGGTGAATCGCAATGCCGTCACCGACTACCGGCCTCACCTGAAGACCGACGGCTTAAACGGCAAGCGAATCGGGGTTGCACGGCAAATGACCGGCTTTCACCCGGCGGTAGAAGCCTTGATTAATGATGCGATCGAAGTGATGCGGGCACACGGTGCGGAAATCGTCGACCCGGTGCATTTCGAAACGTACGGTGAGTTCGGCGGCGCCGAATACCAGGTGCTGCTGCATGAATTCAAGGCAGATCTCAATGCGTATCTGGCGAGTACCCCGAAGGCGGTCGAGACCCGGACTCTGGAGCAGCTTATCGCATTCAACGACCGCCATGCCGACCGGGAAATGCCATGGTTTGGTCAGGATATCTTTCATGAAGCGCAAAGCAAAGGCGATCTGCAAAGCAAGGAGTACCGCGCCGCGCTGAAAACGTCCAAGCGGCTGGCCGGTAAGAAGGGCATCGATGCGGTGCTGCGGGCGCATCGCCTGGACGCAATTATTTCCGCTACCGGTTCGGCGGCCTGGGTGACCGACATGATTAACGGCGATCACTTCATCGGCAGCAGTTCGCGCTTTCCAGCGGTTGCCGGCTATCCGCATATCACGGTGCCGATGGGCTTCATCCACGGTCTGCCGGTAGGCCTGTCCATCTATGGCGGCCATTTGTCCGAGCCTGTGCTGATCGAGGTCGCGTACGGTTTCGAACAGGCGACCGGCCACTGGCGGCCGCCGGAAATACCGTAAGCTAGCTGCTTTTGTCGCAGGATAGCCGGGCCACTTCGCGCCAGTTTTTTCCGTCGGTCAGGCCCGAGGATTCATATTTCCAGTCAAAGTGCGTTTCGCCGATGTTGTGAAACGTGATATGCATCAGGTGCTTCGGAAAACTGGCCGAAGCCGGCCGTTCCGCATACATGTGGATTTCGCCGTTGCGGTAGCTGGCCCGGTATTTTTCCAGCCGTGGAACCTGCTGCGTAGTCCAGACCATTTCCCATAGCCCGGTTCCGGGGTCGAAGGTACGCAGATTGGTGCCCATCGGCGCGGCAGCATTGGCGTTGCGGTCCGGCAGCCAGACGTCCTGCACGGCATAGCCTTCCAGCACGTAGTACCAGCTCCAGGTGGCAAGTCCGGGGCTTTCAGCCCAGTTTCCGTCCGGCTGCAAATTGAAACTCTTGCATTGCCAGTGGCCGGCCAGTTGGCCGTATTGTTTCACCTCTTCGGGGGCGTTGGGGTTCGGTCCGTCGGCAATCAGCGGGGCAACGCCGGCCGCTGCCGATAGCGGGAAGATCAGGCTGAGGACCAGGACGGGAAGGTGATGCATGAGCGGCTCCGGGTTATTCGCGCTGGGTGATCTGCGCAGGGTTGTTTGCTTTGGGTTATTTACGAAAAACCTCGTTATACAACACCCGAACGTTGCAATTTGTCCTATTTTGTCTATTTGGCGCGTTTTTGTAACGTTTTGAGCAGGATTTCGAAAGAAATTTCATTTTTCTGCAACAAAATTAACAAGTGAAACACCAGATCGGCCGATTCTTCCAACAGCTCGGCCGTCGAACCGGAAACGCCGGCCAGCGCGGTTTCCACGCCCTCTTCACCCACTTTCTGGGCGATCCGCTTGACCCCTTCGGCGTTTAGCCGGGCAATATAGCTGCCGGCCGGTTCCGGTCTCTTCAGACGCTCGCGAATGACCGCTTCGAGATCGCTGAGAAAGGCGTAGGGCGCCTGATTGGGCTGCCCGGTTTGATCGAAACAGGTCGGCGTATTGCGGTGACAGGCCGGCCCGTTCGGCCGCGCCTGTATCAGCAAGGCATCGTTGTCGCAGTCCGGCAGGATCGAAACCAATTGCAGGAAGTGCCCGGAGGTCTCGCCCTTGGTCCACAGCGACTGGCGGCTGCGGCTGAAAAAGGTTACCCGGCCGGAGGACAGCGTAGCTTTCAGCGCATCGGCATTCATATAGGCCAGCATCAATACCCGGCCGCTGTCCGCGTCCTGCACGATGGCCGGCAGCAGGCCGCCGCTCTTCTGCCAGTCCATTGCCGGTTCCGTCATAACGCTGCGTTCAGCGGATATTGTCTGTGGCATGCCTCACCTCGATGTTTTGCCCGGCCAGTTGCCGTTTCAGGTCGGGAATGGCGATCTCGCCGGAATGGAAGACGCTGGCCGCCAGCGCGCCGTCGACCCCGGCGTCCAGAAAGACTTCGGCGAAATGCGCCGCCGCACCGGCGCCGCCGGACGCGATCAGCGGCAGATCGGTCAGCGCCTTGGCGGCACGCAGCTGCGATAAATCATAGCCGCCCTTGTCTCCGTCGCTGTCCATGCAATTCAATACGATTTCGCCGGCGCCTCGCGCTGAGGCCTCGGCGACCCAGTCCAATGTGCGTCGACCGGTTTCCTGCATCGCGGCCGGATCGCCGGTGTATTGCCTGACCCACCAGTCATCTGCCACTCGCACGGAGTCGATGCCGACTACAACGCACTGCTGGCCGAAACCGTCTTTCAGCTCGGTAATCAATGCCGGCCGTTCCAGTGCCGGGCTGTTGATCGAGACCTTGTCGGCGCCGGCGTTCAGAACCTGCCGAGCCGTGTCGACATCCCGAATACCGCCGGCCACACAAAACGGAATATCGATCTCGCGGGCGATGCGGTCGACCCAGCGCACATCCACGCTGCGCTTTTCCACGCTGGCGGTGATGTCGTAAAACACCAGTTCGTCGGCACCCTGGTCGCGATAGCGCAGCGCGAGCTCGACGATGTCGCCGACGATCCGGTGGTCGCGAAAACGAACGCCCTTCACGACCTGGCCATCGCGCACGTCCAGGCATGGAATAATGCGCCGGCAAAGCTGGCTGGCCGCGTTCATGCCACCATCCGCAGCGCATCGGCAAGATCGAACGCACCTTCCAGCAGGGCCTTGCCGACAATCGCGGCATCGACGCCGGTGTCTTTCAGCCGCGCGAGATCATCAAGGCTGGAAACGCCGCCGGAGGCCTGAATCAGCAACTGCGGGTAGCGGCTGACCAGTGAACGATAGAGCTCATCGTTCGGGCCGGACATCATGCCGTCGCGCTGAATGTCGGTGCACAAAAGATGTCTAAGGCCGGCATCGGCAAGCTGATCCAGCAAATCGAATAAATCCACATCGGCATCCTGCTGCCAGCCGTGAATCGCCGGCTGCCATTGGCCGCGGCTGCCCGGGCGAACATCCAGCGCGGCGACCAGCGCGTCCGGCCCGGTCTTCGCCAGCCAGCCGGCAAACTCCAGCGGGGCCTTCACGCACAGGCTGCCGATCACCAGGCGATCCACACCGAGCTCGCGATGCACGAGCAGGTCAGCCCGCTGGCGGATGCCGCCGCCCTGCTGTATCGACAAGCCGGCAATCCGGCTCAGGCGCGCAATAGTCTCACGGCTGTTCCCGGCGCCGCGGGCTGCGTCCAGGTCCACCAGATGGAGCCACTCGGCCCCGGCATCGGCATAGTTTTCTGCGATCATCAGCGGGTCGGTGCCGTATTGGCGCTGCGCATCGAAGCGCCCCTGGGTCAGCCGTACGCACTGCCCGCCGATCAGGTCGATAGCCGGTATCAGACGCATGAACCCACCCGCAAAAACGCATCCAGGATGCGCCGCCCGGTATCGGCTGAACGTTCCGGATGAAACTGCGCCGCCCAGTAATTGCCCGCACGGGCCATGCAGGCGAAGCTGCGGCCGTGCAGTGAGCTGGCCATCGTGTGCCGGTTGACCGGTGCGCAGTAGCTGTGGACGAAATACGCATAAGCATTGGCCGGCAGGTCATCGGCCAGCGGGTCTTGCCGGTGCACATGGACCCGGTTCCAGCCCATATGCGGAATGCTCAGGCCCGCAGCCGGCTGCAGGCGCGTTACCTTGCCCGGAATCAGGCCCAGGCACGCCGTATCGCCTTCCTCGGAGTGTTCGTACAGCAACTGCATGCCGAGACAGATGCCGAGAATCGGCTGCCGCAGTTCGGTCAGCAAGCGGTCCAGCCGTAACCGCCGCAGCCGCGCCATCGCCACATCGGCCGCACCGACACCGGGCAGAATAATGCACTGCGCGCGCCGGATTTCCGCGGCATCGGCGGTCACCGTCGCCTCGGTGCCGAGGCGCTGCAAGGCATAGCGCACCGAGCCCAGATTGGCGCCGCCGCCGTCGATGATCGCCAGCGCACTCACAGCGTACCCTTGCTGCTCGGCAGGCCCTGATCGCCACGCGCAAGTGCCGGCCGCAGCGCACGTCCGGTGCTTTTGAACGCGGCTTCCACCATGTGATGGGTGTTTTCGCCGCTAAGCTTGAGATGTATGGCCGCACCCAGGCTCTGCGCCAGGCTGTGGAAGAAATGCCGGACCATTTCGATGCTTAGACCACCGACCTGGTCGCGCGGAAACGCGGCGTCGATTCGGCAGTGCGGCCGGCCGGAGAGGTCCACGGCCGCCTCAGCCAGCGATTCGTCCATCGGCAGCACAAAACCGTAGCGGCCGATGCCGTATTTATCGCCAAGCGCCTGGCGCAGACACTCGCCGAGGCCCAGCGCACAGTCTTCGACGGTATGGTGCTCGTCGATATGCAGGTCGCCGGCGGCCTGCAGACGCAGCGAAAACCCGCCGTGCAGCGCCAGTTGTTCCAGCATGTGGTCGAAGAAGCCGATGCCGGTGCTGATCGTATTATCGCCTGGGCGGTCCAGATTTACCTGAACCGCGATATCGGTTTCGGCGGTCTTGCGCCGGTGGCGGGCGCTGCGGTCGCGGTCCAGAATCCGTTCGACGATCTGCGGCCAGTCGAGCCCGGCCGGGCCGACGCACAGCCCCTGAACGCCCATGTTCTTGGCGAGCTCCAGGTCGGTCTCCCTATCACCGATCACAAAGCAATTAGCCAGATCCAGCGTGCCGCTTTTTAAATAATCGAGCACCAGTCCTATATTAGGCTTGCGGGTGAACGCATTGTCTTCCGGAAAGTGGCGGTCGATCAGCACGGCATCGAACGAAATGCCCTGCGATGCAAAGATATCCAGCATCAGCTCATGCGGGCCGGTGAAATCTACTTCTGGAAAACGGTCTGTACCCAG
The DNA here is from genome assembly GCA_028289465.1 of Lysobacterales bacterium. Lineage (GTDB taxonomy): Bacteria > Pseudomonadota > Gammaproteobacteria > Xanthomonadales > SZUA-36 > JANQPM01. Next base: position 9,912 of record JANQPM010000012.1, on the reverse strand, counting down.
CCCGTCCTGGTTGGTGACGATCACCAGCCGATAGCCGTGTGCGCTCAACGCCAGCAGGGCCGGGATCACGCCGGGCAGTAATCTGAGTTTTTCGAACCGGTCAATCTGCTCATCGGCCGGTTCCTCGATCAGCGTGCCGTCACGGTCGATGAATAGGATTTTCTGTTTCATGGTGTGGCGGCCTTTACGTGCGTATTGCCAGGGTGATTGTTACCGGGGTGATCGCTACCGGGGTCATCGCCACCGGGATCATCGCCACTGGGATCGTCGCTATGGGGGTCATAGCCGGCCAGCGCATCGCCGAGCCGCTGCTGGTCGGCATCGCTGCCGACGGTAATGCGCACACAGTCCGGCAGCATCGGGTGGTGGCTGAAATTACGAACCAGCACGCCTTGTCCGGCCAGAAAGCGGCAAAGCCGGTCGGCTTGATCGACTTCGGCCAGCACGAAATTCGCCTCACCGGGCCAGATTCGCCGGACCCAGTCCTGGGCGCGCAGCAGCCGGACCAGCGGAGATTTGTTCTGCATTATCTGTAAGCACTGACGTTTAATTTCGGCCGAATCCGTTCCTGCTAACGCTTTTTCAGCAGCCAGGATAGATGGCGAAGGCAGCGGATACGGAGAAATAATGCGCTTCAGCAGTTCGATCACCGCCGGATCGGCAATCAGCGCGCCACAGCGTGCACCGGCTAGACCATAGGCTTTGGACAGGGTTCTGAGCACCGCCAGGTTATCCCGTTCGCTGACCGCTGCGGCCAGACTGGGCCTGTCGCAGAACTCGATATAGGCCTCATCAAGCACCACCAGCGCGCGATCACCGATAGCGTCCGCCAGCTCAAGCACCAGGTCAGGTTCGATACCGCCGCCGGTCGGGTTGTTCGGGCTGGTCAGGAAAACCAGCTTTACCGCGTTATCGACGGACTCGATGATGGCTTCGATGTCCGGCGCGAAATCGTTTTCGGCCCGTAACGGAATATCGACGATGGCGGCGCCCTGAATGCGGGCCGCAATCGCGTACATACCGAAACAGGGCGGGCATTGGACGATGCTATCCCGGCCGGCTTCGCAAAACGCGCGCACCAGCAGGTCGATGGCCTCATCGCTGCCGCGGGTGATCAGCAGTTGAGCTTCCGGCACCCGGTAGTGTTCGGCCATCAACCGACGCAGCCCGGCCGGTTGCGGATCCGGATAGCGGTTCAATTCGACACCGGGTTCGAAGCCGGCTGGCGGCCCCCACGGCTTCTCGTTGGCGTTCAGCAGCACCGGTGCCCTGCCGGCCGCGCTGCGGGCCGAGGAGTAGGCGGTCATCGCCCGGATTTCAGGCCGGGCGCGCTCGACGATGCTCATTGCTCAAGCAGCCGCCGCCGGCGCTCGGCAACCGCCAGACGGTGCGCCTCCAGCGATTCGGCGCGGGCCATCGTTTCGGCCGCGGGGCCGATATCCAGCAGCCCTTCGGCGGAGGCCTGCTGCACGGTGAAGGACTTCATGAAATCGCGCACCGACAAACCGCTGTAGGTCCGGGCATAGCCGGCGGTCGGCAGCACGTGATTGGTGCCGCTGCAATAATCGCCGAGCGACTCCGGGGTCCAGCGGCCGAGAAAAACCGACCCGGCGTGCTCGATCCGGTCCAGATAGCTTGCCGGCCGGGCGACGTTCAGGATCAGATGTTCGGGCGCATAGCGGTTGGAGATGTCGATGGCCTGTGCGATATCCCGGCACAGAACAGCCCTGGCGTATTCCAATGACTGCACCAGAATATCGCTGCGTGGCAACTCGGCCGCGAGCTGGCCGGTGTACCGGCAAACCTCGGCAATCAGGTCCGAACAGGTCGAGAGCAATATCACCTGGGAATCCGGGCCGTGCTCCGCCTGCGCCAGCAAATCCAGCGCGACCAGTTCCGGGTCGGCGTCCCGGTCGGCGATCACCAGCACCTCGGACGGCCCGGCCGGCATGTCGATTCGCGGACCTTGCGGATCGGCCGCGACCAGGCGCTTGGCCTCGGTTACCCAGGCATTGCCCGGACCGAATAACTTGTCGCAACGGGGAATACTCTCGGTACCGTAGGCCATGGCTGCGATGGCCTGAGCCCCGCCGACGGCGAAAATCCGCCGGACACCGCAAAGCTCGGCTGCGGCCAGAATTTCCGGGGCGATGGCACCGTCGGCGTTCGGCGGCGAGCACAGCACAATCTCCCGGCAGCCGGCGATCTTTGCCGGAATGCCGAGCATCAGCACGGTGGAGATCAGCGGTGCGGAGCCCCCCGGCACATACAGCCCGACCCGGACCAGCGGCCGGTACAGTGTGTGGCATTCAATTCCGGGTGCGGTACGCACGCGATAATCAACCGGTTTGCCGGCCTGGTGAAAAAGGCCGATCCGCTCAACCGCCTGGCGCATTGCGGCCAGCAGTTCGGGGCTGGCGGCAGCACCCGGTCCGGCCTCGACCTTACTCAGCCGGACGCCGTCCAGGGATTCGGTGAGCTCGGTCAGCGCACGGTCGCCGGCCGAGCGCACCCGGTTGATGATGGCCAGGGTCTTATCGGTCAGCTCGGCGCTGCTCAGCAGCGGCGGCCGCTGCAGGGTTTCCTGCCGCTGTGATTCGTCCAGGTCTTGCCAGATCGCGGTACGCATGATTTCAGGCCAGCATCTTTTCCACCGGCAATACCAGAACGGCGCTGGCTCCGGCGGCCTTCAGAGCTTCCAGGTGTTCCCAGAAAACCGATTCGGTACACACCGCGTGCACCGCGACGCGGTCTTCGCGGCCTTCCAGCGGCAGCACGGTCGGCGATTCGGCACCGGGCAGCAAATGCGCGATCTGCGCCAGTGCTTCGCGTGGCGCATGCAACATCACATACTTGCTTTCCCGTACCTGCAACACGCCGTCGATTCGCAGCAGCAGCCGGTCCAGCAAAATCTGCTTATTGACCGCCAGCGGCTTGTTGGTCTGATACAGCATGGCCTGGCTTTCCAGCAGTTGTGCGACTTCCTTCAAGTGATTCGCGCGCAGCGTGGTGCCGGTGGAAACCAGGTCGACGATGGCATCGGCAATACCCAGGCTGGGTGCGATTTCCACCGAGCCCGAAAGACGTACGGTCTGCACATCAATATCCTGGCGGCGGAAGAAATCCTCGGTCAGATGCGGGTAGCTGGTTGCAATCCGTTTGCCTTGAAAATCCTCAAGCCGCTGATACTGCTCGGTTTCCGGTACCGCTGCAGACAGCCGGCAGTGGCCGAAATCCAGTGCTCTCAGCGCGTTCAGTTCAACTTCGCGGCCATCGCTGCACTGCCGCAGCAGAACCTCGGTGGCGACGTTCTGACCGACGATACCCAGATCGCAGACACCGTCGAGCAGCAATTGCGGGATATCGTCATCGCGTACCAGCAGCAGGTTTACCGGCAGGGTCTTGCCGAACCAGAACAGCTTATCCTTGCTTTGCGTGAACTGCAGCCCGCACTGGTCCAGCAAGGCCAGCGATTTCTGTGCCAGACGGCCGGATTTCTGGATTGCTATGGTCAGCCGCATAGGACCTCCGGTAATTCGATTCTGTCCAGCGCGGCCTGATAGCCGCCAGCACCCATGTCGATGAATCGCGCGACGCGTCCGACCGTGGTCACGCTGACCCCGGTACGCTGGTTGATTTCGCGGTAGGTCATACCCTGCTTCAGCATCAGCGCGACGCGCCAGCGGTCGACAATGGCCTCCAGTTCCGCCGGCGTGCACAGGTCCTGCAGCAGCGCCTGCACCTGATCGGGGGATTCGAAACGCAGCAGCGCTTCGCACAGCAGCCGCTGTGCGGTGTTGGTTCCTTTGGCCTGTTGGCTTGAATGATGCTTCATAGTGTATTAATGTGTTAATACAGTAGCGCAATATTCTAAACTCGATTTTCGGCGGATGCAAGAGGCAGTTAAGGTGTCTTGTGCCCGCTTCTTCCGCCTTCGGCGGAAACCGCAGCCCCAAGACAACATAGGTTTATTGGATTCCAGCCTCTGATTCGCTGCGCGAAACAACCGGCTGGAATCGGCAGTGTCTTGCGCTCGCTTCTTTCGTAGTGCAGGTGGAGTCAGACGGCGGTTTCGCGATAGCGAAGAAGCCTTCTGGCGAAACCGTTAAGCGCGTGCAGGCGAAGCCAGACGCGCTAAACGGTGCCTGCTGGCCGGCTTCTTTGCCGTTGGCAAAACCGCCGGACTGTCCGGCTTGGGCTCCTACATCAGGCATTGGGATTCTCAAAGGGCGGTTTAGCTCGGAAACCAGGCTTCTCTGGCGCCCGTTTCGGCACTTGCGCCCAGCGCCTATGACTAACGGCGCTTTTAAACCCTTTGCCATCGCGTATCATCCAATTTGTTGTATTTATATTCTGATGCCGAGGAACAAACATGAACAAGCAAGCGTTAATCACTCTGCTGGGGCTGAGTCTGGTCAGCGCGAGCGCGGTGGCCGAGCTGACCGAAGAAGTCAGCTACAGCTTCCCGATTGATGACGACGGATATTTCAGCCTGGACAATGTTAATGGCGACGTCACCGTGGTTGGCGGTTCAGGCGATACGGTTGAAGTACTGGCCATTAAGAAAGCCGGCAGCCAGAAAGCCATGGACCGGATCGAAATTCTGGTCGACCATGGCGATGACTTCGTCCGCGTCGAAACCAAGCTGCACAGCAATAACAAGAGCTGGTTCAACTGGGGCAATGGCAATAGCGGTTCGGTCGAGTACCGGGTCGAAGTACCGGGTACGATCAGTCTGGACGGGCTGGATTCGGTTAATGGCGATATCGAGGTGGAAGGCGTCAGCGGCGTGGTCAAGGCCGATACGGTCAACGGAGATATTGAAGTCAGCGGTATCGCCAGCGATGTGAATTTCGATACCGTGAACGGAGCCATCGAAGCACGCTTCGACCGCCTGGAGGGTAGCCAGAAAGCCCGAATGGAGACGGTCAATGGCACCATCGAAGTGTATTTGCCCGATGATGCGGATACATCGGTAACCGCCGATACGGTCAACGGTTCGATTCGCGGTGGCGATTTCGGTCTGGAAGTCGAAAAGGGCCGCTTTGTCGGACAGGATATGCGGGGTTCCATCGGCAGCGGCAGCGCAAGACTCAGTATGGATACAGTCAACGGGGCCATTCGGGTCAAACGGGACTGATCGGCGCGTAATCTGTCGCGAAAGGCCGCCTTCGGGCGGTCTTTTTGTTATTGGGCCGAATTTCTGTTGCTATCCGTGCCAAAGTACGAAAATCTTCTTACTTTGCTGCGACCGCCTGATCTAAGCTGCGTACAGGCGCTTTCTGTAACAGTGAAGGTACGGAATTTTTCAGTGATAGAGCTAGTGGGACCACCGGCCCCCGTTACCGCAGTATGCATTCTGCTGGAAGAATGCGGGTTGGCGTATTGCCTGCAACCGCCACCGCCGGGTACCGGCGCGGCGTTTCGTTTTGGCGAAGACCGCCCGCCGGATGGCGGTCATGGCGTGCTGCTAAGTTCTCCGGCGCTTGCTTTACAGTACCTGGCGGAAAGCCGCCGTCGGTTTCTGCCGCTGAGCTGGCGCCGGCGTTTTCAAGTACTGAACTGGCTGGCCCGCAGCCGCCTGGATCTGCCGCTGAACGATGCGCGGATAAAACGCAAGGCGGCGCAGGCCGATCAGGTGTTGATGCGCCAACGCTGGCTGACCGAGTACTACAGCATTGCCGATATGGCCTGGTTCGCATTGTGGCATATTGCAATCCGCGGCCAGCAGGACCACGGCCTGAGCGCGCTGACGCGCTGGTATGAACGCCTAGCCAGCCGGCCGGCGATTAGCGCCGTACTGAAAAAGACTGCCGGCGGAACCGGCCTCCGGTAGCGGCATCTTTAGGCGTGATAAGCCAATCCATATGCGGTGGTTTCGCGCTGGAAGGCGCTGTTACCAGGGGGTTCCTGGTAGATTGAATAGTGCCGCGGCCAACCGTTCGGCGGCGGCGGGATCCCGGTCCAGAAACAGCTCCGGTTCCACCAGCTCCAGTTCCATCAGGCGCCAGCCATTCCGGCCACCGACCCAGTCGATACGGGCATAGTGCGGCATCTGCGGGCACGCGGCCAGGGTTTTCCGGGAAAGCGCCAGCAGCGCATTCGGAGGCGTCTTTGCCAGCGCCTTCCCGCCATATTCTTTCTGCACGCGGAATTCGCCTTTTGCCGCGCGTTTCAATACGGCATGACAGAACGTTCCGCCGAAATACATCAGCGACCATTCGCCCTGCGACTGGATGCACGGCATAAAGGGTTGCAGCAGCAGATCCTGCTTCTCGGACTGTTCGATCAGACGTTGTCGTTGCTCTGCCGGCATCGGCCAGTTGCCGACCCAGGTGCCCCTCGCGCTGGCGGACACCGCCGGCTTGATCACTGCTTTTGCCGTCTGCCAGTCCGGCCAGTCGATGTCGCAGGCCGACCCCTGCGGTATAAAGTGTGTCGGCACCACCGGGATGCCGGCCGCGGCCAGTTCCAGCAGATAGCGCTTGTCCATATTCCATTGCAAAAGATCATGGGCGTTGAACAGCCGTATGCCGGCCCGGTCGACGCGTTGCAGCCAGCGTTTGAATGCACGGTAGTGGCGGGTGTAATCCCAGGTGGTGCGTATTAATACCGCGTCGAAGCCGGCCCAGTCCACAGCCGGGTCCGACCAGACGGCCGGCGCTGCGGCGATTCCGGCATCGATCAGCTTCTGCAGCAATAATTGTTCCTGCGGCGGCAATTCGGCGTACGCCGCGCAGGTGGCGATGGCGAGTTTCTGTTTCAAAAGGCGCTGGCCTTACCGTCCCGGGTTCCGATGATTTCAATGGGTTCCGCGCTGACCACGCCGCTGCCGTGGACCGCGTAAACCTTATAATCCAACCAGCCGCCGGATTCCAGCCATTTGACGGTGCCTGCTGGCCGGCTTTTTTGCCGCTGGCAAAACCGCCGGCCGAGTCACCCACACCAGGTCACCCGCAACAAGTCACCTGCACTGCGGTTTGCGCAGCGCGCAAGAAGCCATGCTTCGCGGTGCCCGCTCCGGCGGGTCGCCTGTGGCTCCTTTGCTGATATCGTCCAATACTCGCGGCGCCGACTTGGTTTTTTCCAACACTGCCCGTACCTGTAGGAAAAGCGTGCGGAGGAAACGCCCTATGATTGATCTGTATTACTGGCCCACCCCCAACGGCCACAAAATCACCATCCTGCTGGAAGAGACCGGGCTGAACTACCGTCTGGTGCCGGTGAATATCGGCAAGGGCGAACAGTTCGATGCCGAGTTCCTGAAAATCTCGCCGAACAATAAGATGCCGGCCATTGTCGACCATCAGCCGAAGGACGGCGGAGAACCGCTGGCGCTGTTTGAATCCGGCGCTATTTTGCAATACCTGGCGGAGAAATCCGGCAAGCTGCTGCCGACTGAATTGCGGGCACGCTGGGAGACGTTGCAATGGCTGACCTGGCAGGTGGCCGGCCTCGGTCCGATGCTGGGCCAGAACCATCATTTCAATGTCTATGCGCCAGAACCTATCGCGTACGCCCAAAAGCGCTATACCGACGAAACCACCCGGTTGTACAACGTACTGAATAACCGCTTGCAGGGACGGGACTATATTTGTGGCGAGTATTCGATTGCCGACATTGCAAGCTATCCATGGATCGTGCCGTGGGAACGGCAGAAGCAGCAGCTCGATACATTCCCGCATTTGCAGGCATGGTTTGACCGCATGCGATCCAGGGATGCCGTATGCCGCGCCTATGCGTTGGGGAAGACCGTTGCCGAGGAAGGCAAGCCAATGTCGGAAGAAGCACGCCGGATTCTATTCGGACAGACAGACTGCAAGCCGCCGCAGACCACCGCCTAGCGGCTTAAGAAAAGGAGTCTCGCGCCCGCTCCGGCGGGTCGCCTGCTGCTCCACTCAGGATTTTATATACTGGTCAGAAGCAGTCTGAACAGGCTGCGCAGCCGAATCCGTAAGGGGGAGTCATGTCAACAGAAACCAATCCACTGCAGGTTTCGCAGGGCGGTTCAATTGCCGTTGTCTATCTGGGAGAAATGATCCCGAACCAGTTGCTGATTACCAATCTGAGCACATCGGAATCCGCCGACTTCATCATTCAAGGCGCCGACAGCCAGGGCAGCCCCGTCGGCTGGAGCTATTTCAGTCCGCTGGGCGCCGGCGAGACGGCCTCGGTGTTGGTGAAGTGGCCGACTTCAACCGCGGTTATCTTCAATAACAGCGTAAACGATGTCACTATAGCAGTCGGCGGTAACGGCATCTTTCCGATGGGTGATCAGACTTAAGCGTTTGTTCGGGAGCAATCGGAGCGACGCCATTCGACAAGCGCTGTAACGATGAAAGACAAACGCACTAAACGCATCGAATTTGCTTTCGCGCTGTTAAGCGTTTTGATTCTGGTGGCGACCCTTGCTGTTGCGATTATCTGGGTGTTGCAGCCCGATCAGATCAAGCTGGAGCCGATCCTGGTCTTGCTGGGTGCGCTGTACACTCTGCTGCCGATACTCGGCGGGTGGGCAATCAGGAAGCTGAACAGCAGCCTGAAGCGGGAGCGCTTCACGCTGCCCTACGCGCTGGCCTACGGCTATGTCTACAATTACCTGGCGCCGGTGGTGCGAAGACTGCGCAAGGAATCGAATGCGCCGGAAAACATACGGTTTTACGTCTATATCCCGGCCTATCTGGGGGAGTTTCACCGCAACGCGATCGACGAAATTCTGGCTGAGCTGCGCAACCGGAAATACGAGGTACAGCCGATAAAAATCGTCGATCCGCTGCGCGAGCGCGAATGGGATGCGCGCACCGCGAAGAAACTGGCTGACGACGACAGCGGGATCACCAAGTATTTTGATTTCCCGACCACCCTGTTGACTCTGGAGCGGGCGGTAGAATATAAGCTGGACACCCGCAGTGACAGCTTCCAGGACAAACAGAAAGACGAGTGCGGCCGCGAATACATCGAAGACTTCCGCGATCAGTTGATGTCGATTCTGAGCCTGCGCGAATTCGATGCGATTCGGCAGAACATTTTTGTGGTGCAGAACCGCTACCGGTTTTTGGAAGCCGAATAGCCGGTGTTTGAAGCAGCTTGACCGCATAATAGAAGGAGCCTTGATGAACCATCCAACGCTTGATGCCTGGCATGCACTGGTCGAGTCGCGAGACCCCTCGGGTTTGGATGCGCTGCTGGCCGACGATGTGGTTTTTCATTCACCGGTGGTGCATACGCCGCAGCAGGGCAAGGCGATCGCGAAAATATATCTGGGTGCTGCGTTGCAGGTATTGGGCAATGAGAGTTTTCGGTATGTCCGGCAAGTACATTCCAAAACCGATGCCGTACTGGAATTCAGCGCCGAGGTGCAGGGCATTGCCATTAACGGCGTCGATATGATGCGTTGGAATGCCCGCGGCGAGATTGTCGATTTCAAAGTGATGCTCCGGCCGTTGAAAGCGATTAATCTGGTGCATCAAATGATGGGCAAGATGCTGAACACCATGGCCGGCTAGGCAGATGACCATAGCAGCGCCCTGCCGTGTGCCGGCGGCGTGCCAATGGAGGCTGTCCCATTGTAGCCACCCCATTCAAGTCGCCCCATTCAAGTCACCCGTTTATATGTCATTTGATGGAGACCACAGATGAGCATTATTCGAATTAACGAATTTGCCGCCAAAGACGGTAAAACCGATGCGCTGCGCGCGCAGCTCGGCGCGATTCTGCCGCTGATCAGCGGATCGCCGGGCTGCCGGTCCGTCCGGCTGCTGCAAGACCGCGGCCAGCCATCGCGTTTTCTGGTTATCGAGACCTGGGACAGTATCGACGCCCATCAAGCGGCAACCCGGACGATTCCGCCGGAAGCCCTAGCGGCGACCATGCCGTTGCTGGCCGGTCCGCCGTCGGGGGCGTACTACCGCG
>JANQPM010000003.1 GCA_028289465.1 Lysobacterales bacterium | reverse complement strand
CCGAGCATGGTTTCCGGGCGGGTGGTCGCGACGATCACATAACCGCGGCCGTCTTTTCGCGGATAGCGGATATGCCACAGCTTGCCCTGTTCCTCTTCGCTGATCACCTCCAGATCGGACAGCGCGGTGTTCAGTACCGGGTCCCAGTTCACCAGCCGCTTGCCCCGGTAGATCAATCCTTCCTCGTACAGGTCGACGAAAACCTTGATGACGGCCTCCGTCAGCCCCGGGTCCATTGTGAAGCGTTCGTTCGACCAGTCGACCGACGCGCCGAGGTGGCGCATCTGCCGGCTGATGATGCCGCCAGACTGTTCTTTCCACTCCCATACTGCATCGACGAAAGCTTCCCGGCCGATGTCCCGGCGGTGAATATTCCGGCTGCCGAGCTGGCGTTCGACCACCATTTGGGTTGCGATGCCGGCATGATCCATGCCCGGCTGCCACAGCGCATTCCGTCCGCACATGCGGTGATAGCGCGTCAGCGCGTCCATGATCGTGTCTTGGAACGCATGACCCATATGCAGACTGCCGGTCACATTGGGCGGCGGCAGCATGATGCAGTAGCTCTGATCCCCGCCGGCTGGCGAAAAATAGCCGCTGGTTTCCCATTCCTGATACCAGCGCTGCTCTATCGCGCCGGGATTGAAACTCTTTTCCATTCCGCTTTCGGTCCGTAATACCTATCGCAATTTGTGCGTGTTTAGCGGCCACCGGCGCGCACGGTAAAATTTGTACTTCTCGCGTGACGCGCTGCGCTGTTCCGCCTCGGCCGGCACGATCTCCAGAATCCGCTGCGGCGGCGGATCGGCGGCCACCGGCGTGTTGCCGAGGTTGATGCAGATGGCGGCGGCCGGTTCTTGTCCAAACAGGATCCGGATCGGCAACTGCCTGCCATCCGTTCCGCGATCGTACGCATGGGGCAGAAATCGTCCGGGCGGTTCCGACCAGAGCTGTTCGTCCAACTGCCGGGCCTGTTGTTCCGATGTCGCCAGAATATCGACCGGCATGCCTTGCCGGTAGGCCTTCGCGGCCAGCCGGCAGCACACCGATTCGGCGGACAAATGCGCTGACTCCAACAAGTAAAAATCCACCCTGACCGTCATCGGCGCTAGCCGGCCGACTTGCTGATCAAATAACCGGTCAGCAGCCCGACCGGACGGCCGGTAGCACCCTCCTGGGTCGCCCATTTCCATGCCGAACCGGCAATGTCCAAATGAGCCCAGCGCTGTTTTTTCATGAAACGGGACAGAAAACAGCCGGCGGTTACGCTGCCGGCGGGCATGCCGCCGACGTTCTTCATATCGGCGAACGGCGTATCCAATTGCGATTGATAGTCGTCCCACAGCGGCAGACGCCACGCGCGGTCTACGTTGTCCCGGCCGGCCGCGAGCAGCTCTTCGGCCAGGTCGTCGTGCTTGCTCATCAGGCCGCTGGCATGGTGTCCGAGCGCGATCACGCAGGCGCCGGTCAGCGTGGCCACGTCGATGACCGATTCCGGCTCGAAACGCTCGCTATAGGTCAGCGCATCGCACAGAATCAGCCGGCCTTCGGCGTCGGTGTTCAGCACCTCGATGGTTTGTCCGGACATGCTGGTCAACACATCGCCGGGACGGTAGCTGGCGCCGTCGGGCATGTTTTCCACGGCTGCCACCACGGTGATCAGGTTGACCGGCAACTGCATGTGGGCGCAGGCTTCGAAAGCGCCGATGACACTGGCGGCACCGCACATGTCATATTTCATCTGGTCCATGTTTTCCGCCGGTTTCAGCGAGATGCCGCCGGTATCGAAGGTGATGCCTTTGCCGACCAGTACGGTCGGGCGCTGGCTCTTCCCGCCGCCGCGGTATTTCAACACGATCAGCTTGGGTTCGGTCGCACTGCCCTGGGCGACACCCAGCAGCGCGCCCATTTGCAGGTCCGCCATTTCCTGCCGGCCCAATACTTCCAGTTCACAGCGGTCGTAGCGCTGCGCGATTTCAGCAGCCTGCTGGGCCAGGAAGTCCGGGTTGCAGATATTCGGCGGCAGATTGCCCAGTTCGCGGGCGCGCCGGTAGCCGGCACCGATGCCCCGGGCCTGATCGACGGCGGGTTGGAACTCGCCACCGGCCAGCAATTGCAGTTCGGCCAGCGGTTGGGGCTGCTCGTCCTTCGGCTTCTTGGTGGCCTCATAGCGGTAATTCGCATGATCGATACCGATGGCCGAATGGCGCACTTTCCACGCGTCGTCCGGCGTATCGTTCAGCGCCAGCTCGTGCAGGCAACTCAGTGCCTCTCGGATCACGTGGTCGCGTAGAAACTTACCGGCCGCAACGCAGGTCTTATAGAACGCATGACGATCAAACGCTTCGGCTTTGCCGCAACCGACGAGCAGTATTCGATCGGCCTCGCTGCCGGCGACGCTGTGCAGCAAAGTGGTTTTTCCGGTACGGCAGTCAATGTCCCCGGTTTGTTTTCTGCGGCTCAATTCGCCGTCGCCGGCCTGGTCCACGGCCGCGGCGGAATGCGAGAATGCCTGATCGGAAAAAACGCCGATGACCAGGCACGGAGTTGCCAGTTGAGTCGGTTCGCCTGAGCGTAACGAGATGTCCATTCACTGCTCCTACTATTATCCCTGGTTAGCAGTTACTTCCACGGGGCTGCTAGAATTCGGGCGGGCTCGCCATTCTACAAGAATTAATAGACCGTGCTAGACATTCTCCAAAAATATTTACTGCGCGAATGGCTGATGGCTTTCATCGGCGTTGCGGCGATTTTATTTTTGGTTATCTTCGGGGTATACGCCGGCGACATGCTGGGCGAAGTTGCCGACGGGCGCCTGCCTGCCGGCCTGCTCGGCAGCCAGTTGCTGTTGCGCATGCCCGAAGCCCTGCTGCTGATATTGCCGCTGGCCTTGTTTATCGGTGTGATGATGGGGCTGGGGCGCCTGTACCGCGACCAGGAAATGTCAGTGATGCGTGCCTGCGGGTTTTACTGGCGGCGCATGCTGAAGCCGATGCTGCTGCTGGCTTTGCCGCTGGCCCTTCTGCTCGGTGCGGTCGGGTTTCTGATCAACCCGTGGGCGGTCCGCGCGGCGGACGAACAACTCGATCAGGCCTTTCGCTCGGCACTGATCTGGGGTCTGAAAGCCGGTCAGTTCCATTCGCTGCAGCAAGGCAACCTGGTGATCTATGTGGAGTCCATGAACGAGGCCGGCAATGCCTTTGAGGAAGTGTTTATCTACCAGCACAGCGAAGGCAAAGACCAGATATGGACCGCGGCTTCCGGCCGGTTCTGGTTCGATGCGGATGCCGGCAGCCGTTTTCTCAGCCTGGACAACGGTCGGGTAACCGAGGGCGCCAAAGGCCGCCAGGACTACTCGGTGGCCAGGTTCAGCCGGGCGGATCTGAAGCTGCCCGACCGGCAGCGCCAGAAAGGCGACGAGCAGATCGAACAGTTGACCGCCAGGGATTTATGGCAACAGGGAGACAGCGCGGCGGCCGCCGAGCTTCACTGGCGCCTGTCGCCGATGATTGCGGTGGTCCTGCTGGGCCTGCTGGCCATTCCGCTGGCCCATACCGACCCGCGCGAAGGGCGCTACGGGCGTCTGGTCATGGGTTTGCTGACCTATGCGGTGTACGCCAATTTACTGACCCTGGGCCGGGTGTGGCTCGACAGCGAAAAACTGCCGGCGGTGACCGGCCTGTGGTGGGTGCACGGCCTGCTGCTGGTCACGGTATTGGTTTGGATATGGCGCCAGGGGCGCATGCTGAAAGTGTAGCGCGGTGATCTGATGGAGTTTGAGCGTAGCCATGATTAAGCGGGTTGATCGGTATATCGGGCGCAGCGTCATCGAAGGCATATTGGCTGCCTGGGGCATACTGCTGACACTGGTGATGGTGCTCGGTTTTGTCAGCGAACTGCGTTCCGGCAGAGGCGACTACGGGGTCTTGCAGGCGCTCTGGTTTGTCGTGCTGACCGTCCCGCGGCTGGCCTATCAGGTTTTTCCGATCGCGGCCCTGGTCGGGGCATTGATCGGTGCCGGGGGGCTTGCGGCCAGCTTTGAGCTGACGGCGTTCCGGGCAGCCGGCATTTCCCGCCTGCGCATCGCGGTTGCCGCGCTGCTGGGGTCGGTTCTGGTACTCATTCCGGTCATGTGGGTCGGCGAGTATCTGGCGCCGGAGGCGGAGCAGCAGGCCCGGGCTTTTCGGCTGGATCGGCAGGCCGGCAGAATCCACCTCGGCGGCGCCGGAGGACTGTGGGTCAGGGACGGGCAGAATATCGTCAATATTCGGCAGCCGTTGATGACCGCCGACGGTGCGCAGCAGGAAGTGCGTTTCCAGGACGTGTCGATTTACCGCATCGGTGACGATCACTCGCTGGCCGGCATCACCCGGGCCGGCGAAGCGGTGCCGAGCGGCGGCCAGTGGCTGCTGCGGCCGGTGGAGGAAACCATCATCGAGGAGCAATCGGTGCAGAAAAGCGGCGCGGAGGACGGTGTCTGGGAAACCGAGGTCGATCCGGGTCTGCTCGATTCCGCGATCACCCGGCCGCGCTATTTATCAATGCGTGCGCTGTCTTCCTATATCGGCTATCTGACCGACAACGGTCAGGACGCCGGCCAGTATCAGACTGCGCTGTGGGAAAAAATCGTTTATCCGCTGTCGGTGCTGGCGCTGATTCTGGCTGGCATGCCGTTTGTTTTCGGTTCCAACCGCCAGCTCGGTCTCGGGGTCAGGTTATTCACCGGCATGGCGCTGGGTGCAGTCTATATTATTGTCGCCCGCTCCAGTCAAAATTTCGGTGAGGCCTATGGTCTGCCGGTCTGGATCAGTGCGCTGTTGCCGCTGGTTTTGCTGACGGTTTTTGCATACTGGGCGCTGCGTCGCACGCCCTGATAAAGGCAGCGCTACCGTTTCGGCAGCACAATCAGCCGCGAATCGCTGGCAAGGTCCTGCCAGGCCGCCCGGTCGGGCCGAAACAGGCTCCAAAGCTGTCCCAGCCCTGCCGGCAGGGTACCGCCGATCGCGACGGCAAACCTTATGACGGTTACCGGCCAGGAAATCACCTGTCCGGTACCGGTTTGCAACTGCACGCGCCAGGCCCGCATGCCGAGCGTCTGCCCGCCGCGGCGCCAGCTCAGCGCCAGATAAAACCACCACACGATAATCAGACTGAAGATGTAAAACGGCCACAGCGGATGGCCGAAGGTAATCGCTTCGCCGCGGTTGGCCGGCAGCCACAATCCGGTGGATGCAAACCACAGGGCCATTACAACAATGGCATCGTAAAGCAGAATCAGCATTCGCCGAAACAGGGAGCAGCCCGCAGGCTTTTGCAACAATTCCTCGTCCGGCATATAACCCCGTCCTGGTTCTCGGTTCGTTAAATCAAGGTGTCTTGCGCCCGCTCCGGCGGGTCGCCTGCTGCTCCATACTGTCAGCCGGTGCCGGTACCGGCACCGATCGGCATGGGTATTTCGGTACCGGTGTCCCGGTGTGCTTAATCGTAAACGTTAATTGCACACGCTAACTATAGGATTTTTCGTAGTTGACCGGAAGAGGGTGACGAAAAGCGGTGGCGAAATGCGTTCGGTACAAGGGCCCGGCGAATCGCTTTCGCGGTTTGCCGGGCCAGTACTGGCGCGCGCATCCGGCCGGAATTGACAGTAAGATAAATAAATCTAATCCAATGCATATAAATCTGGTAATTTCGCAAACGCTTGGTTATCCTGAGTTCCTTCGAAAATCGGGCATTAAAGCAATCGATGCCCGGCATGGGAAATAGAAAATACAATCGGTTAACTAAACTGCGTTTAAACAGACTGGAAACAGGCTATGCCACAATTATTCAACCAACATTTCATAAAGCTCGGGATTGGCTGCATTGCCGGGGTGTTGATCGCCAGCACTGCCAACGCCCAATTGAATTCAATCATCCAGACCGAAACCCAAATCAACAATAACGCTCAACGAACCCAGCAACGGATTACCAATCTGGCCGAACAGACACAGGATCTGGTTTCGGAATACCGGGCGGTGGTCAACGAGACCAACAGTCTGAGGGTCTACAACGAGCAACTTCAAAAAGTGGTCCAGGATCAGCGTGACGAGCGCAATCGCATCACCACCGAACTGGAAGGACTGGAAGACACTAACCGCGGTGTGGTGCCGTTGATGATCGATATGGTCGATACGCTTCGTCAGGTGGTTGAAGCTGACATTCCGTTTCATCGGGAAGACCGGTCTCAGTGGGTGGCAGATTTAAGAGACATGATCGACCGTTCGGACGTAACCACATCGGAGAAATACCGCCGCATTATGGAAGCCTACCAGCGCGAACTGGAATACGGTCGCAGCACCGAGGCTTATCGCGGCACGCTGCCGAACGGCAATGTGGTCGATTTCCTGCGGGTTGGGCGTACCTTGCTGCTGTATCAATCCCAGGACGGCAAGGAGACCGGCTGGTGGGATTCGTCAGCTGGCGATTTCGCGCCGCTGGGCGATTCCTATCGCCTGGAAGTCAAAGAGGGTATTGCTATTGCTAAGAACGAGAAGCCGCCGAATCTGGTCGTGCTTCCCGTTCCGGCACCGGAGGGCGCACAATGAAAAAACTAACGCTATTTTTCACGATGGCGCTGCTCGTTATCTCCGGCAGCAGCTTTGCACAGTCCCTGCAGGACCTGGCCCGGCAAGTCCAACAGCAGCAGCAGCAGGAAAACCGCATCAATGAGCAGCGTGAGCGCGAATTTGTCAATGCGCGCGACCGCCAGCGCCAGTTGCTGGCTCAGGCACGCGCCGAGCTGCAGGCCGAAGAGCGTCGTTCTGACGCATTGAAGGCCGAGTACGACGAAAACGAACGGCAACTGGCCGAACAGGAAGTTGTTCTGCAAGAACGCATGGGTAACCTCGGTGAATTGTTCGGCGTGGTCCGGCAGGTGGCTGGTGATTTACAGGCCCGCCTGGACAATTCCATGGTCAGCGCGCAGAAGCCCGGTCGCGGCACATTTCTCGGGGATCTGGCGCAGCGCAAGGAATTGCCGACCACCCGTGAGCTCCGTCAGCTTTGGTCGTCGATGGTCGAAGAAATCGCCGAACAGGGCCGGGTGGTCCGGTTCACCGCACCGATGATCGACGGCAACGGCGACCGGCAGGAAAACGCGGAAATCGTGCGCGTCGGCGTGTTTAATGCGATCTCCGACGGCAACTTCCTGGTTTGGGATACCGCGGTTGGCGACGGAACCCTGGTTCAATTAGCGCGCCAGCCGGCCGGCCGTTTCCAGTCAATGGCTTCCGGACTGCAAGGCGCTTCTGGCGGCAACGAGTCCATGGCGGTTGATTTCACCAGCGGTGTCATTCTGAGCCAGGTGGTGAAATCCAAGACGCCTATCGAACGCGTTAAGGAAGACGGCGGCGTTGTCGGCTGGGTTATCGTCGGTGTTGCCATTGTCGGTTTGCTGTTCTGTCTGTGGAAATTCCTGTCTCTGGCCGGCGCCGGCGGCAAGATGAAGCGCCAGCTGAAGAGCGAGACGCCGGACAAGAGCAATGCATTAGGCCGGGTCATGTCGGTATACACCGATAACCCCAATGCCGATATCGAAACGTTAGAACTGAAACTGGACGAGGCGATCCTGCGGGAAACCGCGCCGATCGAATCGGGTTTGAGCTTTATCAAGGTACTGTATGTCATCGCACCGCTGCTGGGTCTGCTGGGTACCGTGGTCGGTATGATCAATGTGTTCCAGCAAATCACGCTGTTCGGCACTGGCGATCCGAGAATGATGGCCGGCGGTATTTCGACCGCGCTGGTGACTACCGTCCTGGGTCTGATTGCGGCTATTCCGCTGACGATTATTCACAGTGGTCTGCAATCCAAGGCCAAAGGCCTGATCCAGATTCTGGAAGAACAGGCTGCGGGAATCATCGCCAACCTGGCGGAGAAACGCGATGCTAATACTGTATAACGCCCTGGATGCGATCCGCGAGTTCATCGAACTCGGCGGAAATGTGCTCTGGGCCATTATGCTGGTATTGCTATTGATGTGGACGCTGATCGTCGAGCGGCTGTGGTACTTCTTTAAAGTCTTTCCACAGCAGCGCAAGGCGATTGTGGCTGCCTGGGACGCCCGGGCAGACACAACCTCCTGGTATGCCAAACGCATTCGGGAGCAGATGATTTCGCATGCATCGCTGAACCTGAAACAAAATGTCGGCATGATCAAGGCACTGATCGCGATTTGCCCGCTGCTGGGTCTGTTGGGCACGGTGACAGGCATGGTCGGCGTTTTCGATGTAATGACCTACGCCGGTTCGGGCAACGCCCGGGCAATGGCATCCGGCGTGGCCAAGGCCACAGTGCCGACGATGTCGGGCATGGTTGCCGCGTTGTCCGGGGTGTATTTCGGGACCTTCCTGGAGCACAAGGCAGGCACGGAGGCGGAAGAACTGGAAGACTTGCTGCAGCATCACTAGCGCGGCGGTCTGCGGTTTAAGACAGAGATTTTTCAGGCGCTTTTTCGATTACAGGGAAAGCGCCTGGAAATCGATTAAACAATACCTGCACCTTTCTGGTCGCAATGCGGTCAGAAAAGTACAGGCGAAGCCGAAGGCTTCACTGCTGACAAGAGAGAGACGCTATGGCTCGACGTCATGCTCATACCGAAGACGCTGAAATCAACATCACCCCGATGTTGGACATCGTCTTCATCATGCTGATCTTTTTCATCGTAACGACTTCATTCACCAAGGAAACGGGTGCACTGGTCGCAAAACCCCTTGCCGAGACGGCCGAACGCATACACCAGGGCAATATCCTGGTCGGCATCCGTTCCAATGACGATATCTATATGGCCAAGCGCCGCATCGAATTACGCGAAGTGCGGACCCTGGTCGAAAACGCCAAGAAAGAAAACCCTGAAGGCAGTGTGGTTATCGTCGCCGATCGCGGTTCGAGGGTGGGTCTGGTCACCGAGGTTATGGATCAGGTAAAACTGGCCGGTGTGGATAAGATATCCATTTCCGCCGAAAACCCAAATTAAGCCATTCGGGTAACGCATATGAATACGCCAAGAATGTTGATTTCCGGTCTGATAGCGGCGGCAGTCACCTTCGGACTGTTTTTGTTCATGTACAAGCTGGTGCTGTCGGGCAACAATCGTCTGGCGGATGTCGAACAACTGCCGGGCATTCGTTTCGGGCCGGTGGAGATTCCGGACGAAGTCCAGCTCAAGAAACGGCAGCCGCCGAAAAAGCCGCCGCCGCCGAAAGAGCCTCCGCCTCCGCCGAAGATGAACGTCGCACAGATTAACAAGCCGGTTCAGAATCTTCCGCAGTTGGATGTGCCGAACCTGGATGTGCCGCTGGTCGGCGGCGGCGGGTTGTTCCTCGGCAATTTTGCGCAAGTCGACCGCAATGCCGAGGGCGATATTATTCCGCTGGTGCGTATTCAGCCCCAGTACCCCCGGCAGGCAGCGATTGCGAAGCTGGAAGGCTGGGTGAAAGTGGAGTTCACCATTACCGCAATCGGTACGGTAAAAGACCCCAAGGTAATCGAAGCCGAGCCGTCGCGCGTGTTTGACCGCGAAGCCATTCGCGCCATTCTCAAATGGAAATTCAAACCCCGTGTTGTCGATGGTGTTGCTGTCGACCGTCGTGCGACTCAGATTATTGAGTTCAAGCTCGACCCTAATTCCTAGTGATGACCCCAGTGAATATCCTGGTGACGACTATGAACAAACGAATCCCCATACTGTACAAATCGGTTCTCGCAATCACGCTGCTGGCGTTTGCCGCGAATTCGGCTATTGCCCAATCCTGCAATATCGAGCGTAAAGTACCGGCCAAGGCATTGACCGAGGTGTCGTTCAAGCGACTGAACGATATATACGAAGATATCGGCGAGGAAAAATACAACGAAGCGGCCAAGGATTTGCAAGACATGCTTGGCCGCGCAAAGAACGACACTTATGAACAAGCCATTATTCACCAGGCGCTGGCCCAGGTGGAATGGGCGCGGGAGCGTTTCGATTCGGCGCTAAGGCATTTCGAGCAGGCGGTAAATCTGAACACGCTGCCTAATCATGCACATTTCGCGCTGATGTACCAGATCGCACAATTGTATTTTATGAAAGAGCGCTACCAGGAATCGCTGAACCGGCTGGACTTGTGGTTCTGTACGGTACCGAAAGAGCAGATCACTTCCGGTGCCTATGTGCTGAAGGCCAGCATCTACGCCAATCGGGAAGACTATCGTCAAACGTTGGCTGCAATCGAACAGGCGATTGCCATGGACAGCGATCCCAAAGAAGCCTGGTATCAGTTGAAACTCGCCTCGCATTTTGAACTCGAGCAGTTTCCGCAGGCGGGCGACACCCTGAAGGTGATGATTCAGAAGTGGTCGGACAAGAAGACTTACTGGACGCAGCTGTCTTCTATCTACGTCAAACTCAAGCGCGACAAGGAAGCGCTTTCCGTGCTGGCGGCTGCCCATTTGAAAGGCCTGCTGGATAAGGAAAGCGATATCAAGCAACTGGCCAACCTGTACCAGTTCCTGGACATCCCGTACAAGGCGGCGGAGATCATGGAAAAGGGAATGACCGACGGTTTGGTTGCGAAGACGCAGAAACACTATGAGCAGACCGGTGATGCCTGGTATCAGGCAGAAGAACTGGAGAACGCGCTGGAATCATTCAAGAGTGCCGGCCGGCTGGCTTCCGACGGCAAGATCGATTTGCGCCGCGGTTATATTCTGGTCGACCTCGAACGCTGGGCTGACGCCAAGGAAGCGCTTGGTGCAGCGCTTAGCAAAGGTGGTATTGAAGACCGCAAAATCGGTGAAACTTACTTGCTGAAGGGTATGGCGGAATACAATCTGGGCAATGTCGGTCAGGCGCGTCGGGACTTCAGTCAGGCCACCCGTTATGAAAGGAGCCGGGCGCCGGCTCAGCAGTGGATTAACCACTTGAATCAGGAGTCAGGTCGACAAGCGCCGTAAAATTTGGCATTGTCTATAATATACTTATAAAAAGCCTAGGGAGACCGTCATGCAACTCGCTGAAGAAATACTGGAACAAGCCGCTTCGGATGATTCCAGCGGTGGCGCCGGTGCCAGGAAAGGACGTAAGAAAAAAGCTGCCAAGAAGACACGCCGCAAGCTAAGCAAGAAAAAAGTTAGCAAGAAACGGGCAGCGAAGAAAAAAGCCGGCAAAAAGAAAGTCGGTAAAAAACGGGCCGCCAAGAAGAAAGCAACCAAGAAGAAAGCAACGCGTCGTAAAAAGGCGACGCGCAAGAAAGCGGCTAAGAAGAAAGTCGGCAAGAAGCGGGTAGCCAAGACGACGCGGAAAAAGGCGAGTAAAAAGAAAGCCAAGAAAAAAGCCGCAAAGAAAAAAGCCACGAAGAAAAAAGCTAAACGCAAGACCGCCAAGAAAAAGGCGGGCAAGAAGCGGGTAGCCAGGGTCACGCGCAAGAAAAAAGCTTCCAAGAAGAAAGCATCGAAAAAGCGCACGAAGAAAAAAGCCACCAAGAAACGTGCGAAGAAAAAGGTGACCAAGAAGCGGGCAGCGAAGAAAAAAGCCAAGCGCAAGACCAGCAAGAAAAAAGCGGGTAAGAAGCGGGCCGGCAAGAAGAAAGCCGGCAAGAAGAAGGCTCGTAAGAAAAGAGTCAGTAAGAAAAAGGCCCGCAAGAAAACCAAAAAACGGGCGACGCGTCGTAAAAAGGCGACGCGCAAGAAAGCGGCTAAAAAGAAGACCGGTAAAAAGCGGGTAGCCAAGAAGAAAGCTACGCGTAAAAAGGCCGGCAAAAAGAAAGCCAGGAAAAAGGCTTCGAAAAAGAAGGCCGCAAAGAAAAAGACCGGTAGAAGGCGGGTAGCGAAGAAAAAAGCCGCTCGCAAGAAACGCGCAACGAGGAAGAAAGCAACGCGCCGGAGATAGTGCGCACCTGGGTTTAGACCAAGGGTGCTTACAGACAAAAGGCAACTCGACCATGAGTTGCCTTTTGCGTTTTCCATGGGCCACAACGCATACTATGGGGTCTTGCGCCCGCTCCGGCGGGTCGACTGCGGCTCTTGCGCTTGGCGAATTTATCACGGTCACCGATGCATGCAGGCCTTCGACCCATGACCCAATCTGTCGAACAATCTGTCGTTGAGTCTTTTCTTGACAGCAGTTGGGCGGAGCGCGGACTGTCCGAAGAAACGCTGAAAAGCTACCGGTCCGATCTGCACCAGTTCTCCCGCTACCTGGCGAGCCACGACGGCGACCTGCTGGCCGCAACGCGGGATCAGGTACTGGGTTTTTTGGCCGAGCAGGCCGGCAGGGGGCTGGCGCCTCGCAGTTTGAACCGATACCTTTCCTGTCTTCGTCTGTTTTATCGCTATCAACTTCGAATCGGGGGGATTCAAAAGGATCCGACCGTGCTGATCGACGGGCCGAAGCTCGGCCGCGGCTTGCCGAAGGCACTGACCGAAGCACAGGTGGAGGCCTTGATTGATGCCCCCGATACGTCAACGCCGCTTGGTTTGCGGGACCGGGCGATGATAGAACTGATGTACGCAACCGGTCTGCGCGTCAGCGAACTGGTCGGGTTGCAGGTCGGCCAGCTTAACCCGGGCCAGGGTACTGTGCGCGTCTTCGGCAAGGGGAACAAGGAGCGTATCGTGCCGCTGGGCGAGGAGGCCCTGATGTGGATGCAGCGTTATCTGGATCAGGCGCGGCCGCAGATGCTCAAGGGCAGCCTGAGCGAGCACGTTTTCGTCTCCTCGAGAAAAAAGGGTCTGACACGCCAGGCATTCTGGTATGCCGTTCAACGGCATGCGAAGCAGGCCGGAATCACCGAAGCCATTTCTCCGCATATGTTGCGCCACTCTTTTGCTACCCATCTGCTGAATCACGGCGCCGATCTGAGAGTGGTGCAACTTCTGCTCGGACATAGTGACCTTTCAACCACGCAGATATATACTCACATCGCTCGCGAGGGCCTGAAAGAACTGCATAGCAAGCATCACCCCCGGGGTTGAAAATCGGCGGAACTTTTTCACTGCCGGCGGTCGAATGGGCGTAACGGAGGAGCCGCCGGAGCGGCCGCCGCGAAGCATGGCTTATTGCGCGTTGCGCAAACCGCCATGCCTCCCCTGGCTTGCTCTCCCGGTGGGGTGAGCGAGTGACGTGTGCGGCACCAGAAGGGTCCGCGCATTTATTGTACGCCGTAGCCCCGGCTGAACAGTCTGGCGGTTTTCCGAAAGAAGTGGGCGCAAGACGCCTGATTAGGGTAAAACATGGTTGATTCTTTGAACAAATTATTACTGGCCGGAATACTGTGCATCACAACGGCCGGCGGCCTGGGAACCGCGTCTGCAGCGGAACCCGATCACGAGGCGGTACGCGCAGCGATCGCCAAGCTGGTACCTGCTGCCGAGAGCATCATTATCGCCGACAGCCCGGTATCCGGCCTGCTGCAGGTTACCCTTGACAGCGATATTCTGTATGTCAGCGAAGATGGCAAGATTCTGGTTCACGGCAGGCTCTATGATCTGGCGACCCGCCAGGATCTGACCGATCAGGCGCGCTCGGTTCTGCGCAAAGCGAAAATCAAAGACATCAACCGCGACGGGCAAATCGTCTTTGCGCCGCAGGACACCCAATACGAGCTGACCGTATTTACCGACATCGACTGCGGCTATTGTCGCCGCCTGCACAGCCAGATGGCCGAATACAATGCCGAAGGTATTTCGATTCGCTACATGATGTTTCCGCGGGCCGGCATCGGTTCGCACTCCTACGACAAGGCAGTGTCGGTCTGGTGTGCGGAAGATTCGCGCAGTGCGCTGACCGAGGCCAAGGCCGGATCGGAGCCCGAACCGCGGCAATGCGACAACCCGATAAAGGCGCAGTATGAAATGGGCCAGATCATGGGCGTTACCGGCACGCCGGCGCTGCTGACCAGCGACGGTCAGCTAATCCCCGGCTATGTGCCGCCCAAGCAACTCAAACAACGGCTGGACCGGCTGGCCGCGGCTGCTGCCGGCAACTGATTCCGGCGACCCGAACGGCTGCTTTCGCAGGCCGCCCTTGGCTTCGGGGCCGGCTCGCAAGCCGATTACGAAAAAAGCCCTCCGTCAGGAGGGTTTTTTGTTGCGCGGATCAGTATAATTGCGGCGCGTCCGGCGTCCCGGTGCTGTACGCGGAAATGACTTTCAGCCCGTATGCGATTGAGGCAGAACATTGAAGCAATTGACCTGGTACCTGGGTGAGACCGCGCTTTCCGCATTTCGTACCGAAAAGCTCATCAGGCGCTTACGCCAGGATCAGGACGCCACTTCACAATTAAAGACACAGTGGATTTATCTTGTCGACCTGCAGGCGCCGCTGTCCGGGCAGGAATCGGATCGGCTGGCCGGGCTGCTGCATGGCGCGGTGCGGGATCTGCCGCCGGCGGAACAGCGGTTTTTGGTGGTTCCCCGTCTCGGGACGGCCTCGCCATGGTCGACCAAAGCAACGGAGATCGCGAGAAGCTGCGGCTTTTCGAGTGTGCGGTGCATTGAGCGCGGTATGCTGGTCAGCGTGAATGGCGGGCCGGTGCCAAATGATTTCATCGACCGTATCCACGATCGAATGACCCAGACCGTACTGCATTCGGTCAAGCAGGCCGCAGAGCTGTTCGCCAGCGGTCGTCCGGGCGCATTGCGCCGGGTGGATTTGCTCGGCAGCGGCGTTGACGCGCTGGCACGGGCCAACCGGGAACTGGGCCTGGCCCTGTCCGATGACGAAATGGACTATCTGGCAGTCCACTACCGGGAACTGAACCGCAATCCCAGCGATGCCGAGCTGATGATGTTTGCGCAGGCAAATTCCGAACACTGTCGGCACAAGATATTCAATGCGAGTTGGACCATTGATGGCCTGGCCGAAGACGCCACGCTGTTCGATATGATCAAGAATACCTATGCCAGGTCGCCCGGCGGCGTGCTGTCCGCCTATCACGATAACGCTGCGGTACTGGACGGGCCGCGCGGCCGGCGTTTCTTTCCCGACCCGGCCAGCAAGGCCTATCGGTGGGTGGATGAAACCGTACCGATGCAGATCAAGGTGGAGACCCACAACCACCCGACGGCGATTTCCCCGTTTCCGGGTGCGGCTACCGGTTCCGGCGGCGAAATACGCGACGAGTCGGCAACCGGCAGAGGCGCGAAACCCAAAGCCGGCATTACCGGTTTCAGCGTTTCCAATTTACGCATTCCGGGGCTGGAACGCCCGTGGGAATCGACTGTCGGCAAACCGGACCGGATCGCATCCGCGCTGGACATTATGCTGGAAGGCCCGATCGGCAGCGCTTCCTTCAATAACGAATTCGGCCGCCCGGCCCTGGGCGGGTATTTCCGTACCTTTGAGATCGAGCATCAACAACGCCTCTGGGGTTATCACAAACCGATCATGATCGCGGGCGGTATCGGCAACATCCGCGCGCAGCATGTGGACAAAGAAGATATACCCGCAGGTGCCGCGGTGATAGTGCTGGGCGGGCCGGCGATGCTGATCGGCCTCGGCGGCGGGGCGGCATCGTCAATGGGCAGCGGTGCCAGTGACGAGAAGCTGGACTTTGCATCGGTGCAGCGGGGCAATCCGGAAATGCAGCGCCGCTGCCAGGAAGTCATCGACCAATGCTGGGCCATGGGCCGCGATAACCCGGTATTATCCATTCACGATGTCGGTGCCGGCGGGCTTTCCAATGCGCTGCCGGAATTACTGAACGACGCCGGCCGGGGCGGTTTGCTGGAACTGCGGCGCATTCCGAGCCTGGACGGTGCAATGTCGCCTATGCAAATCTGGTGCAATGAAGCCCAGGAGCGCTATGTGCTGGCCGTTGCACCGGATCGCCTGGCCGAATTCGAGCAACTTTGCCAGCGGGAAGTCTGCCCGTACGCAGTGCTCGGCGAGGCCACCGAACAAACCCGGCTGCGAGTCACCGATAGCGACGCGGAACGGGAGCCCCCGGTAGATCTGCCGCTTAATGTGCTGCTCGGAAAGCCGCCGAAGCTGCATCGCGATGTACAGCGGCTTGTCCGAACGGCCGGTCGGGATATCGTCGAGACGCGTCCGCTGGCAGAAGCCGCAGCGCTGGTGCTGGGCCATCCCGCGGTCGGCAGCAAGTCCTTTTTAATCACCATTGGCGACCGGACCGTCGGCGGCCTGGTCGCGCGCGATCAGATGGTCGGGCCCTGGCAGATACCGGTCGCGGACGCTGCGGTAACATTGACCGGTTTCGCCGGTTTTACCGGCGAGGCGATGGCGATGGGAGAACGCACTCCGCTGGCCGTTCTCGATGCCCCGGCTTCGGGCCGAATGGCAGTCGGCGAGGCCATCACCAATATCGCGTCCGCGCCGATCCATGCGATTAGTGACATAAAATTATCTGCCAACTGGATGGCGGCGGCCGGCCAGGATGGCCAGGACGCGGATCTATTCGACACGGTCAGGGCTGTCGGCATGGCGCTTTGTCCGGCGCTGGGCATTGCGATTCCGGTTGGCAAGGACTCGCTATCTATGGCGACCCGCTGGCGCCAGGGTGAACGAGAACACCTGCAGGCCGCGCCGCTATCGCTGATCGTATCCGCTTTCGCTCCGGTCACCGATGCGAGGCGCTCACTGACCCCGCAATTGCTGGCCGATAAGCCGGACTGCCTGCTGCTGATCGACCTCGGTGCAGGCCGGCACCGAATGGGCGGTTCTATCTATCATCAGGTACACGGTACACTCGGCGCGGAACCGCCGGATCTGGATGACCCGCAGCGGTTGAAGCATTTTTTCGAGGCCATCCAGCGCTTGAACCGGGAGGGTCTGGTGCTGGCCTATCACGATCGTTCCGACGGCGGGTTGTTCGCGTGTTTGAGCGAGATGGCCATTGCCGGACAGGTCGGGCTGGATATTCGAATTCCCGATAGTGAGTCGGACCTGCCGGCGTTACTGTTCAATGAGGAACTGGGCGCGGTGTTGCAGGTCCGGTCGGCGGATTTGCCGCGGGTGGAACAGATACTGAACGCGCACCGGCTGTGGCCCTGCTGCATGCCGCTGGGCAGTGTCAGTCAAGAACCGCAAATTCGCATCGGGCAGCATGGGGCGGCGGTTTTTTCCGCACCGCTGGCCGAACTGCACCAATGTTGGTCGAAGACCAGCTATTTTATCCAGCGGCTGCGCGACCATCCGGCGATGGCGGATCAGGAGTTCGAGCGCATCGGGTCCGGCAGTCTGACCCGGCTGGTACCATCATTGAGCTTTCGGCCGCAACAGGCGCCGATGGTCAACGGCGGAAAAAAGCCGCGGGTCGCGATTTTGCGGGAACAGGGCGTGAACGGTCAGACGGAGATGGCGGCCGGGTTTGATCTGGCCGGTTTCCAAGCGGTCGATGTGCACATGAGCGATCTGGCAGGCGGGCACCGCCGCCTGGACGATTTTCAGGGCCTGGTTGCCTGTGGCGGATTTTCCTATGGCGATGTGCTGGGCGCCGGCCGCGGCTGGGCGAAATCGATTTTATTCAACCATGCACTGCGCGATGCGTTTGCCAGCTACTTTGCTCGAACCGATCGCTTTGCGCTGGGCGTTTGCAACGGCTGCCAAATGCTGGCGGCGTTGAAGGACATCATTCCGGGCAGTGCGGGGTGGCCCGAGTTCGCGGTTAACCGTTCCGAACAATTCGAGGCGCGTCTGGCGCTGGTGGAAATACTGCCCTCGCCGTCGCTGTTCTTTACCGGCATGCAGGGCAGCCGAATACCGGTGGCCAGCGCCCATGGCGAGGGCAGGGCGGTATTTCGAGCCGGCGGCGGCGAACGGCCGCCGGTATCGCTGCGCTATGTCGAAGCTGACGGCTCGCCCGCAGTCGATTATCCGGCGAACCCGAACGGTTCGCCGGACGGCATCACCGGCCTGTCCAACCTCGACGGACGCATCACCATTATGATGCCGCATCCGGAACGTACGCTGAGAACGGTGAATTTGTCCTGGGCACCCCAAGACTGGCCAGAATATTCGCCGTGGATGCAGATGTTCCACAATGCGCGCACGTGGGTGGCGTAGCCGGCACGCGGCAGGCATTCAATCCGGCAGCGTTGCCCGCTACACTGGCGGATGCAGATTCCGCAAGAAGGTATGCAGGCTGACGCCAAATGGACCGAAACCCGTCAATAAAGGAACTCCTGCTGCTATCCGGCCTGTGGATGGTGCTGGGTTTCGCGCTGTGGTTTTATTTGGGCGCGATTCACACGGTGCCGGTCCGGCATATCAGCGATGCCGTACTGGGCTGGCTGCTGGGCAGCGATTTCTACCGTGTCACCGCCAATGCCGACAATATGTTGCGGCTGGTGGTCCAAACCAATATTCCAATCATGCTGTCAGACGGCAGCCGCGGAGCGCTCGCCCCGGATGTGAATCCGCTGCTGTACGGCTACGGCTATCCGCTGCTGTTCGGCCTGGTCATGGGGACGGATACCCGGTTGCGCGACAAATGGCTCCAATTGCTGGTCGGCTACCTGGTTGTGGTATTGGTGCAGGCCTGGGGTGTGGTCTGGGACGCGTTGTATGATTTGCAGACCAAATTCGGGCCGGAAGCCGCGGCTGCCGTCGAACGCAGCGGGCTGTCGGCGGATTGGATATACGTTTGCTATCAGCTTGGGGTTCTGATCCTGCCGACCCTGGTGCCGGTACTGGTCTGGATCACCATGAATCGCGGCTATATCGACCGCCTGTCGAACCGCACCGCGCGTTGACGGCATTCGATATTTTTTCAGGCCGGACCGCGATTGCCGGAACCGAGTGCGATTTAACCTGTCTTTAACCATTACGAACCGCGGCCAATATGCTGGTCCGGGTGGCGCGCCGATGCCGTGGTCGATTAGCAGGGCAAAGGCAATGCAGTGCAGGGGTGGATTTCCCGGCGCTTTTTCAAAACTCTCATGACATATAATAATGATGCGTGTGCATCAGGGATTGAACATTGGCGGATAAAGTAACGGCGATCACAAGCAGCGAGCAGCCGATATCATCCGAACTGGATTCGGTATGTCAGCGTCTGCTGGACAACGGCCGGTTAAAAGAAAACGATCTGAGCAAGGCCCAGGCCTATCAGGCCCAGCATGGCGGTGAATTACTGACGCTGTTGGTGCGCCTAGGCCTGGTATCGGAAAGAGATGTGGCCGAAACGCATGCTCAACTGCTGTCAATGCCACTGATCCGCACCGATGATCTGCCGGCCGAGGGCATTGACCTAGGTACGATTTCATTGCGTTTTCTGAAACAGAATCTGCTGCTGCCGGTGGGTGATTCGGATGATCAGTTAACGGTCGTGATGGCCAATCCCCAGGATCAGTTTTCCATTCATGCGCTGGAAATGGCCAGCGGCAAACGCCTGATCGCGCAGGTCGGCGTGCCGTCCGAAATCGAAGACGGGCTGGAGAAGCTATACGGCGGCGGCCGCAGCGCGATGGGGCAGATCGCCGACAGCCTCGGCGGCGGCGATGCCGATTTCGAAGATGTCGAGCATTTGCGCGACCTGGCATCGGAAGCGCCGGTTATTCGGCTGGTGAATCTGATTTTGCAGCGGGCGGTGGAATCGCGCGCATCGGATATTCATATCGAGCCGTTCGAGAACCGTTTGAAAGTCCGCTACCGCATTGATGGCGTGCTGCAGGAAGTCGAGTCGCCGCCGGCCAGTTCAACCGCGGCGGTTATCAGCCGCATCAAGATCATGGCGAAATTGAATATCGCCGAGCGGCGCTTGCCGCAGGACGGCCGCATCATGCACCGGGTCCAGGGCAAGGAGCTGGATCTGCGTGTGTCCACGATTCCGACCGCGCATGGCGAAAGCGTCGTTATGCGTATCCTCGACCGGGAAAGCGTGGTGCTGGATTTCAGTTCGCTGGGCTTTGACGATCTGCTGCGCGAGCGTTTTCGCGAAGTGCTGGAAATGCCGCATGGGATCATTCTGGTCACCGGCCCGACCGGATCCGGTAAAACCACGACGCTGTATACCGCGCTGTCGCTGTTGAATACGCCGGAACGCAAGATCATTACCGTTGAGGACCCGGTCGAATATCAACTCGAAGGCATTAATCAGATTCAGGCCAAGTCGTCTATCGGGCTCGATTTTGCAACCGCGCTGCGGGCCATCGTGCGACAGGACCCGGACGTGATCATGATCGGCGAAATGCGCGATCTGGAGACCGCCAGGATTGCGATTCAGTCCGCGCTGACCGGCCACTTGGTGCTGTCCACCATTCATACCAACGATGCGGCCGGCGGTGTCACGCGTATGCTGGATATGGGCGTGGAAGACTATTTGCTGACCTCTACGGTAAACGCGATCCTGGCACAGCGCCTGGTCCGCACACTGGACCCGGTGCAGCGCGAATCCTATACCGCGCTGCCCGAAGTGGTCGATGAACTGGGTATTCAGCAGGATGCCGGCGAAGGCCCGGTCACGCTCTACCGGCCGCTGCCGAGCGAGCTGAACCCGACCGGTTACCGCGGTCGGACCAGTATTCTGGAATTGCTGCTGATGTCCGACCCGATCCGCCGGCTGGTCATGCAGCATGCGACGGCCGGCGAGATTCAGGATCAGGCTGTCCGCGAAGGTATGCGCACAATGTACCAGGACGGTCTGCAAAAATGCCTGCGCGGCATTACCAGCATTGAAGAAGTGCTTCGCGTGACGCAGGAAGCCTGAGACCGATGGCGCTGTTCGAATACAAAGCCGTTGCGCCAACCGGTGAAACCCTGCGCGGTACCATGGAAGCGATCAATGCCGATATGGTTGTCGCAAAGCTGCAGGAAGACGGCAATATTCCGATTCTGGCGCAGGAAGCCGGTGGCGGCGGATTCAGTTTGAGCAGCCTGCGCTTCGGGCGTCAGGGCTTGTCGCAGCGGGAAGTCGGACAGTTTACCCAGCAACTGGCAACGCTGCTGGGCGCCGGTCTGCCGTTGGACCGGTCCTTGCAGGTACTGGCCGAGCTGGCCGAAAACGAACGCATTCGCCGGGTGGTGGTGTCGATACGCGACAAGGTTCGCGAAGGCGGTGCCTTATCCGAAGCGCTGGAAGCGCAGCACGGTAGCTTTGGCCGCCTGTTTATCAATATGGTACGGGCCGGCGAAATCGGCGGTACTCTGGACACTACGCTGGACCGACTGGCCGACTATCTCGAACGTTCCAAGGAACTCAAGGACAGCATTATCTCGGCCTTGATCTACCCGATCATTCTGATGTTGATGGCCGCCGCATCGCTGGTGCTGCTGCTGGTCTTTGTGATTCCGCAATTCACACCGATCTTCGAAGAACTGGGCGGCGATCTGCCGTTTCTGACCAAGCTGGTGCTGGCAGCGGGGTCGCTGTTGCAAAACTTCTGGTGGCTGCTGATTGCGGCCCTGGTCGCGATCGTACTCTGGTTTCGCCAGATGCTGTCCAGCAACGACAAACGCCTGGGCTGGGACCGCTGGGTAATCCGGCGCCGCTGGGTCGGCGATCTGATCGCGAAGCTGGAAACCGCACGCTTGTCCCGGACCCTCGGAACCCTGCTAAGTAACGGCGTGCCGTTATTGTCGGCGTTGTCCATCGCGCGCAATGTGGTGACCAATACCGTGATGAAAAAGGACGTCAATGATGCGTCCAACCAGGTGAAAACCGGCGGCGGCCTGGCCCGCAATCTGGCCAAAGGCGAAAACTTTCCGCGCTTTGCGCTGCAGATGATTTCGGTGGGAGAAGAAACCGGCCAGCTCGACAGCATGCTGGTGAAAGTTGCCGACACCTATGACCGTGAGGTGCGAACTACCGTGGACCGCCTCATGTCTATGTTTGTGCCGATCATGACGTTGTTATTGGCGGGGGTTATCGGATTAATCGTCATGTCAGTGTTGATGGCTATTCTGAGCATCAATGAACTGGTGGCGTAAGAATAATGAGGAGTTGATGAAAGATGAAAACATCGCAATCGGGTTTTAGTTTGATTGAACTGCTGGTGGTGCTGGTGATTCTGGGCTTGATCGCCGGGCTGGTGGTACCGAACATCGTCGGCCGGGCTGAAACTGCCAAAATCAGCGCGGCCGAGAGCCAGATTCAGGCGCTGAGTAACGGCGTCGCCACTTACTACCTGGACAACGGCAACTTGCCCGAACGTCTGGAAGATCTGGTCAACGCGCCTGGCGACGCGAAAAACTGGAACGGACCCTATGTCCGCGGACGCCTGCTGAAAGATCCGTGGGGCAGGCCCTACGAATACCGCTTTCCCGGCCAGCACGGCGAGTACGATATCGTCTCCTACGGTGCCGACGGCCACGCCGGCGGCGAAGGCAAGAACGGCGATATCACCAGTTGGGAATAGCCCAGGGTTACGCTGATGCGCCAATCCGGGTTCAGTCTGCTGGAACTGCTGGTCGTGATGGTGCTGGTCGCATTGGTCATGGGACTGGTCGGTACCTCGCTGTCGCGCAGTGTTTCCGGTGCGGAACTCAGAAGCATCAGCAGGGATATGCTGGCCGCGCTGCGCTATACCCGCGCGCATGCGATGGTGACCCATCAGCAACAGGTGCTGATGATCGACACCGAACAGAAATCCTATACACCGCCGGAACGGGATACGGTCAAACTACCGGATGAGATCGAAATGACACTGACCACTGCAGCCAGCGAATTGACGGCCGACGGCGCGGCCGGGATTCGTTTCTTTCCGGACGGCGGGTCCACCGGCGGCAATATCATTTTCCATGTGAACGAGCGCGAGTACCGCATCAATGTGGCCTGGCTAACCGGGGAAGCGAGCCTGGCCAGAGAGGAGACCGGCTGATGCGCGGCACGGGTCAGTGGCATTCGGCGGGGCCTGCGCCTTCGGCCGGCTTCACGCTGCTGGAGGTACTGGTTGCATTTTTGGTATTTGCACTGGCCTTTGGCGCGATCATGCAGATTCTGTCCGGCTCCATCCGCAATACCGCGCGCTCGGCCGAATATACCCAGGCCGCCTTGTGGGCTGAATCCAAGATGGAAACCCTGGGCGTGGAGGAGCCGTTGGAAGAAGGCTCCGAGAGCGGTGATTTCAACGACGACTATCGTTATGAGCTGAACGTTGAGCCCTATGAGTACATCGACGAGGAGGGCATTGTGACCGATGCGATACAGACCCGCCTGCTTAGTGTAGAACTGGTGGTGCGTTGGAACAGCGGACAGCGTGAACGCAGCGCCAGATTCCGAACGCTGAAAGCCATTCTGGACAACGAACGATGAAAACCGCGTCGTTGCATTGCCGCCCCGGTCCGGCTTCACTGCGCCAGCAAGGCTTTACCTTGCTGGAGTTGCTGCTGGTCATGGTGCTGATGGCAGCCATCATGGGCCTGACCTACGGCGGCCTCAGAGCCAGCACCCGGTCCGCCGAGCGCGGCGAGGAAGTCATCCAGATCACGCAAAACCTGCGCATGGCCCACCAATTCGTACGCCGGCAACTGACCCAGCTACTGCCGCTGGCGTTTTTGGAAGACGATACCCAGCGCATCGTCTTCGAGGGCGACGAGCAGGCCATGACCTATGTCTCGCCGATGCCGGGCTACCTGGGCTATGGCGGTCCTCAGGTCCAGAAACTGGAATTGGTGCCGGCCGGCCGAGGCCACGGTGGACAGACATATGATCTGATATTGCGGTTTGCGCCGCTAAGCTACTACGAAGACGGTGCGCTGGAACAGCACGATCCAGTGCGGCTGCTTGAAGGCATCGAGTCGGGCCGCTTCGAATACCTGCCGATCGACGAAGACCAGGGTGAGGCCGGCGAATGGACCTCTTATTGGGAAGACGCCGGCTTGCTGCCGCTGGCCGTCCGGGTGGATCTGACCATGGACGAGTCGCGCCAGGTGGTATGGCCGCTGCTGGAGAGTGCGCCGCGGATGGATGCACGGTCGGTGCTGCACCGGCCGTCGACCTATAAGCAGGCGATTCAGGAATTGATACAAAAACGGCGGCAGTCGAACTGATGGCGAAACGCGGAAGACAACGCGGTGTCGTGCTGATCCTGGTACTGTGGGTGATCGTGCTGGTGACGATTACCACCGGGGCGTTTACTATTCTGGCTCGAACCGAAACCCTGCAGGCGCATCATTTGCTCGCGTCCACCCAGGCCCGCTATGCGGCTGAGGCCGGCCTGAACCTGGCCGTTACCCGGCTGCGCAATCCCAATCTGGAACTGCAATGGGTTGCCGACGGACGCGCCTACCGCGAAACCCTGGACGACATTAAGCTGGAAATAAAAATTGTCGATGAGCGTGGCAAGCTGGACATCAATGCGGCTGACGAGCTGGTACTTGCCAGCCTGTTTATCGCACAGGATTTCGACGAGCAGAAAGTCGCGGAACTGGTCGATGCGATTCTCGATTGGCGCGACGCGGACGACGAAATTCGGATCAACGGTGCCGAGGACCGGGACTACGAAGCGGCGGGCCTGCCCTATGGTCCGGCCAACGCGCCGTTTATCATTACCGAGGAATTGCAGCAGGTGCTCGGGCTGAATTATGCGCTGTTCCGGCAGATCGAGCCGGCAATTACCGTATACTCCCGCCGGGGACTGATCGACGCGGCGTTTGCACCTTACGAGGCGCTGCTGACCCTGCCCGGCATGACGCCCGACGAAGCCCGCCGGATCGTCGAGGAGAGAGAGCAAATACAACCCGGTGACGAGATGGATTTGCTGTTGCCGGATGGAACCGCGGCCAGAACGCGCGGTCAAGGAAACACATTCAGCATTACCGTCAAGGCCACCATGCCGAATGGTATCTGGGAGCAGATCGAAGCCACTGTCGCGCTGGTTCGAAGCCAGACCGACAAGCCTTATCAGGTGCTGCGGTGGCGCGAAGGAGTAAAGAGCTAGTGAAGGAAAAACTGATCAAGCTGTGGACCGATATGGCCGACCGGCTGGCCGGCAGCAGCGTGGGTCGTTTTTGGCGCTGGTGGATCGGCGAACTGGCCGGGGTCGTTCCGGCCAACTGGCGTGAGGCCTTGTCGCCGCCGACCCCGCAGGTGGTCTTCAAGGCTTCTGACGACGGCCGGCAGTTCCTTGTCTATTCCGGCGCCGGCGAAGTGTTCGAATTCGCGCTCGACGATGACGCATCGGTGGTTCACCGCAACTTGGAAAGCGAGTTGCAGCAGCAGTCGCTGGATAACCCCGAGTACGTGCTGGCAATGGACGCGTCCCAGGTGTTGAGAAAAACGGTCGACATGCCGAATTTGCCGGAAAGAGAATTGCGCCAGGCCATTGTCTACGACGTTGACCGCCAGACCCCGTTTCCTGCTGCGGATATCTATTTCGACTGCCTGCCGGCACCGGCGCCGGATGCGGCCGGGCAACGGCCTGTCGACCTGTTTGTCGGCCTGCGCAAACAAATTGATCCGTTGATCCAGAGCCTGGAAGGCTTCGGCTTCAAGCCACACCGGCTGGACCTGGTAGCCGCCGATGACGCGGTCCCTGGCATGGTCCATGACACAGCCGGGGCGCCCGCGTTGAGCGGTCTGAACCTGCTGCCCCGCGAGCGGCGCTCGCACCGGGCCAATCACCGCGCGCGCCTGAACTGGCTGCTGGGCGCGGTAGTAGTGGCTTTGCTGGCGGCGGTCATGGCGCAGTCCCTGATAATGCGCGAAAGACATATTGAAGAACTGGAAGCGGAAGTGGCCGAACTGGGTATCGAGGCGCGCAAGGTTGCCAATATGCGCGATCAAATCAATCAGGCTGTCGAGACCGCCCAGTTCCTGACACAGAGAAAAACCCGTCATCCACCGGCGATTGAGGTCATCAACGAAGTGACCCGTATCATTCCGGATGACACCTATATTGAGCGCTTCACGCTGAAAGAGGGTGAAATTCAGTTGCGCGGCCAGTCGGTCGGTGCGCAGAAACTAATCACCGAGGTCAATGCATCGCCGCTATTGTTTGATGCGGCGTTCGAGGGTCCGATCAGTGTCGATCCGCGCAGCTCGCGCGAGCGTTTTACCCTGTCCATCGCAATGAACGACAACGAGGCGGAAGATGCAACTGCTGCCATCGAATAACCACAGCAAATTCCTGCCGGTCGGGCTGGCGGTCATTGCATTGATCCTGATTTACTTTGTCGGGTTCCACTGGTTTGTGATGCGCCATATCGCCTATGCGGACGATATCGAGCTGCTGGAAGACCAGTATCAGCGGTTCAGCGCGATCACCGCACAGCGCGACGACCTGAGCGCCCAGTTGCAGGAAATCCAGGCCAACCGCCAGAATGACACTTATTTCCTGCAGCAGGAAAATGCCAATTCGGCCGCTGCCGGAATGACCAACCGCTTGAAACAGACGGTCAACCGGGTCAGGGACGATGACGCCAGTTGCCAGGTGATCAGCAATCAGACCGTTCGCCCGCGTACCCAGGAACGCTTTGAGCGCGTTACGGTCAAGGTCCGGATGCGTTGCAAACTCAGCGACTTCATAAAGGTACTGCATCATGCGGAAGAATCCGTTCCGATGATATTTATCGACGACTTACAGCTTTATCAGCAGCCGCCGCGCCGCACCCGCCGCAACGGTCAGACGGTGCAGAACCGGCCGCCGCTGGATATCCGCTTCGATATGACCGGCTATCTCAAGTCTTAATGGGGGCTGCTATGAACGGCGCTTTTAAAAATAATCCGCTGGCACTGATATTGGGCGGCACCTGTCTCGGCCTGATAGCTATCTCGGCCGCGGTGGCCGTGTTCAGCGGCGGAATGCCCGAGGTGGATCAGCAGTCCGTAGCGCAGCAGCAGGCGCAGCCGGCGGAAGCAGCGGGCCAGTTTGAACTGAAGCCGCTGAATCAGTATGCGCATATCAACGAACGGCCGTTATTCAACCAGGACCGGCGGCCGGTGGTCGAAGTGGAAGCGCCGGCGCAAGACCCCGTAAATACCGGTGCGCCGAGCGCGCCGCCGCTGAAAGCCCAGTTGGCCGGTGTGGTGATTACGCCCGATGCGCGCATTGCGATGGTCCGCGATATCGAGAACAAGCAGTTGCTCAGCGTTGCCGAAGGCGAGGGCTTTGAAGGCGGTCTGGCCGGGTGGCGGGTCGACAAGGTCGAGCCGAAACTGGCGGTGCTCCGTTCCGATGACGGACAGACCAAGGAACTGGAACTTCATACCTACCAGCGCAGTCTATCTGTGCCTGCGGCGCCGGCGAAACCGGCTGCCCGGAACAATGCCCGGCGGAATCAGCAGAACGATAACGAAGCGCCCGCCAAAGCCGAAGAAACCGACAATCAGGGATTAACCCGAGCTGAGGAAATCCGCCGCCGTATAGCGGAACGCCGTGCCCAATTGCGGGAACAGGCTGAAGAGAGGGCTCAGCAGGACGATAACAATTAAGGAGTTTGTGGTGTACACCCGTTTTTTTTCCATTATGGTGCTCAGCGCGCTGCTGACTGCGTGCGCAACCGGCCACGGGCCGCCACGGCCTGCCGGGCCGCCGCCGGCATCCGCATCGCAGGCGGCCGACCCGGTCCATGCCGGCAGCGGCGCTTCCGGGGAGATCGCAACGGTCGATGCCCAGCAACCGGATCCGCGCGACGTAGAAGTTCATCAGGGCACCGGGAGTTTCATTAACGAAAAAGCCGCACGGCAGCGGCCACGGCCGGCGATGGCCGATGACGGCGAGGTGACCTTCAACTGGGAAGGCGCATCGCTGCAGGACGTGGTGCATATCGTGTTGGGCGATCTGTTACAGGAAAATTTTGTGATCGGCCCCGGGGTTTCCGGTGAAGTCACGTTTTCCACCGCCAAGCCGATCTCGAAAAAACAGGTGCTGCCTATCCTGGAAATGCTGCTGCGCTGGAACGGCGCAACCCTGGTCTACACCGATGGCCGCTATCATGTGTTGCCGATCAGCAATGCGCTGCGCGGCCATCTGACTCCCCGCATGGGTTCGGCCGACAGCGTCCGGGGCTACGAAGTCCGTGCCGTGCCGCTCAAATACATCTCGCCGACAGAAATGCAGAAGCTGCTGGAACCGTATGCGCGGGAAGATGCGATTCTCAATGCGGACAATGCGCGTGGTCTGCTGTTCCTGGCCGGCACCCGGGAAGAGCTGGGTAATTACCTGCATACGGTCGAGATTTTTGATGTGGACTGGCTGGAGGGCATGTCCATCGGCCTGTTCCCGCTATCGCGGGTGGAAGTAGCGACCGTAGTGCCGGAACTCGAAGCGGTGTTCGGCGAACAGAGCGAATCGCCGCTGGCCGGCATGTTTCGCTTCATGCCGCTGGAGCGCCTGAATTCGGTGATGGTCATCACCCCGCAGCCGCGCTATCTGGAAAGGGCCAGAGAATGGGTGGAACGGCTGGACCGCGGCAGCACCGCGGCGGCCAGCCGGCTATATGTCTACCAGGTGGAAAACCTGGAAGCCGCGGTGCTGGCCGATTATCTCAGCCAGATCTTCGGCAGCGGCGTGTCCGGCCGGCGGGACCGTAACGGCCAGGTTGCGCCGGGCTTGCAGCCGGTCACGCTGGATACGTTTAACGAGCGAAGCGTGGAAGACGCGACACGGCGGCGAAACCGTCCGGAGCGCCGGGCCAACGACGCCAACGACGGCATCGGCCTGGTGGACAGCGAAGATGTCAGCATCACCGCGGTTGAAGAAACCAATTCGCTGCTGATCCAGGCCTCGGCGCAGCAATACGAAGCGATTCTGGCGGCGATCAAGCGCCTGGACCAGGAACCGTTGCAGGTCCATGTCGAAACGCAGATCATCGAAGTCCTGCTGAACGAGCAGTTGCAGTTCGGCGTGAATTGGTTTTTCAGTAACCAGCAGCCGGGCGATACCGGCTTTCCGGACGGCTTCTTCGGCCCGTCGGGCTCTGCCCCGCTGTCAACCGGCCGCGACAGCGACCGTGGCGCGATCACCAATAATTTCTTCACTACGCTGACCCGCCGCGGCGTGGGCCGGACCTTCGTTTCGGCGACCATCAGCGCACTCGATTCGGTCAGCGATACGCGCATCCTGTCGGCGCCGTCGCTGATGATCCGCAATAACGAGGAAGCCAGTATCAATGTCGGCGAGAGCCTGGCGGTGACATCCACCACCTTCAATCCGTCAGTCGGCCAGAACAATACGATTGCGTCCAATCAGTACATTCGGACCGGCGTGCAGCTATCGGTGACGCCGCGCGTTAATCCGGGTGGCCTGGTTTATCTGGATATCCAGCAGCAGGTCAGCAGCCCGTCAAGCTCTACCAGCGCAAACAACAACCCGAACATCAACGAGCGGGCCTTGAATACCAAAATCGCGGTACAGAGCGGTGAAACGGTACTGCTGGGCGGGTTGATCCGCGAAACCGATCTCGACAGTGAGGGCGGTCTGCCGGGCGTGCGCCGTATCCCGTGGTTCGGGCGCTTGTTCGGTAATAAGACCCGCAATCAAACGAGGACGGAACTGCTGGTGCTGATTACGCCGACCGTTGTGCAGTCGGATGCCGATTTGCGTAACGTCACCGAAGAATATCAGCGCAAGTTTGAAACCGTGAAGCCGATTCGGCAAGGTGAGAAAATCACGCTGTCTACCAGTCGATAATCATTAAATAGATAAAAACTATGAAAAATAAAATATCCATAGTCATAGTATCTGGTGTTCTGGTATTGACCGCTTGCCAGCGGCAACCCCAGACATTGGAGGACCGCGCCCAGGCGCGGTGGGATGCACTGTTGAATGACAACATCGAGGTTGCCTACGGCTATTTCAGCCCCGGCTACCGCTCCAGTGTCACTTTAGAGGATTACCGTGCCCGCCAGGCCAGGCGCCGGGTTGGCTGGGTCGGCGCGGATTATGCCGGCCACGAATGCAACGACGACAGCGCCTGTACCGTAACGATAAACGTCGAATACCAGGTAACGGCACCGATGCGCGGTATCGACCAATGGGAATCGACCCGCCAAGTCCAGGAACAATGGGTAAAAACCGACGAAAAATGGTGGTTTATTCCAGCCAAATAGCCCGGTAAATCAAAGGCGATTTTAGGTTGCCACCCATAGAGAATTGTCGTAAGATTGGCATGCAATTTTGCGGCACAAGCATGTGGAGATTGTCTATGGGAGGCAAATTTCCGAATCAAAAGCCGTATTTGCTAGCCCTGTGTACACAATAGGAGTGTTGTAATGAAGAGAAAAAATCTGACAGCTGCCGTGCTGGCCGGTCTGGCAGGTGCTGCCGGAATCGTAGGCAGCGCTCAGGCAGTTAATCTAAATCCGGATGGACTCGGTGAAGTACTGATTTATCCGTATTACACTGTCCGAGGCGGAAACGACACCTTGCTGTCTGTGGTTAACACCACCGATCAGGCCAAGGCCGTTAAAGTTCGTTTCCTGGAAAGCCGGAATACGCGCGAAGTACTTGACTTTAACCTGTACATGTCTCCGTTTGATGTGTGGGTTGCAGCTATTACTGATGATGCAGGCACGCCTACGTTGATCGTTCCTGACTCCAGTTGTACTGTTCCCTATTTCTTCGGTGACTTAGGTGGTCGTCAAGCGTTCCTGAACTTCGCCTACTCTGGTGACCGTGCTGATGGTGGTCCGGAAGACATCGACCGTGCAATGGAAGGCCATTTCGAAATGATCGAAATGGGTACCTTGCTGGACGTTGACCGGGGTTCCGCTACCGCGGCCACTCACGTGGCGGAAGTAGTAGACGGTTCCCCTACCGGCGAATTTATTCCTGATGACTGTGCTCAACTGGTTGACGCATGGAGCGTCATCGGCGGCGTTAACGGTTACTGGCTGGATGATGACAGCCTTGACATCACCGCGCCTTCCGGCGGTATGTTCGGTGGTGCTGCTATCGTTAATGTTGGCGAAGGCACGCTGTTCTCCTACGACGCGCGTGCAGTCAACGGGTTCTCCAGTGTAGAACTGCACACCGAGCCCGGCGATGAATTGCCTTCACTGGCTTCTGGCGACCAGACCAACGCTTTCATCTTCCTGGATGACGGCAGCCTGGTAACCGCCGCGTACGGCTTCGGTGTCGAAGCGGTATCTGCAGTATTCATGCATGACCAAGTCATGAACGAATACAACACCCAGGCTTCGCTGAATGCGCAGACTGAGTGGGTAGTTACCTTCCCGACCCGCCGTTTCTATGTTGATCCTGAATTCGACTTTGATGGTCCGGGCCTGCCGAACCCGCCGTTCACTCAAGAGCTGGACAGCGTTGGTGAAGCGTGCGAGAACTTCATTCTGGAATTCTGGGATCGTGAAGAGCAAAGCCTGACGCCGGATGTTCCGAGCAGTGGCCCGATCGTTTCACCGCGGCCGCCAGTGATCGTTCCGGACGTTATCTTGTTCGAACTGTGTTTCGAAACCAACGTGATTCGCTTCGGCGAAGCGTCGGAAGATCCGCAGCCGACCGAGATTCTGGGTTCCACCACGGCAGTGACCTTTGATCTGCCTGATGGATTCGAGAACGGCTGGGCTCGCCTGAATATGGCAAGCTATGACTCAGACTTAGACGGTGTCTTCGATGCAATTCGTAGCGACACTTTCGGTCTGGTTGGTCTGCCGGTAACCGGTTTCCGGGTAGAACAGTTCGTCAATGGCACCCTTGGCGGTGGCAGCGTACTGGCGAACTACGGCGGCATCTTTGACCATAAGGGTACGCGTGCTCAAGGTACGCCGACCCCGTTGCCGTCAGCCCCAGCTCCTTCTCCTTAATGTTTAAGGATAAGTAGCCGCTGGTTACAATTGGCAATAGCCAATGACTTGTACAGCCGGGGGTCACTCGTTGACCCCCGGCTGTCATTTTCGGCCCCGAAATAATTAAGAGAATGTTAGGGATCGGTTAAAATAAAGTAGGCATAAAACAGGCGCAAAACCGCGAGCCGCTAACAAGAGCAACAAGATGGCGAGCGTATTTAGTAGGCTTTAAATTTGGAGTGTTTTGACCATGCGTATGCTAAAAATGACGGCCATCAGTGCTATTGTCAGCTCTGGTGCTGCCTTTGCCGGAGAGTTGACCGTTGACGGTGAGAAAATTGGCGACAGTTCCGCCATTCAATTTGTCACCGCCAATTACGGATCCAGAAATATCAGCTTCGTCACC
The DNA here is from genome assembly GCA_028289465.1 of Lysobacterales bacterium. GTDB lineage: Bacteria > Pseudomonadota > Gammaproteobacteria > Xanthomonadales > SZUA-36 > JANQPM01. Next base: position 33,229 of record JANQPM010000003.1, on the reverse strand, counting down.
GACGATAAAATTACCTTCAGCCGTAAAGATGAAACATTAGATGAGCCCGGAACAGTCATTAACCGGCTGATCATCAATGATGTGGTTATCGGATCATCAGATCTGATTCCGTGGTTTCTGATCAATCCGAATAACGGGAATGTACGGCTGAAAACCAATGGCAATCTGGCCATTGAACTGGCCGAACCGCCACCACCGCCGCCCGCGCCACCACCGGCGCCGCCCCCCGCACCGGCTCCGGCGCCTGCAGGCGCCTGCGATGGCATAACCGACGTGAAGATTGCCCGGTTCGAAGCTTCTTCGACCACGATCAATAAAGGCGAAAACCTGACCCTGAGCTGGCAAGCTTGCAATGCGAACTTCTGTGAAGGTACCAGCGACTTCGAGACCGGCGCATTGCCGATCAATTCTTCCGAGACCTTTATCGAGGACCATGCCGGAAGAAGGACCTATGGGTTGCGTTGTACCGGCGAAGGAGGTAGCGATACCAAGAGCGTTACCGTACAGGTACGGGAAGGCGGGACGCCGACCGACGACCCCGCGATTCGCACGTTGCGCAGCAATCAGTCAACGGTAACCCTCGGCAGCCGGTATACGCTGAACTGGGATGCGATTAATGTGACCAGTTGCACCGCTTCGGGCGACTGGAGCGGAAGCCGGCCGGTTTCCGGTTCGGAAACCATTACCGCGAATGTCCTGGGCACCCGTTCTCATAAGCTGACCTGTTCGGACGACCAGAACAACAGCACCTCGAGAACGGTAAACGTTGTGGTACAGCAGGAAGCCCAGCCCGATGTATTGGCGGTAACGTCGTTTACCGGTACGCCTAATCCGGTTGCTGTCGGCAACAGTATCAGATTGTCCTGGACCACCAACCACGCGCAATCCTGTCGCGGTGTCAGCCCGCTGATCTCCGGCTGGGGTTCACAGAACTTCGCGGCCAACGGCTCGGCGACGGTGCCTATTACCACGTCTTCGGATAAGACCTTTGTGTTGCGCTGTTTCGATAGAGACGATTCATCCAAGACGGTCGAAGCCGAGTATTTCGTCGATGTGACGGGTTCCGCCCAGCCCAGTGCTGTGGTCACGCGCTTCACAGCGTCTGACACCAATATCCGGGAAGGCGATTCGGTTACCTTTAGCTGGAATTCGAGTAATACCACGGGCTGTACGTCAACCGGTGGCGTCAGTGGCTGGAAAGGCCGCAGCCTGGGAGCCAACGGATCATTGACCTTGCCGCTGAAGGGCGACAGCCAGTCTCACGCGTTCGGTATTAGCTGTTCCAACTCGACCAGTTCCGATAACGGTACGGTCAATATCTTCATTGCACTGCCGGCACAGCAGATCGGACAGGACGGCTGCCCGATTCCGTACGACAGGCTGGTCAATGAAACCTGGGCTCAGAAGTTCCGCGGTACATTCCCGCAGCCCAACAGCTGGAAGGAGCTGCTTATTCTGCCGCAAGGGGAGAATGTGGCCTACCGGTTTAATTCCGGCGAGGCCGGTACCTCCGGCCGTCTGGAGTCGGCCCCGGATACCTCGACCCCCGGCGTACGTCAGGGAACGTTCAGCCAGTGTGCAGGTGCCTATACCGGCGTTGATTCCGATTGCAAGCGGACCTGGGGTATCGGCAACCCGATCATCTGGGAAGTCAACTCGAATGTGGTCGCCGGTAATGGCGTCTGCGAACTGGTGCCGGACACCGACTACTACCTGAACATTCGGTATTCATCTACCTGTACCGCGTCACTGTGTACCGGTGTGTTCGAACACGATAAGTCGCAGTAACGGATTCGGCTGATTGAAACTCCGTGCCCCGCTACTCAGCGGGGCAACTTTTTTATGAAATAGATATCCAACAACCCTATGAATAAGCTAAGTATTACTCTGATATCCACCGCTGCGTTGTTATTTGGCAGCATCGGACTTGCCGATGATCAGGACGCGTTGTTGAAACGCGGTGGCAGCGTTGTCACCCACGGCGAATTCGATGCGCGGGTTTCGTCGATTCCGCAACGCGACCGGCTCGGGTTCATTCGAGACGGAAGCAAGGTCGACCGTATGCTGAGTCAGATGATGACATTTCAGATGCTGGCTGATGCGGCGATCGAGGCCGGGCTGGACAAGGATCCGTTGATTCAGGAGCGGATGCGGCTGGCCGGGCTGCGCGAACTGGGTCAGGCCTGGCTGGATCAATATGTCGCGAATGCGCCGACGGCGGATTTCGAGCAATTGGCAAAAGAAACCTATCTGAAAAACAGAGACCGCTTCAAATTATCCGATGCGGTCGATGTGACTCATTTATTGATTAAGAATGACAACCGGGCCGACGAGGAGGCCAGGGCCAAGGCGCAGTCCTTGCTGGATCAGGTCAGGGCCGGTACATCGTTCGATGAGCTGGTTGTCGAACATTCCGAAGATCCGGGTGTGGCGTCCAACAACGGTCAGTATTCGGTGGAGAGGGGAAAAATGGTCAAACCTTTTGAAGAAGCGGCTTACGCACTAGCCGAAATCGGCCAGTTTTCCGATCTGGTCAAGACCGAATTCGGCTACCACATTATCCGTTTGGACGGTAAGCGGCCCGGCAGGCAATTGAGCTTCGAGGAAGTAAAACCGCGTTTGGTCAATGCGGAAGTTCAGAAGCATCAAAATCGCGTTCGTTCCGACTACCTGAGCAAGCTGCATGATCCACCGCTGGAAATTCCGGACGGCGCGATTGAGAAAATGCTCAAACGGTATTTCGGTGAAAATCTGGAAAACGCACCGGACTACGACGGAAACATCGGCAGCAACAGCCCGTAGCGGCGGGCACCGGTTACTTTGCCGCGTTGGCGAATCGGCTGTCGCATGTCACAATGAGCGTATAACAAAGCGGGCCCGTGGAACGGGCCCACTGCGCAACCATGTTCCAGCATTCAAATTTCTTCTATGAGCTGACACGCAGGGAAATACTCACCCAGTATGTCGGCAGTATCACCGGTCTGGCCTGGCTTTTTCTCCAGCCGCTGATACTGCTGGTGATCTACGCTTTTGTCTTTGTCGTTATCTTTCAGGCGCGGGTTCCGGAAGCAGACCTGACCGGATTTGTTCCATATCTGGCCGTTGCGTTCTGGCCGTGGACGGCGTTTGCCGAGTCGATCATCAAAAGCAGCAATGCCATTGCGGCCAATGCGGCGCTGATCGGCAAAGTCAGTGTGCCAAACCAGATCTTCCCGTTATCGACGGTCGCATCGTCGTTCGCGATGCATCTGGCCGGCTACCTCGTGGTGCTGATCGTTCTGCAGTTTACCGGTACGCCGATTCATTGGTTGAATCTGCCGCTGGCGGTGGCGTACCTCGCGATACTGCTGGCCTTTGCAGCCGGAATGGCGCTGGCTGTCAGCGCGCTCGCGGTTTTTATACGCGATCTGCAGCAGATTACGCCGCCGCTGATGATGGCCTGGTTTTTCTCGACGCCTATTCTGTATTCCCCCGGGCTGATTCCGGAACGCTTTCGCGCGTGGCTGCTGCTCAATCCGGTCGCGGTTCTGGTACAGCGCCTGCGCGAGTTGTTGCTGTGGGATGACTGGCAGCCGAACCGCTACGATATCTACTTGCTGGTTTTCGTTGTGCTAATCGCACTGGCTGGTTATTTCCTGTTTCGCCGGTTGAGCCCGTATTTCGAGGATTTCCTGTAATGGGACGGCTGGTCGAGCTTACCGGTGTCAGCAAGGTCTACCCGCGTGCGCATGGCGCCGGCGAACGTCTCAGCGCCTTGTGGCGGGTCTTCACACGCCGCCATTATGCCGGCGGCAGCACGGTTCTCGACGGTGTGAGCCTCAACATTGAGCGCGGGCAATCGACAGCCGTGATCGGGCAGAACGGTGCGGGCAAGTCGACCTTGCTGAAGCTGATTACCGGTGTACTTAAACCGACCCGGGGCAGCGTGGAAACGCAAGGCAGCATGGCGGCACTGCTGGAGCTGGGCGCCGGTTTCCAGCCCGACTTCACCGGCCTGGAAAACGTGCGGATGAAAGCCGCTCTGCTCGGCCTGGGCCGGACCGACCTGAACGGCAAGCTCGACGAAATTCTGCAATTTGCCGATATCGGCGACTATATCCACGAACCGGTAAAACACTACTCATCCGGCATGGTGGTCAGGCTCGGCTTTGCGGTGATTACCGCCGTTCGCCCGGACCTTCTGGTGACCGATGAAATTCTCGCGGTCGGCGATGAGTCGTTTCAAAAGAAATGTATTCGATGGATTGAGCAGTACCTGGGTGAAGGCGGTACGCTGCTGATGGTTTCGCACAATATGTACCAGGTTCAGAAACTCTGCCAGCAGGCCTGCTGGATCCACGACGGCCAGGCAAAGATGCAGGGCGATGTATTCGCGGTTACCCAGCAGTATCTGGCTTATCACGAACGCAAGTCCGCCCGCGAACGCCGCAGTGGATCGAATACCCCCAGCGCCGGCATCTACCGGGTGAAAGCGCTGAATTTTCATGGCCGGCCGCAGAATACGATACCGCAACTGGATCAGGCCGAGCAGTTGGTGGCCGAGGCGGTGCTGTCTTCGCCGGACAATTCGGACGACAATGCGCCACCGGTCGTGCTGTTCGGCATTGTGCGGGCCGATGGCACGCCGATTTACGGCATCTCCTCGGATCAGGCCGGGGTCGATGCACACTCGCTGGGCGACGGCCTGTACCGCTATCGGATCGCGTTTCACGATCTGCCGCTGCTGCCGGGCAGTTATTTCCTGCGCGCGCACGCGATGGACCCGCCCGGTATTCGGCTGTTCGACAGCAAGGAAAAACCGTTTGTGGTCGGTGGTTCCAGCCGCGAACTCGGCTTTGTGCGTCTGAAACATGACTGGAACGGGGGCTGATGGACCGCACGCTGAGTATTGTCGTGCCGATATTTAACGCACCAGAGGCATTGGCGCCGTGTCTGGCCGCGCTGCAAAAAACCGTACCTGACAACTACAGGGTGGTGCTGATCGATGACGCATCGACCGACACCCGTATCGGTGACCTGCTGGACGCGGTGCAGGCGGAGCGGCACACCGGCTGGCAGGTGATCCGGTCGCCGCGCAATCGCGGCTTCGTCGCGACCGCGAACCACGGCATGCGGCTCGCCCAACAGGACGTCATTCTGCTCAATTCGGATACCGTGGTCACCGAAGGCTGGGTCGAGCGCATGATCGAATGCGCCGCTTCACATGAACGGGCCGGCACCATCACGCCGCTGACCAACAACGGTGAAATTGCCTCCATTCCCGAGTTTTGCCGGGCCAACCCGGTGCCGTCGGCGCCGGATCGGATTGCCAGGGCGCTGGCTGGCTGCGGTCCGGCATTGAATCCCGAAATACCGACCGCGGTCGGTTTTTGCATGTATATCACGCGCCGGGCCCTGGATGCGGTCGGCTATTTCGACCGGCAGACTTTCGGGCTGGGCTACGGCGAGGAGAATGACTTCTCAATGCGGGTCGCGAAAGCCGGCTTGCAGAATCTGCTGTGCGACTCCGCCTATGTCGTGCATGTTGGTAACCAGTCTTTCGGTCCGCTAGGATTAGCGGCGGACCAGCATGCAATGGACCGCTTGCTGGGCAAGCATCCGGAATATCTGGATTTGATTTCGGATTTTATTCGCCGTGACCCGTTCGGTCCCCGGCGGCGCGAGATCGTTGCGTCGCTGCGCCGGCAGGGCGTCGATTTAGCGTAGGTGTACGATGGTGCCGACGGAAAAACCAGCATTGGAATTTACCGGTGAACGTTTTACGCCGGTATGCGTGCGGGAAATCTGGTACGAGCACTTTCATCGCTATGACGTGGCGCGCGCCTGGGTCAGGGGCCGGCAGGTGCTGGATGCCGCCTGCGGCGAAGGCTACGGCAGCGCGCTGCTGGCGGATGCCGCGGACCGGGTGACCGGCGTCGATATCTCCGAGACTGCGATCGGCCACGCGCAGGAGCGCTACCGCGAGGTGGCCAACCTGGACTTTCAGACCGGCGACTGTACCCGGCTGGATTTCCCGGACCGGCATTTCGATGGCATCGTTTCCTTTGAGACCCTGGAGCATCTGGCCGAACAAGAAGCCATGCTGGGTGAATTTCGCCGCGTACTGAAACCGGACGGCCTGCTGATTCTGTCCTCTCCCGACCGCGAGCAGTATTCCGAGCAGGCCGGACACGACAATCCGTACCATGTAAAAGAACTGAATCGCGCTGAGCTGGAGACCTTGCTTTCGCGCTATTTTCCGGCCTACCGGCTGCTCGGCCAGAAATTGATATTTCAGTCTGCGATCTGGGATCTCGGTTCGGTGAACCGTGTCAGTCACGGTATGTGGTCGGATATGGGGCAGGTTTCCGAAGGCGGCGGGCTGGCCTATACACCGGTCTACTACATCGCCGTCTGTGCGCAGTCCGCCGACTGTCTGCCGGCAACCGATGAAATGCTGTGGCTGTTCGGCGACCAGGCTGAATCGGTCTACCGCCACTACTATCACGAGATCAGGAAAAATATGGACGCCGGCCGCATCCTGGCGGAGCGCGATGCGGAAATCGAAGCCTTGAAGAAAGCGCTGGACGAACAACGTCACCGGCCGGGTCTGTTAAAACGGCTTTTTCGGCGGCGGGCGTAGCCATGGTGCCGGCCATCACCGCCGTTATCGTCAACTATAACAGCGGCGATTGCCTGGCAGGCTGCGTGCAATCCCTGAAGCGGTCCGACACGGCCGCCACGGTGATCGTTGTCGATAACGCATCGCAAGACCGCAGCCTGGCCGTCATTCGGCCGGACAACACCGTTCGAGTCATCGAAAACGATCACAACCCGGGTTTCGCCTATGCCTGTAATCAGGCGTTGGGGCTGGTCGACACGCCTTATGTGCTGTTCATCAATCCGGATTGTGAAGTCGACTCACCGACACTGAGCCGCCTGCGAAACGCACTGCAAGACCATGCGGGCGCGGTGATGGCCGGCGCCTGGGTGGTCGATCGCGAAGGACAGGTCCAGCGGGCCACGCAGCGAACGCTGCCGAACCCGGCCAACAGCTTTCGGGAAATCGTATTCGGCAGCCGCGCAGGCGACAAAGGCGTTGACTGGTCCCATCGGCCGAAGCCGGAACGGGTCACTGAGGTCGATGCGGTGTCAGGCGCCTGCATGATGCTGGATACCGCGTGGCTCAAACAGGCCGGCGGCCTGGATGCCGCTTACCGCCTGCATTGCGAAGACCTGGATCTGATGTACCGAATCAAGCAGTCCGGAAAGAAGACCGTGCTGGTTCCGAATGCCGAAGTGTTGCACCTGCAAGGTGTATCCAGTGCGCGGCGTCCGCTATGGGTTTCGTATCAGAAACACCGTGGAATGTGGCGCTACTACCGCAAATACCATGCGCGCTGGCCAACCGCCGGCCTAGTCTGGTCCGGTATCTGGTCGCATTTTCTGCTGCACCTGCCGGCGCTGTTGTTTCGCGCTGTGGCGAAGCGGTGACCGCGGCGACCCTGGTCACCGGCGCATCCGGCCAGATCGGCGTTTTCCTACTGCCGCTGCTGGCCGCCGAAGACCGATCGACGATCGCCGTTTCCCGCGCCGGTAAGCCACGCTGGGCGGCCGAATTGAAACGTATCCGCTGGCGCACCGAGGTCGACCGGCAGGCGCTGTCCGACCGTCCCGTATCAATGATTTCCGCCGGTCCGCTGGAACTTGCGATATCCGCGCTCGATAGCGGCATCGCAATCCGGCGCATGGTCGCAACCAGCAGCGCCAGCGTGCTGTTCAAGCAACATTCGCCGGACCGCAATGAAAGCGCTCAAATGGCCGCGATCCTGGAACAGGAACAACGGTTGATCCAGGCCTGCCAACGGCGGTCAATTACATGCCTGATCATTCGGCCGACGATGATCTACGGCTGCGGTATGGATCAGAACGTATCCCGCCTGGCGCACTGGATCGGTCGGTTCGGCTGGATACCGGTCGCCGGCCGCGCTGGCGGACTGCGCCAGCCGCTGCACGCTCAGGATCTGGCGCAACTGCTGGCCGCGGCGGTCAACCGCGACGAATGGAACGGTATTTATGCTGCCGGCGGCGGTGAATGCCTTCCGTACCGTGAACTGGTGCGGCGAATCTTTGACGCGCAGCAACTGCCGGCCAGAATCATTCCGTTGCCGGGCCCGGTGCTGGCTGCCGCCGCCGGCCTGTATCGGCGCCTGAATCGCGGCAGCGGGCCATCAGCGGCAATGATCCGTCGCCAGTCGCAGGACCTCAATGTCGATAACCGGGCGCTGCAGGGTTTAACCGGCTTTGCCCCGCGCGGCTTTCTACCGACGCCGGATTGTTTTCGGCGGCCCGATGCAGCGCCGGTGGCCGCACGGCAGTAACGCCGCTCAGGCAAGCTTCTTGTACTTGATCCGGTGCGGAGTTGCGGCATCGTCGCCGAGGCGCCGTTTGCGGTCCTTTTCGTACTCTGCGTAGTTGCCTTCGAACCACTGGACCTGGCTATTGCCCTCAAAGGACAGAATATGGGTTGCGATGCGGTCCAGAAACCAGCGGTCGTGCGAGATCACCAATGCGCATCCGGGAAACGCCAGCAGCGCCTCTTCCAGCGCTCTCAGCGTTTCCACATCGAGGTCATTGGTTGGCTCGTCCAGCAGCAGCACATTGCCGCCGGCACGCAGCAGCTTGGCCAGATGCACGCGGTTGCGTTCGCCGCCGGACAGGTTTCCGACCGGCTTCTGCTGGTCGGGTCCGCGAAAGTTGAATCGCGAAACATAGGCGCGCGACTGAATTTGATAATTGCCGACCTGGATGATGTCCTGCGCATCCGATATTTCTTCCCAGACCGTCCGGTCCGGGTTCAGATCGTCCCGCTGCTGGTCGACATAGGCCAGCTTGACCGTCGGGCCGAGGCGCAGGCTGCCGCCGTCCGGCTGCTCCTGGCCGGTGATCATTCGAAACAGCGTGGTTTTGCCGACGCCGTTGCCGCCGACGATGCCGACAATCGCGCCTCTGGGCAGCGTAAAGCTCAGATCGTCGATCAGCAGCTTTCCGTCAAATCCCTTGCGCAGGTTCTGCGCCTCGATCACCGTATCGCCAAGCCGTTCGCCGGGCGGAATGTATAACTCGCGCGTCTCGTTACGTTGCTGGAATTCTTTGGAAGCCAGCTCTTCGAACTGGCGCAGGCGGGCCTTGCTTTTCGCCTGCCGGCCTTTCGGGTTGGCCCGGACCCATTCCAGTTCGGCTTTGACCGCGCGCTGCCGCGCCTGCTCCTGACGGGCTTCCTGGGCCAGTCGCTGCTCTTTCTGTTCCAGCCAGGAGGAATAATTACCTTTCCACGGAATGCCGTAGCCACGGTCGAGTTCCAGAATCCACTCGGCGGCATTGTCCAGAAAATAGCGGTCGTGAGTGATCGCAACAACGGTGCCGCTGAATTCGGTCAGAAAGCGCTCCAGCCAGGCGACCGATTCGGCGTCCAGATGGTTGGTCGGTTCGTCCAACAGCAGCATATCCGGGCTGGAAAGCAACAGGCGGCAAATGGCGACCCGCCGCCGTTCGCCACCGGACAAATGCGCAACGGCGGCGTCCCAGTCCGGCAGGCGCAATGCGTCGGCCGCGACCTCCAGTGTCCGATCCAGCTCCCAGCCGTTCACGGTTTCGATCGCGTCTTGCAATTGGGCCTGCTTTTCCAGCAGTTCCGCCATCTCGTCATCGCTCATCGGCTCGGCGAATTTCATGCTGACCTCGTCGAACGCTTGCAGCAGCGCCTTGGTTTCCTGCACGCCTTCTTCGACGATCTCACGTACTGTTTTGCTGTCGTCCAGCTCCGGTTCCTGAGGCAGGTAGCCGATACGGATTCCCGGCTGCGGCCGCGCCTCGCCTTCAAAATCGGTTTCCACGCCGGCCATGATTCTCAGCACGGTGGACTTGCCGGCGCCGTTCAGACCCAGCAGCCCGATCTTCGCGCCCGGAAAGAAGGACAGCGATATATCCTTGATGATGGTACGGTTTGGCGGCACGACCTTGCTGACGCCAATCATGGTATAGATGAACTCTGCCACCGGCATGCCCTTCATAAAAATCGACGCGCATTATCCGCCATGACGGGAGGCGATACCAGCCGGACGCGCCGATTCCGCTGCCGTTGCAGGCGGCTGCGCGTAGCCTGCATTCCGGGTCGTCGGCCGCGGGTCAAAGTCGCCGATAAAAATGATAAAATTGGGTTTTGTATCGCCTGATCTGATTGGGAGCGCCCATGTCCTTATTTGACGCCGCAGCGGCACTGCATGACTTTGATCCGGAACTGGCCGGTGCGATCGGTTCGGAACAACAGCGCCAGGAAGACCATATCGAACTGATCGCGTCGGAGAACTACGCCAGTGAACATGTGATGGTCGCGCAGGGCTCGGTATTGACCAATAAATATGCGGAAGGTTATCCGAGCAAGCGGTACTACGGCGGCTGCGAGCATGTCGATGTAGCCGAGAGTCTGGCGATCGAACGCGTGAAACGCCTGTTTGGCGCGGATTATGCCAATGTGCAGCCGCATTCCGGATCGCAGGCCAATGCGGCGGTCTATCTTGCACTGCTGTCTCCGGGCGATACCATTTTGGGGATGAGCCTGACCCACGGCGGGCATCTGACCCACGGCTCCAAGGTGAACTTTTCCGGACGTCTGTTTAATGCGGTTCAGTACGGCGTGGACGAATCCACCGGCCTGATCGACTATCAGCAGATCGCGCAACTGGCCGAGGAACACCGGCCGAAAATGATTATCGGCGGCTTTTCCGCGTACTCGCGGCATGTGGACTGGGCTGAAATGCGCCGCATTGCAGACCGGGTCGGCGCATGGTTTGTCGTCGATATGGCGCATGTGGCCGGTTTGATCGCAGCCGGGGTCTATCCCAGCCCGGTGCCGCATGCCCATGTGGTTACCTCGACGACCCACAAAACGCTGCGCGGCCCGCGCGGCGGCATCATACTGGCTCAGGCCGATGAGGCGGTCGAGAAAAAGCTCAATTCGCTGGTCTTTCCGGGCACTCAGGGCGGGCCGTTGATGCACGTGATTGCGGCCAAGGCGGTGGCGTTCAAAGAAGCGCTGCAGGAAGACTTTAAGGACTATCAGCAAAAAGTGGTCGATAACGCGCGGGCGATGGCCGATGTGCTGAACCAGCGCGGCTACAAAATCGTTTCCGGCGGCACCGACAATCACCTGATTCTGGTGGATCTGATCGACAAGGACATCACCGGCAAAGACGCCGAGGCGGCACTCGGACGCGCCAATATCACCGTGAACAAAAATACCGTGCCGGGCGAACCGCGATCGCCGTTCGTGACCAGCGGCCTGCGCCTTGGCACACCGGCGGTCACCACGCGCGGGTTCTCGGCAGAGGATTGCCGCCAGCTCGGATCGCTGATCTGCGATGTACTGGATCGGCTGGGCGACGGGGATGTCGAAGCGGAGGTCCGGCGCGAAGCGCTGGCGCTTTGCCGGGCGCACCCGGTGTACCAGGACTGAGTTCAGCGGCTTATGTGGTGCCCGTTCTGCAATCATACGGAAACCCGGGTGGTCGATTCGCGGGTGGCCTCCGATGGCTTGCAGATTCGCCGCCGGCGTGAATGCACGGACTGCCTGGTTCGCTTTAACACCTTTGAATCGCCGGCGCTGAAAGCGCCAAATGTGGTGAAATCGGACGGCACCCGCGAGGTGTTCTCGGAGGATAAGCTGCGCAACGGAATGATGCTGGCGCTGCAGAACCGCCCGGTGGAAACCCAGGCGGTCGAACGCTCGATTCGGCAATTGCTGCGTGAAATCCGCTCCCTGGATGCACAGGAGATACCGTCCAGCCTGATCGGCGAATGGGTCATGAAGGCGTTGTCTCAGCTTGATCAGGTGGCCTACGTTCGCTTCGCTTCGGTATACCGGCGCTTTGAGGACGTGCAGGCTTTCCGCGAAGAAATCGAAAGGCTGGAGCGCGAGAATCCCGGCGCATTCGATGCCCGCCAGATTTCCCTGCTGGATCCGCGCAAGCGCTGAGCGCATCGCGGGTAAGTTCAGTACAGGTCCGATCAATGAATTTTTCTGCTGCCGATCACCTGCATATGGCCAGCGCCCTTCGGCTGGCCGAAAACGGGCTGCAGACGACGCATCCTAATCCCAGGGTCGGCTGCGTGATCGCGCAGCAAGACGCCGTGGTCGGGCAGGGCTGGCACCGGTGCGCCGGCGAACCTCACGCGGAGATACTGGCATTGCGCGAGGCCGGCCGGTCGGCGCGCGGCGCAACGGCTTATGTGACGCTTGAGCCCTGCTGCCACCACGGCCGGACCGGACCCTGTACCGAAGCCTTGATCGATGCCGGCATCGCCCGGGTGGTCGCGGCCATGCCCGATCCGTTCGATCAGGTGGCCGGTCTTGGCCTGGAGCGGCTGCGAGCGGCGGGCATCGTCGTGGACACCGGGCTGATGGCGGAAAAAGCGCGTTGGCTCAATCGCGGATTCATCAGCCGCTGCGAACGCCAGCGGCCCTGGGTTCGCCTGAAGCTGGCGGTCGGCATTGATGGCCGGACCGCGCTGCAGAATGGCGCCAGTCAGTGGATCAGCGGTGCCGCGGCGCGGCAGGACGTTCAGAACTGGCGCGCCCGGGCCTCTGCGGTGATGACCGGTATCGGCACGCTGCTAGCCGATCGTCCGCGACTAAACGTCAGGCTCGACGGCGTCGAGCGCCAGCCCGACAGGATCGTCGTTGACAGCCACTGGCAATCGCCGGCGGACGCCCCCATCTTAGTACCGCCCGGCAGGGTCATGATTGCCGGGCTGGAGCACGCACCGGTACCGGAACCGCTGGCGGCGGCCGGTTGTGAATTGATTCCGTTGCCGGCAGTGGATTCGAAGCCTTCGCTGGCGGCCCTGTTCGGCGTGCTGGCCCAGCGCGGTATTAATGAGCTGCAGGTGGAATGCGGCGCGCGGCTTGCCGGCGCGTTGATGCGGCAGCGCTATGTCGATGAATTGCTGCTGTATATGGCACCCAGGGCCATGGGCGACCCGGCGAAAGGCATGTTTGACATCGGTCCGCTGACCGCGATGACGGAAACGGCAGGCTTTGGATGGCATGATATTCGAAAAATCGGCGGCGATTTGCGGCTTCGTCTGCTGCCGAAGCAGGTGAGTTAATACGAATGTTTACCGGCATCATAACCAGCATCGGCCAAATCGCTGCCAGCGACAGCATCGGTGAAGATCGCCGTATAAAAATCGCAGCGCCCGGACTGGACTGGACCGCGATCGCGCTTGGCGACAGCATCGCGGTGGACGGTGTGTGCCTGACCGTGACCGATTTCGACGCCGCGGACCCCGGTGCTGCCTGGTTCTGCGCTGATGTTTCCTGCGAAACGCTGCGGCTGACCACGCTCGGCAGCCGGCAGCTTGAAGACCGGGTGAACCTGGAAGCGGCGCTGAAAGCCGGCCAGGCCATCGGCGGCCACCTGGTCAGCGGGCATGTGGACGGGGTCGGCGAGTTGCAGCAACGCCATAGCGACGCGCGCTCCGAGTGCATGTGGTTTAATGTGCCGACGGCGCTGAAACGCTATATCGCCAAAAAAGGCTCGGTTTGCGTGAACGGCGTGAGCCTGACGGTCAACGCGGTGGACGATGAGCGGTTTGCGGTCAACCTGGTGCCGCATACGCTGGAACAGACCAATCTGGCCGCGCTGCAACCGGGCGACGCGGTGAATATCGAAGTCGATATGCTGGCCCGCTACATGGAACGGCTGCTCGAGAACGGTGTGGACCTTGCCGGCCGGGCGGACCGGTATTGTTAGGATACGATGATGAAACTGAATACGATTCCGGAAATACTAGAGGATATTCGGCAAGGCCGAATGGTCGTGATGCTGGACGACGAAGATCGGGAAAACGAGGGCGATCTGATCATGGCCGCATCGCTGACCCGGCCGGAGGACATCAACTTCATGGCCCGCTACGGCCGCGGGCTGATCTGTCTGCCGATGACCCGGGAGCGCTGCCGTCAGCTTAATCTGCCGCTGATGGTCAACAGCAACCAGACCCGCTTTTCCACTAATTTTACCGTTTCCATCGAGGCGGCCGAGGGCGTGACCACCGGCATTTCCGCATACGACCGGGCGCATACCATCCGTACCGCGGTCAAACCGGATGCAAACCCCGACCAGCTTACCCAGCCGGGCCATGTGTTCCCGCTGATGTCGCAGCCCGGTGGTGTGCTGGCCAGAGCCGGGCATACCGAGGCCAGCGTCGATCTGGCCATGCTGGCCGGACTGGAGCCGGCCGCAGTGCTGGTCGAAATATTGAACGAAGACGGCTCCATGGCCCGGCGGCGGGAGCTGGTAGCTTTTGCCGCGGAACATCAGTTGAAGATCGGCACCATCGCCGATCTGATCCGCTATCGGCTGGAAACGGAGAAAAGCGTGCGCCAATTGTCGCGCCAGGCAGTCATGACGGATTTCGGCGAATTCGACCTGGTGGTCTACCGCGATATCATCGACCGGCGTCTGCATATGGCACTGGTGAAAGGCGAGCTCCACGCCGAGGAACCCTGCCTGGTCCGGGTGCATGTACGCAATCAGCTCGCAGATGTGCTCGGCATTCAGAATCCCGAATTCGGTCTGCCGCTGCGCATCGCGCTGCAGGAAATCGCAAATTCCGGCAAAGGGCTGCTGCTGGTCCTCGGGCACGAGGAGGACGATGAGACCTTGCTGGGCCGCCTGCAGGACAAGCCGCCGGCCACGGTTAGCGGCCGCGGTGACAACCGGGCGTCCCAGGAACTGCGGACCTACGGGATTGGCGCGCAGATCATCGCCGACCTCGGAGTCAGGAGAATGCGCGTGCTGAGTGCGCCGAAGCGGTTCCACGGCCTGTCCGGATTTGACCTCGAAGTGGTGGAATATGTCGAGCCGGATACCGTGCTAAGCCGCGAAGACGCGGCCTGATATCGACATGGAAACCGATATGCCAGAACTGCAAGGCCGGGCCGAACGGGCGAAAGGCCGTTTTGGTATCGTTGCGGCCAGGTTCAATGCATTCGTGGTGGACCAGATGATCGAAGGCGCGCTGGACGCGCTGAAGCGGCACGGGGTTGCCGACAACCAGGTAATCCTGGTTCGCGTTCCTGGTGCATTTGAACTGCCGCAGGCGACCCGGGCAATGGTTCGTACCGGCCGTTACGCCGGTATTATTGCGCTGGGCGCGGTGATTCGCGGCGACACGGCCCACTTCGACTTCGTCGCCGGCGAGGCCAGCCGCGGATTGAACCGGGTCGCGCTCGATTCGGGCTGCCCGGTGGCATTCGGCCTTCTGACGACCGATACCGTCGAACAGGCACTGGCAAGGGCCTCGGTGGATCAGGGCAACAAAGGTTTTGAAGCGGCGCTGGTGGCGCTGGAGATGGCCGACCTGTTCGAACAGATTAGCGATCAGGCCGATGGCTAGGCGGTCGCAGCCATCGGGTTTTGAAACCCGTCGCCGTTCCCGCAGACGTCTGCTGCAGGCGGTTTATCAGTGGCAGATGACTGCCGACAGCGCCGAAGACATCATTCGGCAATTTCGAGAGCACCAGGATTTCGAGGCTATCGACGCGCCGTATTTCGAGCAACTTCTGAAGCAGATCATCGCCGACCCGCCGGCACTGGAAGAGAGTCTGGCGCCTTTTCTCGACCGCCCGCTGTTACAGGTCGATTTGATGGAACGGGCGATTTTGCGCATCGCGGCCTGCGAATTGCAGCAGCACCCGGAAATCCCATGGCGTGTGGTGCTGGACGAGGCGATCGATCTGGCCCACCGCTTCGGTGCCGAAAAGTCCCACAGCTTTATCAACGGGGTGCTGGATCAGGCCGCACGCCGGTGGCGGTCGACGGAAATGAGCGCCGGACACGCCTGAACGCCGTGGCCGGGCGCGAAAACCAGTTTCTGAAGTGGCTGAAAGACCATGTCGCGGCCGATGGTCCCGGCGTGGTCCTGGGTATCGGTGACGATGCTGCAGTGCTCGAGGTTCCGGCCGGCAAGCAATTGGTAACCTGTACCGATACGCTGGTACAAGGTGTGCACTTTCCGCAATCGACCGCCGACTACGCCGTTGGCCACAAGGCGCTGGCAGTGAACCTCAGCGACCTGGCTGCGATGGGTGCGGTGCCGGCCTGGGCCCAGCTCGCGATCACGCTGCCGGACGGCAATACCACCCAATTCAAAGAAGTACTTTCCGGTTTTTTGGCGCTGGCCGGCCGTTACCGGGTTTCGCTGGTCGGCGGCGATATCAGTCGCGGCCCGCTAAGCCTGACTGTGCAGGCGATGGGCTGGGTCGATCAGGATACTGGCTTAAATCGTGCCGGCGCCCGTGCCGGGGACCGAATATGGGTCACCGGCGAACTCGGTTCGGCGGCTGCCGCGTTGCAGCAAATTATTCAAAATCGACCGGTAGATTCGGAACTGCGCCGGCATCTGGATTTGCCCGAGCCGCCGATCGCTTTCGGCCAGCGTCTGACTTACTTGGCGCACTGCGCGATCGACTTGTCCGACGGCCTGCTGGCCGATCTGGGGCGGATGATGTCGGCCAGCGGTACCGGTGCTGAAATTGACCTGGACCGGCTGCCCTGCCATCCGCAGGTGCAGCGGATGGATTCGAAGCGCCGCTGGAAGCTGCAACTGGCGGGTGGCGATGACTACCAGCTCTGTTTTTGTGCGGCGTCCGACAAGGCCGGTGAGATCGCGGCCGAGGCCCGGCGGCTGAATATTCGCGTCAGCGATATCGGCGCGGTGACCGAAGGCAGCGGGGTGATCGAAGAAGGGGTACGCTGCCGCCAACCCGACGGTGGCACATTTGAACCGGACGATCTGGGGTATGATCATTTTCCCGATGACAGGGACGAATAGTCTGTGGCCGATATTGACCGATCAACGCTGAAGAAAGCGGCACTGACCGATCCGGCGGGATTTCTGGCCTTCGGCCTTGGCAGCGGGCTTTCGCCGTGGGCGCCGGGTACTGCGGGCACGCTCGCGGCGGTGCCTTTCGCGTTCATGCTATGGCCGCTGCCGCCGCTGGTTCAAATCTTGCTGCTGTCGGCGCTGTTTGTGCTCGGCGTGTATCTTTGCGCGCGTGCGGCAACCGAGCTCGGTGTGCACGATCACGGCGCTATCGTCTGGGACGAAATGGTCGGTTACTGGCTGACCGTTCTGTTCGTGCCGTTAACGCTGTGGGGATTTTTTCTGGCTTTTGTGCTGTTCCGCTTTTTCGATATCGTCAAACCCTGGCCGATCCGGTTGATCGACCGCCGCGTCGGCGGCGGTTTCGGCATCATGCTAGACGATCTGCTCGCGGCCGGCTATGCCATTGCGGTTTTACTGCTGTTGCAGCGCTGGACCGGGGTACTCTGAAACGGGCCGGGTTCAATCCTGGTATTCGAACAACTTCACGACCTTTCCGACACCGCGGACATTGCGTGCAACCTCGGTGACCGCATCCGCCTCGTCGCGCGTCAGCAAGCCCATCAGATAAGCCGTATCGCGCACAGTGATCACCTTCACGCGATTCGGGTCGAAGCCTTCTACCGGATTTTTGGACAGCAGCGCGCCGTTGATTCGAACGGTCAGCACGGAATCGTCGAAGCGGGTGCCGAGGGTCGGCTTGGCCTGTACGTCCAGCTCGTTAAATACGCGGCGTACGCCGTCGACGTTGCCGGCAATGGCCGCGGCTTTGCTTTTATTGGCAGCCGACGACGCTTCGCCGACCAGCAGAACAATGCCGTTAAAGCTGACGACCTTGACCCGATCATCGCTGTCGATGGCTTCATCCTGATAAATACTGTTCTTGGCGACCAGCTCGATCGTCTGGTCGTCGATCACTGTGCCCACACTGCGCCGGTCGTGTACGGCCGCCGCCCCGACCGCCGCTCCGCCGATCACCGCCGCAGCGCAGCCGCTTAACACGGCAGCGGCCAGAAGCATGCTGAAGCTTGCCATCAAACGATATTTGATATAGCTGTTCATCGCGTTTCCCTGTTGCTTGTTTCGCATTGCCGTCGCAAATCCCTTAGTTGGGGAAAGCATTCTTGATCCATTGAATCTCGGGCTTTCGGCCACCTTGGATCGAAACCACATCGAACCGGCACGGGTTCGCTGAATGCCGGTGCCGCTGTAAATAGTACTCGGCTGACTTCATCAAACGCTGCTGCTTGGCGAAAGTTACACTGTCCGCTGCACTGCCGTAGTTCGGACTGGTACGGTACCTGACCTCGACAAACACCAGTTGATCGCCATCCCGCATGATCAAGTCGATTTCACCCCAGCGGCTGTGGACGTTCCGGTCTATCACTGTCAGACCGTGTCGGCGTAAAAAAGATTCCGCGCGTTTTTCCCATTGCCGTCCGACCTGCCGGGTACCCATGGCTGGCGGCTAGTCGATTCCACGGTCTTCGTCGGTACTGCCGTCACTGCCGGTAAAGATCTCGACTTTCGGCCATTCTTCAAAAGTCCCTAACCGGCCGTTCTGGAACAAGACCCAGCTCAGATGGCGCTGCACTTGTCCGTTGCCCTGAACGGACAGGGTGCCGGACTGCCCTGAATACTGCAGATCGGGGTTCCGGGCCATCAGGCCCAGGTACGGGAGTATTGCCCATGCATCCATGCCCAGCGCGTAGAACGAATCCATCGCGCCGTTCCGCCGGCTGGCCAGCCGCACGCCGCCGGGCTCGGTCGGGTTCAGTACGATCGGCGCTACCGGAATCGCCACGCGTTCCAGGTCGCGGTCCGCACGGTTGTCGGGTGTACCGGAAAAAATCTGTGGGGTTGCATAGACCGGAATATGATCGGCATCCAGAAACTTGAGTTGGGGTTTGATCAGCCGACCCTGCTGGGGCGTTGCCGCGAGGAAGATCATGTCAATCGGTCCGGCGTTCAACAGTTGCCGCAAAATCGCGCTGTGGTCAGACTGCCGGCTGGCATAGCGCATCTCGGTGACCACGATACCGCCGCCGTCGACGTAGGCTTTCTGAAAGGCGTCGCTCATTCTTTTGCCCCAGAGATTGTCCGGAATCAGGACAGCGGCGCTGAAGTGTTCAAAGCTCAGCGCGTGCTCGGCAGCCTGGGCTGCCTCTGCCTCGGGGCTCAGCGGGAAACTGAAGATCAGATCCGCCAGCGACAGTTCGACCAATGACATATCCTGCACCTGGTTGAGCGCAAGGACCGGCGTATCCAGGCCCGGCACTTCCATCAGCGCCTGCACGTTTTCCTTGGTCAGCGGACCGATGATGAAATCGGCGCCGTCATCGTGAGCGCGGAAATAAGCATCCAGCACGCCGTCGTTGCCGTCTACCGAATAGAACCGCAGCCAGCTTCCCTGCGCTTGTTCGCTGGCAAGATAGGCCGACATCAGGCCATCGCGAATGGCATTGGCCGGCCCCTGGTAGCGGCCCGAGGTCGGCAGAAAAACCGCAACTCTGGCCGGCGCGCGGAAGCTGCGCCGGTATTCGTCCAGCAGAGATTCAGCCATACGGCGATCAACGGCATGGGTCGGGTTTTCCCGCAGCCACTGCCGGACCGGGTTGCCGTCTGTGGGGAACAGCGCCTGGCGCATCGCCGCGGTCAGAGTCAGCCAGCCGCGCAGGTTGCCGCCGGTTTCCGGTTGCGCAGCCATTTCCAGCAGACGCCGGTTGGACAGTGGATCCAATTCGCGCATGAAGGCCACGGGTTCCGATGCGCCGCGAATGTCTTCGGCAGAACGCAGCTCGGACAATTGCAGCAGCGAGCGGGCTTCGGGAGTCTCGCGGCGGTAGGACAGCTCTTGCTGCAAGCGCTGTTGGCGGGCGAACAGATCGTTGCTCAACCGGTCGCCGTCCAGCCGTAACAGGTTTTCGGCGTGATCCAGATGGTCTTTCGCCAGGGCCAGCTCGGCCTGGACCAGAGCCAGCAGGAACTGTTGCTGGCGGCGCAGCTTGTCCGGGTTGACCTGCTGGCTGGCAAGCTGTGCCTGTTCCCACTGTTTGGCGAGTACCATCGCGTCGCTGGCGCGCAGATAGTAGTAATCGGCTTGCGGGCTGTCCGGGCTTTGCGCCAGCCGGGTCCAGATTTGACCGGCTTCCTGATAGCGGCCCGTTTGATACATCGTGCGCGCCTGTTCTTCCTGCCGGTTGTCCGGGTTTGACGGTCCGCCGCCAGGCAGGCTGGTACAGGCCGCCAGCGCAATCGCACAGCCCAGCAACCAGGCTTGAGTGCGCCACCGCAGCCACCGGCCGGTTGGTCGCGCCGGCAGCGGGGGTTGAAATACGGGCGGGGGGCACCGCCGCGCGTCGTCTGAACCCATTTGATCGACTCCTGCTTGGACAGCGAAATGATACCCTAAGGCGGTCCGCATACGCCAAACGGAGTCAACAGCTTGAAATCATCGGGAAAGCTTTGGGTTGTCGCAACCCCGATCGGTAATCTGGCCGATATCGGCGCACGGGCCGCGGAAATCCTCGGCCAGGTCGATCTGATTGCGGCTGAGGATACGCGCCACAGCCGCAAACTGCTGTCCCATCTGGGCGTGAATACCGGCATGGTTGCGTTGCACGAACACAACGAACAGGCGCAGGCCGAGCAGTTGATCGAATGCCTGGCGGACGGACAGTCGGTCGCGCTGATATCCGACGCCGGCACACCGTTGATTGCAGATCCGGGCTATCGTCTGGTACGGGCTGCGGTTGAAGCCGGCATCGTCTGTTCGCCGGTTCCGGGCCCGAGCGCGCTGACCGCAGCCTTGTCGGTTGCCGGGCTGCCCACCGACCGGTTTCAGTTCGAGGGGTTTTTGCCGACCAAGGCGGTAGCCCGCGATAAGCGTCTGGCCGAACTTTCAGCGCTACCCCATACCCTGATTTTCTACGAAACGCCGCACCGAATCGAAAAAGCGCTGGGGTCCATCGCCGGCCAGTTCGGCGAAGATCGGCAAATGGCGGTATGCCGTGAACTAACCAAACGGTTCGAAACCGTGATGCACGGACCGGTCGGCGATCTGCTGGCGCACGTTGAAGCAGACCGCGACCAGCGTAAAGGCGAGTTCGTACTCGTGGTGGCTGGTGCGCCCACGGCTTCGTCGCCGACAGCCGTGTCCGCAAATACTCGGGACTGGTTCCTGGCCTTGTGCGAAGAGATGCCGGCCAGCCGGGCCGCGCGCATTGCGGCCCGGGTCAGCGGTGAACCGCGAAAAGCGATTTTTGCACTGAAGCAGTAAATGTCTTCCGACCAGAGCACTAACTCCCATGTAGGAGCGCCTTTAGGCGCGATCGTGGTTTTCGCTGATGGGGTTTTCGCCGATGCGGTTTTCGCGCCTAAAGGCGCTCCTACAACTGCTGGAGAAGCCCGAAGGCGCCGACAGCCGCCGCTTAAACCCGCGCCTTGGCCTGGCCGGGCGGGGGCTTGAAAGCCGGGCCGGGAGCGCCCAGACTAGATGCGGGAGTCGACCAGACAGTCGCCTGTCCCGACCCCATGGGTTCGAGGCGGGAGGAAAGTCCGGGCTCCGCAGGGCAGGGTGCCAGGTAACGCCTGGGGAGCGCGAGCTTACGGAAAGTGCAACAGAGAGCAGACCGCCCAGCTACTCACAAGCTGAGTAGCTGGGTAAGGGTGAAAGGGTGCGGTAAGAGCGCACCGCGCAGGTGGTAACACGCTGCGGCTAGGTAAACCCCACCCGGAGCAAGACCAAATAGGAAGGCGATACCGCGGCCCGCGGTGTCTTCGGGTAGGTCGCTAGAGGTCAGCGGCGACGCTGGTCCCAGATGAATGACTGTCCTCGACAGAACCCGGCTTATCGGTCGACTCCCGCTTTACAGTCTGGATTCGCGCCTTACATCTAGCTGATTCGGAGTAGGAGCGCCTTCAGGCGCGAACCCCCGCATCCTCCGCATGATTACGATCGCGCCTAAAGGCGTTCCTACAGCATTTAAGGTGTCTTGCATCCGCTTCTTTCGTCCTGCGGACGAAAACCGCAACCGCACACCCTAACGGCTTCCCAGTCTAGCTTCTTTCCTTTCGGAAAACCGCCAGACTGTCGAGCCGGGGTTACGACATGCAACTAACGCACGATCCCTCTGGTGCCGCTCGCGTTACTCGCTCACCCCACAGGGAGAGCAAGCCAGGGGAAGTCTGGCGGTTTGCGCAACGCGCAAGAAGCCCTGCTTCACGGCGCCCGCTCCGGCGGGTCGCCTGCGGCTTCCCGGACAGGCGGCTGTCGCACCATGCACGCGCCATCACAGCCTGCCAGCGGCCGGTCGACCCCAATATCTTGCGGCGACAGAGAAGACCGATACCCCTATCTTGGGCTATGAGCCGCCCGGGGACCCGCCGGAACCGCGTTAAGTTCTGATTCTTATTAAGTTTTACGGCTTGACAAGGCGATAGTAAGGCTCTAAGGTGCAAATTAGTGGGAAAAAGTGGCTATAAAAGCAAGTATAGTGGTTCTCAGTGTATTTCGGCGAGCATGCAATCACCCTGGACGCCAAAGGGCGAATGGCGATTCCGACGCGCTATCGCGATGCGATCAAAGAGCAGTGCGATAACCGTCTGGTATTGACCTATAGCGCGTTCGACAGCGGTGCACTGTGGCTCTATCCGGAAGACGACTGGAAACGGGTCAGAGACGAGGTGATGGGCCTGAGTACGTTCAACCCCAGTCACCGCAGTCTTCAGCGCCGGCTGGTCGGCAGTGCGACGCCGCTGGAACCGGACGCCAGCGGACGGGTGTTGTTGCCGCAGGCACTGCGCCAGGTGGCCGGACTGGAAAAGCGCGTGGTTTTTATGGGCATGGGCTCGCGTTTCGAAATATGGAACGAAACGGTGCTCAACCAGAAACGCGCAGAAGAAGAACGGACTTTGGGCGAGCATGCATCGACAGAAATGTCATCGCTGGTGCTTTAAGCCCCCCGGCCAGCCCGCGTAGCGGGACGATGGTGGCCGGATCAGAAGAACATGTGCCGGTATTGCTTGCAGAAGCAATCGAGGCTTTGGATATCAAAGCCGACGGAACGTATTTCGACGGAACCTTCGGCAGAGGCGGACACAGTCGGGCCATATTGGCCGGACTGAAACAGCAAGGACGCTTGATTGCCTTGGACAAAGATCCGGCTGCGGTAGCGACCGGACAACAGTTGGCCGCCGAAGATGTGCGGTTCAGCATCGGCCAGGGCAGTTTTGCGGATTTGGACCGCATGGCAAAGGATTGGAGAGTTGACGGACTTGACGGCATATTGCTCGACCTGGGCGTATCGTCTCCGCAGCTCGACAATTCCCGGCGAGGATTCAGCTTTCGAGCCGATGGACCGCTGGACATGCGGATGGACCCGACACACGGCGTTTCGGCAGCCCAATGGCTGGCCGATGCGTCAGAACAAGAGATAGCCCGTGTGTTAAGGGAGTACGGAGAGGAGCGCCAAGCGCGCAGAATCGCGAGAAAGATCGTGACTAGCCGGCGGCAACAAGCCATCAGTACCACTCGGCAATTGGCCGGGTTAATTCAGTCCGTACTGGGGCGCCGACAGGATAAAAAACATCCGGCGACCAAGAGCTTTCAAGCGATACGTATACATATTAATAATGAGCTGGCCGAACTGGCCACCGGGCTGGAGGCGGCGATCCGGCACCTGCGACCTCAAGGGAGACTGGCTGTGATCAGTTTTCATTCGCTGGAAGACCGCCTGGTGAAGCGGACATTGAGAGAATCCGCACGCCCCGGTCCGGTTTCCCGGAAGCTGCCCGCGGCACAAGCTGCCCGGGCAGTGCTCCGGCTTGTCGGTAAAGCTCAACGCTCCTCCGCTACTGAAACTGCACGGAATCCAAGAGCCCGCAGCGCGGTACTTCGCGTTGCGGAGCGGCTCGGCCAGTGACCCGGCGGGTCATGGCGCTGCTGCTGCTGGCCGCGGTTGTTGCCAGCGCGCTATGGGTGGTGCAAACCCGCTATCAGGCACGCCTGCTGTTTCTGGAACTGGAACAGTTGGCCAAGGTTCGTGACGAGGCCAATACCGAGTGGACTCGGCTGTGGCTGGAGCAGGCAACGTTTGCCGATGCCAGCCGCATTGAAAAAATTGCGCGGGAGCAACTGGATATGGTTGCACCGGAAACCGTGGAGTTGCTGGTGATTCAACGTGAGCGATAGCGAGACATACCCTGTGGTCAGAAGGCGCCTGTTCGCGTTGCTGGCGGTGATGCTGCTATGCGGTTTCGCATTGGTCGCGCGGGCTATCCACTTGCAGGTGCTGGACACGGATTTTCTGCAAAACCAGGGCGAAGCCCGGCATTTGCGGGTAGTGGAAATTCCGACCATGCGCGGGCCGATCGTGGACCGCAACGGCGAACCGCTGGCGGTCAGCACGCCGGTGGAGTCGGTCTGGGTGCATCCGGGCGAACTGTTGCAAACGCCGGAAAACATTCCGCCGCTGGCCGGCATCGTCGGCGAAGATTCCGGCGTGATCGAACGCAAGCTGACCCAGCGCTCGCAAAAGGAATTCGTCTGGCTGAAACGGCGCCTGAGACCGGAGCAGGCCGAGCGTATTCGAGCCCTGGAATTCCCCGGTGTCTTTCTGCAGCGCGAGTACCAGCGCTTTTACCCCACCGGCGAGGCCAGCGCCCATGTGCTGGGTTTCACCAATGTGGACGATCTTGGACAGGAAGGCCTGGAATTGTCGTTTAACGACTGGCTGCAGGGCGTGCCCGGGCGCAAGCGGGTGATCAAAGACCGGCTCGGCAGGGTGGTCGAGGACGTCGAGCTGCTGCAGGAAGCAAAACCGGGCCGGCAACTGGAACTGACCATTGACCGGCGCTTGCAGTATCTGGCTTATCGCGAATTAAAACGCACCATGCTTGAGCATCAGGCCCGTTCCGGCTCAGTGGTATTGCTGCACGTAAAAACCGGCGAGGTACTGGCGATTGCGAACCAGCCGGGATACAACCCGAACCAGCAGGTCAAAGGCAGCACCGATGCATTGCGAAACCGGGCCATCACCGATGTGATTGAACCGGGCTCGGTGATGAAGGCCTTTGTCGTCGCCGCCGGGCTGGAAAGCGGTCAATATCGCCCGAATACGCCGGTCGATACCGCGCCGGGCACATTGCCGGTATCCGGCCACATCGTGACCGATACCCATAACTACGGCCTGCTGGACGTGACCGGCGTGATCACCAAGTCCAGCAATGTCGGTGCGACCAAGATCGCACTGTCGCTGGACGCAGAACACCTGTGGGGTACTTACCGGCGCTTCGGTTTCGGTAAAGTCACCGGCACCGGTTTTCCGGGCGAATCCGCCGGCGTGCTGCGCGACCATCAGCGCTGGCGGGTGCTGGAGCAGGCGACGCTGTCTTACGGCTACGGCCTGTCCGTGACGCCGCTGCAACTGGCGCAGGCCTATGCCGCGCTGGCCAATAACGGCCGTCTGCATCAGCCGACCTTCGTCAAGGGTGCGGCCAACCCGGCGATGTCGGTGATCGATCCAACCATCGCCCGCCAGGTGAAGCGTATGCTGGAAACCGTGCCTGGCCCCGAGGGTACCGGCAAGCGAGCGCGGGTGGCCAACTACCGGGTCGCTGGAAAAACCGGCACCTCCCGTAAAGCGTCTGCAGCCGGATACGACAATCGCTATGTCTCCAGTTTCGCCGGTTATGCGCCGGCCAGCGATCCGGAACTGGTCTGTGTGGTGGTCATCAACGATCCCAACGGCGAAGCCTATTATGGCGGACTGGTGGCAGCACCATTGTTTTCCAGAGTCATCAGCAGCGCGTTGCGGCTGCTGGACATTCCTCCTGATGATTATCAAGGGTCGCTGGCCCACAATTTAAGGCCGGAGGATTGACCATGTGCCGATGGACCTTAAACGAATTGCTGGGCCAATGGGCGGGTGACGCCGATCTGCCGGAGACCGATATTACCGGGCTTTGCCTGGACTCCCGCCGCATGCAGCCGGGCGGGCTGTTCATAGCGCTCGGCGGCGCACAATTCCACGGCCTGCGCTTCGCCGCCGATGCGGTTGCGCGCGGCGCTTCGGCCATTGCGTTTGACCCGCAACAGGTAGCAGTGCCGGCAGACCACGGTATAGACCAGGTGCCGGTGATCGCGGCACCCGGTCTTGCAAAACGGCTCGGTGAACTGGGTTCCATGTACTACGGCGCGCCGTCAGAAGATATGCTGCTGGTCGGCGTCACCGGCACCAACGGCAAGACTTCCACGGCCCATTTCGTTGCCCAGGCGTGGCATAACCACCATGGCAACGCCGGCTTTATCGGGACCATCGGCGCCGGTCCGGTGCATTCGCTGATCGAGAGCGAGCGCACCACGCCGGACGCGCTGAGCCTGCAAGCCATGCTGGCCGGCCTGCGCCGGCAATCGCAGGAACTGGTCGCCATGGAGGTCTCATCGCATGCGCTGGAGCAAGGCCGCTGCGATATGGCCAAGTTCGATGTCGGTATCTTCACCAACCTGAGTCGCGACCATCTGGACTACCACGGCGATATGGCCAGCTATATGGCCGCCAAAAAGCGGCTGTTTGAAGAATTCCTGCCGACCTTCGCGGTAATCAATGCGGACGATCCCGTCGGCCGCGAATGGATCGGCGAATTTGCATCCTCCATGCAGGTGTTGAGCTACAGTCTGGAAAATCCGTCGGCCGATCTTTACGGACAGGTGGTTTCCACAGATATCGGCGGCCTGCATTTCCATCTGCACAGCCCGTGGGGCCGAAGCGAGATTCGCAGCCCGCTGCTCGGCGCGTTCAATGTACAGAACCTGCTGTCCTGCGCCGGCGCGCTGGGTGCGCTGGGCGTGCCGTTTCCCCGTCTGAGTGCGCAACTGGAACTGATGCAGCCGGTACCCGGGCGTATGGTCAGGCTCGGCGGCGAAGAAGAAAGCCCGCTGGTAGTGGTCGACTATGCGCATACCCCCGATGCGTTAGAGCAGGTGCTGAAAGCGCTCAGAGGCCATACCCAGGGCCGGCTGATCTGCGTATTCGGCTGCGGCGGCGACCGTGACCGGGGCAAGCGGCCGGAAATGGGCGCGATTGCCGAGGCGATGGCCGACTATGTGGTCGTGACCAGCGACAACCCGCGCAGCGAAAACAGCGTCGACATCATTACCGATGTGGTCGGCGGTATGACCGGCGAAGCGTTTCATGTGGAAGCCGACCGGGGCAATGCGATTCGCTGGGCCATCGCCGGCGCAACCGACCGCGACGTGGTACTGATTGCCGGTAAGGGCCATGAAAATTATCAGGAAATCGACGGCAATATTATGCCGTTCAATGACGAACTGGAAGCCAGGCTGGCGCTGGGGGTGGCGGCATGATCAAGCTTCTGGCTTCCGAATGCGCAAATATCTGCGGCGGCCGGCTCAGCGGGCCGGACTGCGAGATACAAGGTGTGGCCATCGACTCGCGCCGGGTTGAGCCCGGCAATCTGTTTGCCGCGCTTGGCGGGTCGCGGGTGGACGGGCACCGCTTTGTGCCGGCGGCCCGATCGCAAGGCGCGGCGGCGGTGCTGGTCTCAGCGGCGCAGGACGACGATGCCAGTCAGATCGTGGTCGACGATGTGCAGCAGGCGCTGGGTCGGCTGGCAGCGCACTGGCGCCGGCAATGCCCGGCCACGGTGATCGGGATTACCGGCAGCAACGGTAAAACCACGGTCAAGGAAATGCTCGGCAGCATTTTGTCGCTCCGCCACCGGGTGCGGGCCACCGAGGGCAATTACAACAACGAACTGGGACTGCCGCTGACGCTGTTCTCGCTGTCATCGGCGCATGACTATGCAGTACTCGAGCTCGGCGCGAGCCGGGCCGGCGATATTCGCTATCTGGCCGACATCTGCCAGCCGTCGATCGGCCTGGTCAACAATGCCGGACCGGCCCACCTGGAGGGTTTCGGCAGTCTGGACGGCGTTGCCGAGGCCAAGGGCGAGTTATTCGAAGCGCTGGGCGAAGACGGCTGGGCGATTATTAACGGTGACCAGTCTTGGAACGAGCAGTGGTGCCGGCAATCGGGCGCCGCGCGGCGCCTGGTTTTCGGCTTTGCCGAGCAGGCTGACATCAGAGGATATGACGGCCGCAGCGGTCGGCTGGTTATCGAGCACGGCGAAGAGCGGATCGAGGTGACATTGCCCTTGCCCGGCGCACATAACCGAATGAATGCGCTGGCCGCTGCCGCTGCCGCCCGTGCACTGGGTATACCGATGCAGGATATTCAACAGGGATTAGAGGCGGTGCGGCCGGTGCCGGGCCGCTTGAACGCGATTGTCTCGGCCGGCGGCTGGACCGTGATCGACGATACCTACAACGCGAATCCGGCCTCGCTCTATGCCGGCATTCAAGTTCTGGCCGAGCAGAGCACGCCGGCCTGGCTGGTGCTGGGCGATATGGCGGAGCTCGGGCCCGATGCGCGCAAGCTGCATGCCGAGATGGGCGGTGCGGCCGCCAGCCTCGGCGTGAAACGCCTGTATGCGGTCGGTCCGTTGAGCACCGAAGCGGTCGATGCGTTCGGCCATGGTGCGCGGCATTTCGACAGCAAACAGGCGCTGATCGACGCGCTGCTGGCCGATATCGGTGCGCAGATCACCTGCCTGGTCAAAGGTTCGCGCTCGGCCGGGATGGAAGATATCGTCGAAGCACTGCTGGCGCCCGAAGTGCGCCGGGAGGCAGTCTGATGCTGCTGTGGCTGACCGAATGGCTTAGCGACTGGAACTCCGGTTTCAGCGTGTTTGGGTATATTACGCTGCGAACCATTCTGGCCGCGCTGACGGCACTGGCGCTGTCGCTGCTGTTTGGTCCGGCATTTATCAAACGCCTGTCGATGGCGCAGCGGCGCGGCCAGCCGATCCGGGACGACGGACCGGAAAGCCATCTGGCGAAAGCCGGAACACCGACCATGGGCGGCGTGTTGATTCTGTTTGCGGTCATCGTGTCCACGCTGCTGTGGAGCGAATTGAGCAACCGCTATGTGTGGACGGTGGCCCTGGTCACGCTTGCGTTCGGTTTTATCGGCTGGCTGGACGACTATCGCAAGCTGGCGCTGCACGACAGCCGCGGCCTGCCGGCGCGCTGGAAGTACTTGGGCCAATCCCTGATCGGGCTCGCGGCGGCGGTCTTCCTGTTTAAAACCGCGCAGACCGCGGTGGAAACCACATTGATTGTGCCGTTCTTCAAAGATGTTGCCATTCCGCTGGGTGTGTTCGGTTTTATTTTCGTCACCTATTTCATGATCGTCGGCAGCAGCAACGCGGTAAACCTGACTGATGGCCTCGACGGCCTGGCCATTATGCCGACGGTATTGATCGCCGGCGCGCTCGGTATCTTTGCGTACGCGGCGGGCCATGCAGTATTCAGCGATTATCTCGGCATTCCGTTCGTTGCCGGCGCCGGCGAACTGGCGATTTTCTGCGGGGCGCTGGCCGGAGCCGGACTCGGGTTTCTGTGGTTCAACACTTATCCGGCAATGGTTTTCATGGGCGATATCGGCGCATTGGCGGTCGGTGCCGCGCTGGGCGTGATCGCAGTCGTCGTGCGCCAGGAGCTGGCGTTCGCGATCATGGCCGGGGTGTTCGTGGTCGAAACGGTGTCGGTGATTTTGCAGGTCGCGTCGTTCAAGCTGACCGGCAAGCGCATTTTCCGAATGGCGCCGATTCATCATCATTTCGAACTGAAAGGCTGGCCGGAACCGCGTGTAATCGTGCGCTTCTGGATTATTTCGGTGATCCTGGTCCTGATCGGTCTGGCGACCCTGAAGATTCGGTAGACGAAGATGGAACGCAGCAAGCAAGCCTATCGTTTCGGCCAGACCAAAAAACAGACCGGTCTGGACCCGTGGCTGCTGGTACCGGTCGTTTTGCTGGCGGCCCTCGGCGTTGTGATGGTCGGTTCGTCGTCGATTGCGATTGCCGAAGAACACGGCGCCAGCCCGTTTCACTACCTGGTACGCCACCTGATGTTCTTATCCCTCGGTCTGGTGCTGGCCACGGCCTTTTTCGCGATCCCGGTGCAGTTTCTGAACCGCATCAGCCGGACCATGGTATGGCTCGGGCTGCTGTTGCTGTGCCTGGTCTTCGTGCCCGGCATCGGCCACACCGTGAACGGCAGTACGCGGTGGATCAATCTCGGAGTTGCAACCTTTCAGGTGGTCGAGGTGGCCAAGCTCGCGATCATCATCTATATGGCCGGCTACCTGGTCGGCAAGGCCGACGGCGTACGGGTGCGCTTCTTCGATACTTTGAAACCATTGTTAATCGCCGGCCTGTACACCGCAGTGCTGCTGCTGCAGCCTGACCTCGGCAGCGCGGTGGTGATTACCGCGGTGATCGGCGGCATGATCTGGCTGGCCGGCGCGGCCTGGCGGCATATCGCGGTCCTGGCGGTGCTGGCCTCGCCGGCGTTTGCACTGGCCGCGATGGAACCTTACCGGCTGCGCCGCATCGTCAGTTTCATGAACCCGTGGGAAGACCCCTTCAACAGCGGTTTTCAACTGACCCAGGCACTGATTGCGATCGGTCGTGGCGAGCTGTTCGGCGTAGGTCTGGGTGCAAGCATTCAGAAACTGTTCTATCTGCCCGAAGCGCATACCGATTTTATTTTTGCGGTACTGGCCGAAGAACTTGGCCTGATCGGCGTGGTCCTGGTGCTGTTCCTGTTCGCGCTGCTGGTCGGCCGGATATTGCTGATCGGCCTGAGTGCGCTGCGGCGCGACCGTCATTTTGCTGGCTATCTGGCCTATGGCATCGGACTATGGCTGGGTTTGCAGGCGCTGATCAGTATCGGCGTCAACATGGGCGTGCTGCCGACCAAGGGCCTGACGCTGCCGCTGATCAGCTCCGGCGGCAGCAGTATTCTGATGACCTGTGTTGCGCTCGCGATCGTCGTGCGCATCAAGTACGAATTGGATCGTTCGGTGGAACCGGCCCGGCGCCGGCGCCCGCGGTATGCGGTGAACTGAGGCATCGCATGAACCATAGAAACCCACATATCATCATCATGGCCGGCGGCACCGGCGGGCACATTTTCCCGGGTCTGGCGGTAGCCGAGCGGCTGAAGACAAGAGGCGCCGAGGTGTCCTGGCTGGGCGCCCGGCGAGGACTGGAAAATACCCTGGTACCAGAGCATGGCATTGCGCTGGATACCCTGAACATGCAGGGCGTCAGGGGCAAAGGCCTGAAGGGTTGGCTGAAGGCGCCGTTTCTGGTCCTGAAAGCGGTATGGGAAGCGCGCCGTGTGTTGCGCGCGCACCGGCCGGATGCGGTGCTGAGCATGGGCGGCTATGCTGCCGCCCCGGGCGGCCTCGCGGCCTGGGTCAGCGGCGTACCGCTGCTGGTGCACGAACAAAACCGCGTGCCGGGTATGACCAATCGTTTGCTGGCGCGTTTTGCGCGCCGCATTTTCGAGGGCTTTCCGAACAGCTTCCGCAGCCGGCGCAAGGTACAGGCCGTGGGCAATCCCGTTCGCTCCGCGATTGCGCAGATCGCCGCACCGGACGAACGCTACCGGCGTCGCGAGGGGCCGGCACGGATACTGATCTTCGGCGGCAGCCAGGGCGCCCGGGCCCTAAACCGGCTGTTGCCCGAGGCCATCGCGATGATGACCCTGGACGAAGCGCCGCGTATTCGGCATCAAGCCGGGCGCGGGCAGGTTGAAAATACCCGCCAGCGCTACCAGCAATACCGGTTCGACGCCGAAGTCACCGAATTTATCCGCGACATGGCAGGCGCCTACGCCTGGGCCGATCTGGTGGTCTGCCGGGCCGGCGCGTCGACCGTTTCCGAACTGGCGGCTGCCGGTCTTCCGGCCCTGTTTGTTCCGTTTCCGGCCGCGGTCGACGACCACCAGACGCGCAATGCCGAATATCTGAGCGAGGTGAACGCGGCGCAGATTCTGCCCGAGCAGGGTTTGACCCCGGCCCGGCTCAGTCAGGTGCTGAGTGCGTTATGCGGCAGCCGGGAGCGTCTCGCGCAGATGGCCAACGCGGCCCGCGGCCGGGCTTTCTATCGCGCTGCCGACGAAGTTGCGGACTACTGTCTGGGGCTGGTTTCCTGATGACGCTGTCACAGAAAAAGGCCCGGCCGTCGAAGCGGCGCCAGATGCACCGGATAAACCGGGTGCATTTCGTCGGCGTCGGCGGCGCCGGCATGAGCGGTATTGCCGAAGTGCTGCTTAACCAGGGCTATGAAGTTACCGGCTCCGATATTCGCGCTTCCGCCGCCACCGAGCGGCTGAGCGAGCTCGGCGCTAAAATCATGATCGGCCACGACGAGAGCCATGTGGCCGCGGCGGACGTGCTGGTGGTCTCCAGCGCGATCGACGACGACAACGCCGAAGTCGCCGCTGCGCGGGAACGTCGCATTCCGCTGGTACCGCGCGCCGAGATGCTCGGTGAGCTGATGCGCTTTCGCCAGGGCATTGCGGTTGCCGGGACGCATGGCAAAACCACCACGACCAGTCTGGCAGCCAGCCTGCTGGCCGAAGGCGGGCTGGATCCGACTTTTGTAATCGGTGGTCTGCTGAATACCTACGGCGCGCATGCCCGGCTCGGCGAAGGCGAATATCTGGTCGCCGAAGCGGACGAGAGCGACGGTTCCTTTCTGCTGCTGCAGCCGACCATGGCAGTCATTACCAATATCGACCGCGACCACCTGGAAGCCTACGACAACAGCTTCTCGAGTCTGCGCCGCGCATTTCTGGACTTTACCCACCATCTGCCGTTTTACGGTCTGGTGGTTGCCTGTATGGATGATGCCGAAGTCGCCCGGCTGCTGCCCGAACTCAGCCGGCCGATGATTACCTACGGCCTGTCAGAGGAAGCGGACGTGCGCGCATCCGACATTCGCCAGGACGGCTTGAAAATGCATTTTCTGCTGCACCTTCCGGGCCAGTCCGAAGCTTGTGCGGTCACCTTGAACCTGCCGGGCGTTCACAATGTCCGCAATGCGCTGGGCGCGATCGCGGTGGCCTACGAACTGGGTGTCGATGTGCAGGCGGTTCAACGGGCGCTGAGCGAATTCGGCGGCATTGGCCGGCGGTTTGCGCCGGTGGCGACGTTACCCGTCGCCGACGGCGATGCGCTGGTGATGGAAGACTACGGCCACCATCCATCCGAAATTCAGGCAACGCTGGAAGCGGCCCGCGGCGGCTGGCCCGAGCGGCGCGTCGTGCTGGTGTTCCAGCCGCACCGCTACAGCCGAACCCAGGATCTTTTCGACGACTTTGCGCAGGTCCTGTCGACCGCGGATGTGCTGGTCGTGACCGATATTT
>JANQPM010000106.1 GCA_028289465.1 Lysobacterales bacterium | reverse complement strand
CACCCCGTCCCAGCGCCACCGCCGGCGCGTATCGCAAGACAGCTCCGTGGCATCGGCCTGGCGAAGGTCCCTGCCGGAAATCAGCCAATGCAGATCGGGATAGTGCTGCATTAAGGTCGCAACGCCTCCGGCATGATCGAGATCCTGATGGCTGACCACGGCGGTATTCAGGGAACCGGGGTAGGCTCTGATTGCCGGTACCAGCGTGCTGTCTACCAGATCTCTGCCCTGCCCGTTTCCCGGACCGGTGTCATACAGCAGCAGATGGTGACGGGTTCTGACCAGGGCCGCCAGACCCTGCCCGCTGTCCAGCAGGTGCAGTTCCCAGTGACCCGGCGCCGGCAATTGTCTCGGCGAAGCCCAAAGCAGCAGCACACAGACGGCAGCCGGTATCCGTCCGGGCCAGCCGCGCGGCGCAAGAACCGCCGCGGTCGCCAACGCGAGCACAATGCCGGTCGGCCAGCCGGCCTGGCCATACCATTCCAATGGCGGAATATCGAGCCAATCCAATATCCACAGCAACCTATCTAGCAATCGGTCCGCCAGCCTGAGCAGTGTGGTACTGATGCCCGCGACGGGCCAAAACAGCAGCGCTCCGATCACCGCCGGCACGGTCAGCAGACTGAACAGCGGAACCGCCAGCGCATTGGCTGGCCAGGCCGCCGGGCTCCAGCGGTTAAACCACCACAGCGATAGCGGCAGCGTCCCGACGATCACCAACCATTGGGCACGCGCAAACGAACGCGCGCGGCCAACACCGCCGCCACGATTCGAAAAACCGTAGATCAACACGGCCACCGCACCGAACGACAGCCAGAAACCGGCGCGCAGCGGTGCCATGGGTTCAACCAGCAGCACCGCAAATAGTGCCCAGCGCCATGCGAGCCATGGCGCTGGGTGGCGCCGGGTCAACAGTCCGAACGAACCGATCAGCAGCATCAGCAACGCACGCCGTGTCGGCACGACAAAACCTGCGAGTGCCGCATAGCCCAGCGCGGCGGCCATGCCGAGCAGCACGCCTGATCGAATGGCGCCAAGTCGCAGTAAACGATAGGGCGCAATGGAAAATGCGAGCCGACCGACTGCGAGGCCCAGCCCGGCCACCAGCCCGATGTGCAGGCCCGAGATCGCAACCAGATGAGACGTGCCGGTTGCCCTCAGCAATTCCCACTGTCGTTCGCTGACTCTTGACCGCTCACCAACGGCCAGTGCCTGCAACAGGCCGGCATTATGGCCGGACCGCTGTTGAATTCCCGCAGCAAGATGCTCACGGATACGCAGCAGCCAAACCGCCGGACTCGTCTTTTTGGCCCTCAGCGGTGTGCCGGTTTTAACGCTGCCCAATGCACCGATTTTCTGCGCGAACAGCCACTTCTCGAAGTCGAAGCCGTTAAAGTTAACCCGGCCGCGCGGTGGCGCCAGTTTGAGTTGTAAACGCCACTGCTGCCCGGCTTTGACTTCCGGCCAGTCGCGATACCAGCGAACCAGTATGCGCCTCGGCAGGGAGCGATCAAGCGGACGGAAATGGAAGCGGATGAAGCCCTCCCGGGGTTCCGGAATCGAAACCACGGCACCGTCGATGACTTTGCTCTGCGCCCACAGCGTCGGATCGAGTTGATCCTGCTGCGTCAGATACGCATGAAACAGCGCCCAGAAGCCGCCAAGCAGCAACATGCCTACGGTCGGAAATCGCAGTAGCGCGATCAGCGCAGCCATCAGCAGGCCGCACAAAACCTGCGGGGCCGGCACCGCCGGAAACCAATAAAGACTGAAAACGACGCCGGCCGGGAACGCCAGCAGATATCGGTGTACCGGTGCCCGGCCGCGCACCGTCTAGATTACATGCAGCGTGCCTTGGCGCAATTCCAGCCGGCGGTCCATGCGCCCGGCCAGCCCATGGTCATGCGTGACCAGGACAATGCTGGTTTCCAGTTCCCGGTTCAGTTCCAGCATCAGGCGGTAGACCTGGCTGGCATTTTCCTCATCCAGATTGCCGGTCGGCTCATCGCCGAGAATGCATAACGGGTTGTTGGCCAGCGCTCGGGCAACCGCCGCCCGCTGCCTTTCGCCACCGGAAAGTTCGCCCGGCTTGTGATCAAGCCGGGCACCCAGGCCGACCCGGTCCAGCAAGTGTGCCGCTTTTTCCGCTGCGGCATCCGGCGTTTGCCGGCCGATCAGCAGCGGCATTGCAACATTTTCCAGCGCGGTGAACTCGGGCAGCAGGTGATGAAACTGGTAAACGAAACCCAGTGCGCGGTTACGCAGCCGGCTGCGTGCTTTATCGCTGATGGTCCAGAGACTTTCTCCGCCAATGTCGACATTGCCCTGTTCGGGCCGGTCCAGACCGCCCAGAATATGCAGCAAGGTACTCTTCCCCGCGCCTGAGGCACCGACGATTGCGACTGTCTCGCCGGCCTGGATTTCAAGGTTTATCCCTTTTAAGACCTCTACGGCCAGCGAGCCCTGGCGGTACGTCTTATGGACGTTGTCGCAGCGCAGAATGGTCTGGCGGGCATCATTCATAGCTGAGTGCCTCCGCCGGGTGCGTGCGTGAAGCCCGCCAGGCCGGATAGAGGGTCGCGACCAGGGACAACAGCAACGAGATGCCGGCGAAAGTCATCACATTCGACCAGCGCAGTTCGGATGGCAGATCGCTGATGTAGTAGATATCCGCCGGCAGCACATCGAATCCCAGATTACGCTCCAGCCACGGCACGATCACATCGACATTGGTCGCCAGCGCTATTCCGCCAATCACCCCCAAAATGGTTCCGATAATTCCGATCAGACTGCCCTGGACAATAAATATACGCATGATTTTCCCCGGCTCCGTGCCCATAGTTTTCAGAATCGCGATGTCGGACTGCTTGTCCGTTACCACCATGACCAGGGTAGAAATGATATTGAATGCAGCGACGGCGACTATCAGAGAAAGGATAATCGTCATGACAGCTTTTTCTGTTTTTACTGCGCGAAAATAGTTCGCGTGCTGCTGCGACCAGTCGCGCACACGATACAGACCGTCTAAGTCCATCGCCAGGTCACGGGCCACCGACCAGGCGCGAAACAGGTCCTTTAACTTAAGCCGCACGCCACCGACCGCATCCCCGTAGCGAAATAACTTGCCGGCATCTTGTATATGGATAATGGCCAGTGCGCTGTCGTATTCGTGTACGCCGACTTCGTAGACACCGACCACGGTAAAGCGCCGCATCGGCGGGATCGCGCCCATCGGTGTGGATCGGATTTCCGGCGCGTAGACCGTAACCTTCTCACCCAGCCCGACCCCCAGGCTGGCGGCCAGGCTGACGCCCAGAATGATGGTGTATTCGCCGGCCTGCAGATCGTCGAGGCTTCCGGCGATCATCGCATCGGCGACTTCGGACACGGTGGGTTCGAGCTCCGGATCCACACCGCGCACCAGCGCTCCGTGCACACGGCGATTCTGAATCATCGTCTCGCGTTCGATATAAGGTGCAGCACCAACCACTTCGGCATGCCGGTTCGCATTTTCCACTACCTCGCGCCACTGCGTGAAGCGCCCTTCAAAGGGCTGAATGGTTGCATGCGAAATCATCCCGAGTATGCGTTCGCGCAGCTCCTTTTCAAAACCATTCATCACTGACAGTACAGTGATCAGGGTTGCGACGCCGAGTGCGATACCCAGCATGGAAATCAGGGAGATAAACGAGATGAAATGGTTGCGGCGTTTGGCCTGCAGATAGCGCAGCCCGATAAACGCTTCAAGCGGCTGATACATGGCGCGCATTAGAGCATAAACGGTTGATAATCACTAGGAGGCATCTGACCATGGGCGGTCGGTAATGTTCCGTGACGGCCGGGCCGAAGTTAATGCGTTTCCAATCCATCCAGCACTCGGCGCAGTTCGTCAGGCAGCGGCGCATTCAGTAACAGCGAATCGCCACTCGCCAATGGCAGTTGGATACGGTGCGCATGCAGGAACAGCCGTTTCAGGCCCTGCGCCCGGGCCCATCGGTTAAATGCCTTGTCGCCGTATTTGGTATCGCCGGCCAGCGGATGATTCTGGGCTGCTGCATGAACCCGAATCTGGTGGGTACGTCCGGTAACCAGGTCCACCTGTACCAATTCCGCCTCGGCATAAGTCTTGAGCCGCCGAAAATGCGATTCGGCCGGTTTGCCGCCCGGATCGACCATTACCAGCCGCTCGCCGCCGCGATCCAGCGGACGAGACAGACAGTGCCGGACAATCACCCTGTCATCAGCCAGCCTGCCGCCGATCAACGCCAGATAGGACTTGCTCGATGCCTGCTGCCGGAAATACTGCTGCAAACGCGCGAGCGGCCGCCGACCTGCCGCCAGCACCAGGCAGCCGCTGGTTTCGCGGTCCAGGCGGTGCGCCAGCTCCCAGTGCTGCTCTGGCCACGACTGCCGGACCGCATCGATCAGACCGAAGTGCAAACCACTACCGGCATGCACCGCCAAGCCGGACGGCTTGTCCAGTACCAGATAGTCGGAATCCCGGAATATGATGCCATTTTGAACGGTCTCGCAAACCGCTTCCGGCACCGGCCGCGGCTGATCGGCCGATATGGTTAGCGGCGGGATACGAACTTCGTCGTCCAGTGCCAGTTTTTGCATCGGTTTGCAGCGCTTGCCGTTGATCCTGACCTGACCGGTCCGGACCAGCTGGTAGATATGCGACCTCGGGACGGACTTCAGTTTGCTGACCAGAAAATTATCCAGCCGCTGACCGACATTTTCCGCCCCGATCCGGGCTTTTTCGACACCTTTACGCATATCGGAACATAACGCTAAATAATTGATCTTACATGGGGTTACTGGTAACATTTCCAGGCTAAGGGATTGGCTTTTGCCGTCAGCTTGGTAAATGTCTGAACTTCCCTTTCAAGCCGGGCTGCAATTGTCGCTAAGCCAGGCAGTACCTGCAAGGTAGAATCATCGCCGCGGCCGTCTTAAGTAAACGGGCCGAAGTACCGCAAAACCGGACTCACAGGCGATAGGAATTTCGATGCGCCGACCGAATTGGTGTATCAGTATGGACAGGCCGCCAGCGGCCTGAAAAATTAATGAATACCGGTGCTCCTGACTGAGCAATGCTCTGATTCAGGTGCTAGAAAACACGGAAAAACAGTCGCTTATGAGTATTTCATAGGCCCTTTCTGTGCATCTTCGGGAGCACCCGAGGAATAAGTACAAATGAAAAGAATGTTGATTAACGCAACTCAGCCAGAAGAGTTGCGTGTGGCCATTGCCGATGGCCAGCATTTATTGGATCTGGATATCGAGGTTCCGTCCCAGGAACAAAAAAAGGCCAACATCTACAAGGGCCGTATCACCCGCGTCGAGCCCAGCCTGGAGGCCTGCTTCGTCAATTACGGATCGGAGCGTCACGGCTTTCTGCCGCTGAAGGAAATTTCCCGCAAATACTTCCAGCCGGGAGTGCTTGAGCAGGAAGGCCGGATCAGCGTGCGCGATGCCGTCAAGGAAGGTCAGGAAATCATCGTCCAGGTCGCCAAGGAAGAACGCGGCAACAAAGGTGCGGCCCTGACCACATTCATCAGCCTGGCGGGGCGTTACATGGTGCTGATGCCGACCAACCCGCGGGCCGGTGGTGTATCTCGGCGCATTTCCGGGGAAGAACGCCAGGCCATTCGCGACTGCCTGTCCAAGCTCGACGTGCCGGATGGTATGGGCCTGATCGTACGCACTGCGGGCGTCGGGCGCGATGAGGAAGAGCTGCAGTGGGATATGGATTATCTGCTGCAACTGTGGATGGCGATCGAGAAAGCAGCAGAAGAACGGGCCGCACCGTTTTTGATCTACCAGGAAAGCAATCTGATTATCCGTGCGCTGCGCGACTATCTGCGCAACGATATCGGCGAGATACTCATCGACAAGGAAGCGGTATTTAACGACGCGCGCGAATTCATGCAGCAGGTCATGCCGCATAACTTGCGCAAGCTGAAGCCCTACCGCGACCCGGTTCCGCTATTCAGCCGTTTTCAGATTGAGAGTCAGATTGAATCCGCGTTCGCGCGTGAGGTGAAGCTGCCTTCCGGCGGCTCGCTGGTGATCGATCATACCGAAGCGATGCTGGCGATCGATATCAACTCCGCCCGTGCAACCAAAGGCAGCGATATCGAGGAAACGGCTTATCTGACCAACCTCGAAGCGGCCGAAGAAATTGCCCGTCAGCTTCGCCTGCGCGACCTCGGCGGTCTGATCGTCATCGACTTTATCGATATGAATGACCGCCGTCATCAGCGCGAAGTGGAAGATCGCCTGCGCGAACACCTGCGGCTGGATAAAGCCAGAATTCAGATCGGCCGGATATCCCGCTTCGGTCTGCTGGAAATGTCCCGTCAACGCCTGCGTCCGTCACTCGGCGAATCCAGCCAGGAGCCCTGCCCGCGGTGTGATGGCCACGGGCATATTCGAAGCATTGAATCCCTGGCGCTGTCGATTCTTCGTTTGATGGAAGAAGAGGCAATGAAGGAGTTCACCGGCCAGATTATCGTCCAGGCACCGGTGGAAGTAGCCAATTTCCTCGGCAATGAAAAGCGCGAGGCCGTCAGTCAGATCGAAAAACGCCACACCGTTCCGGTTATCGTGGTTGCCAATACGCATTTTGACAGCCCGCGGTTTGAAATCCGCAGGGTACGCAAGAAC
The DNA here is from genome assembly GCA_028289465.1 of Lysobacterales bacterium. Classification (GTDB taxonomy): domain Bacteria; phylum Pseudomonadota; class Gammaproteobacteria; order Xanthomonadales; family SZUA-36; genus JANQPM01. The sequence continues at coordinate 2,324 of JANQPM010000106.1, read as the reverse complement.
GACGTCACCGACGAAGCCAGCTATGCCATTCCGTCCCTGGAGCAGTCAGAAATCGTCGCCACCGAGGCAACCCAGTCGGTCGGTACCTCGCAGGCCACGCCGGCGGTCAGCGGCGTTACACCTGCCAAGCCGGCACCGGACCGTCCGCAAGTCAGTGGCGGTGGCTTGTTCAGCGCATTACTGGACCGTTTGAAAATGCTGTTCGGTTCGGAGAAGCAGGCGAAACGCCCGCCACGCCGGAGACAGACTCGAAAAGCCACGACGAAGTCCCGTCATAAAGGCAAGCCGAAATCACGGCGTGCGCATCAGCCGCGCGGTCAGCAGAGCCAATCGCAACAGAACCGGCAGCAGGCCGGCAGCAGGAGGGGCTCGAAAAAGGTTGCCAAGAAGACACGCCGGAAGGCCGCCAAACGGCAGGCCCAACGGGGGGCGTCAAAGGCTTCACAGTCCGGCAAAGCGCAAAGCGGCAAACCTCGAAGCGGTAAACCCCAAACGGGTAAGCCCCATCACAGTAAATCTGAAAGCGGCAGTGCCCAAAACACCAAAACACAAGATACCAAGACGCAGAAAAACAAATCACGAAGCGGCAAGCCACAGCCCGACCAGCGCGTAAAGCCTAATGGCCGGACCGCAGGCGACAAGACCGCCAGCGGCGGCAATGCGGGTTCGGAAAAGCGTACCGATAATCGGGCGTCGACTGACGGAAACCGCAGTCGCGGCCGCCGCGGTCCTTATAAAACCGGCAATCGCAATACGTCAGGCAAGGACGCACAGCAACCGGCGGCAAACCGCACTGAAAAACCCGCGCAGGATACGACGACAGCCGGGGCGGTATCGCCAGCACCGAAGGGCCGTGATCCAAAAGTTGAACAGCCACTCGCCGACCGGACTCCAAAAACCGCCGCTACAAATGCTGGCGACAAACCCGCAGCCGAAAAGCAGCCCACAGCAGCACCAGCGAGTCGCGCGCGAGTGAGCCAGCCGGATTCCGCTGCCGGCCCGCACAAGCCAGCGACGGAGCAGAAAGCGGCAGACCGGCCTTCCGCGACAGATGCGCGGACGCCCGGCAGCACCGACACAAAAGCGGCACCGGTCGATATCAAACCGAAAGCCGCAACCAATGTTCCCGAAGGGCTCTATACTCTGAAACGCGAGGACGGCGCGCTGAAAGCCAAACCGCTGAAAAAGACGCCGCTGCAGGAATCCATCGAGGCCGCTCGAAAAGCGGAGTCCTGATTGATTGCAAAGGGCGGCTAAGTGCCGCCCTCTTGCTCGATAATGCCATAGCGCAGCGAAAGGTGGACCAGTTCCACCTCATTTTTGACCTGTAATTTGTCATACACCCGGTACTTGTAGGTCGCAACGGTTTTCGGACTCAGATTCAATACCTTGGAAATTTTTGGCATGCCCATACCCTGGGTCAGCATCAGCGCGACCTCCATTTCACGAGCTGACAATTCATCGAAAGGCGAGTCTTCCGACCCCGGCAGCAGCGACAAGGCAAGTTGTTGTGCGATTTCCTTGCCGACATAGCGCCCGCCTTTCGCGACGCTGTGTATCGCATCGAGCAATTCCGTTGCTTCACAGGCCTTGGTGAGATAGCCGGACACGCCCGCATCCAGCAATTGCGCCGGATAAGGCGCATCTGCATGAACCGTTAATATAATAATCTTGGTATCCGGAAAGCTTTGTTTGATGCGGCGGGTTACTTCGAAGCCGGATAAACCGGGCATGCTGACGTCCAGCAGGATCACGTCGGGACGCAACTCGCGATTTTTACGGATCGCTTCTTCGCCGGTGCCGGCCTCGCCAACGACCAGTACGTCCGATGCGCTTTTGACAATGTGCCTTAAGCCGACCCTGACCAGATCGTGGTCATCTACTATCATCAGTTTAATCATCTGCCCCCCTTGATCGTTGTCGGTTTTCGGATCAATAAACTGATACCTACCTAGTATGCCATAATCGGCAATCGAAAAATATCTGAATAATCAGTGACTTTGCAATTCCGGATACCCCTGTGGACGGCGTTCGTCCGGCAGGCGATGCGATTGGATGTTACGCGCCCTCCGGTGACCGCGATTTACTGAAACTGGTCGTACGTCCCAATAGGCGTCAAATCACGCCGGATATCTACGCCCAAAAGATTGCACGCCGGAGGCCGGTTTGGCCGATGCGGAATATCATGGAATGAGATGATGCCTAGGCTGATTCGGCCCGGGTTACCGGTCACTCGCTGGCTTGCGCAGGGCATTTTAGCGCTAATGACTGGACTCGCAATAGGGGGCGTTATACGTCGTCTCGACAGACTGTACCTGCCAGTA
>JANQPM010000097.1 GCA_028289465.1 Lysobacterales bacterium | reverse complement strand
CCGTACGCGTCAATGGCGCCGGCCAGCCAGTCGGGCAGCCGGTCTTCGGCGCCATCGGCAACCGCCCGAATGGCAATAAACGGCAGGTTCTGCCGTTCGGCAAACCCGGCCAGCGCCAGGCTTTCCATATCTCCCGCATCGGCGCCGGTGGCCTGCCGCAAGCGGTTTTTCCGGTCGCTGCCGGTGAGCAGCCCGTCCGTATGAGCCAGCACGGCTTTCGAAATTTGCAGGCGTTGCCGCAGCCGTGTCAGCAGCGCGGCTGCCGCCGGATGGGGAACCGATTCGGCTTGTTTCGAGCGAACGGTCGCGGCGGTGATCAGCGGCGGCGAGTCCGTATGCAGTCCGGCTGCCAGCCCGAAGCTGATCAATCCCTCGCAGCCGTAACGATATAACTGTTCCGCCGCGGCTGCCGCATTGTCACCGCCGATTCCACTGACGATTGCTGTGAAACCCGGCGCGACTTGCAGTGCGCGTTGAGGTGCCGGTGGCCGCGGCAGCGGCAGGCAACGGGCTTCCCGCAGCAATGCGCAGACGATACCCCATCTGGTTTGTTGCTGCCCGGTATATTGCCGCATTGCGCCGCTCACTGCGTTTGACTCGCCGGCGACGGCGTTAACGACTGATCAGTTTGCGATAGCGCGCCAGTGCCCACAACGGGAAATAGGCGTTGTAGCCGTGGTAGCGCAGATAAAACACCCGCGGAAAACCCGGTGCGTTGAATTCCGGCGAATGCCACAAGCCGTCATCGCGCTGAGTTGCGATCAAGTAACGCGCGGCACGGCCGGCAGCGGCCGATTGCGCTTCGCCGGCAGCCATCAGTGCCAGCATGGCCCAGGCCGTCTGGCACGGCGTGCTCGGAATGCCGGTGCCGCGCAGGTCAAGACGTTCGGGCTCGTAACTGTCGTTGCTTTCGCCCCAGCCGCCATCCTCCTGCTGCGTGCGCTTCAGCCAGTGGACGGCCTTGGCGACGAAGTCCTGCTGCATATCGACGCCGGCTTGTTCCAGTGCACTCAGCACCGACCAGGTGCCGTAGATATAGTTGGTCCCCCAGCGCCCGAACCAGGCACCGTCGGCTTCCTGCTCGCGCTGAATGAATTGCAGGCAGCGCCAGAGCACGGTAGCGTCTTGCTGCCGGTCCAGACGGCCGAGCAGAGCCAGGCAGCGGGCCGAGACGTCGGCGGTCGGCGGATCCAGCAATGCGCCGTGGTCGGCGAACGGAATCTCATTCAGATAATAGTGGGTGTTGTCCGCATCGAAGGCAGCGAAACCGCCATTACGGCTTTGCAGGCCGGCAATCCAGTTTGCCGCGCGGTCCACGCAGGCGTCATACGGCGAATGCCCGGCGTTATGCATTGCCCAGCCGACGACCGCGGTATCGTCCAGGTCCGGGTAGTGATCGTTGCCGAACTGAAAAGCCCAGCCGCCGCCTTCCAGGCCGGGCCGCTTCACCTGCCAGTCGCCGGCGACATCGGTGATCTGCTTTTGCTTCAGCCAGTCCAGCCCGGAACGGACGGCTTTGTCGACCCGTTTGCCAAGAACGCGCGGTACGCCTTCGGTTTCCTGCAATGCCAGGCAGGCCAGCCCGGTATCCCAGATCGGCGACACGCAGGGCTGGCAATAAGCGTAATCGCCGCATTCAACCAGCAGATTTTCCAATGCTTTGCGGGCGGTCTGGCGCAATGGATCGTCGCGTTCATAACCGAGTTCGGCGAGACATTGGTACGCGTTGACCATCGCCGGAAAAATCGCGCCGAGACCGTCTTCGCCGTTCAGCCTTTCGATAAACCATTTCTTGGCTCTGGCGATGGCCTGCTTTCGTACCAGACCCGGGATCAGCGGCTCGAACAGGCGGACACTGCGTTCCAGTTGAAGAATGGCCCAGTTCAGCCGCGAGCGGGTCTGAAAGTAAGCTTTTTCCTGCTCCGGCGAAATTACGAACAGTTCCTGTACGCCGGTGCCGGTCGGGTTTTTGGCCTGGGCCCGCAGGCTGTAGAGGATAAACAGCGGCACCATCACCGTGCGGGACCAGTAGGATACTTTGTAGATATGGAACGGAAACCAGTCGGGCAACAGCAGCAGTTCAACCGGCATAAACGGCACCGCGCGCCACGGCGTTTGCTGAAACTGCGCCAGCGCGATGCGGGTGAAAACATTGCTCTTGGCCGCACCGCCCTGGGACAGGATCAGATCGCGGGCATGCTGCATATGCGGCAGCTCGGCCGAATCGCCGGCCAGTTTCAGCGCATAATAGGCTTTTACCGAGCAACTCAGTTCGCTGTCGCCGCCGTAATATAGCGGCCAGCCGCCGTCATCGTTCTGCCTGGCGCGAATATAGACCGCCAGCTTGGTCTGCAGCCCGGCATCGATTTCATCCATGAAATGCATCATCAGGATATATTCGGCCGGAATCGTGCAGTCCGCTTCCAGTTCGAACGACCAGTAGCCTTTCGCATGCTGCCGGTCCAGCAGCGATTGCACGGCGGTCTGCACACTCCGCTGCAGTTGCCCGGCGATTGCGTTGGCGCCGTTCCGGTCCTGTTGCCGACGGATCGGTGTCACAGTTGGGTTGGCGCTGTCGGCGTATTTCATGCGCGGTCGATCCGTTTTGTTGCTAGGCTTCTTTTACGAGTGGAATATTCTGCGACTGCCCGGTATCGGCTACCGACCACAGACTGATATCACGGTAATCCGGCAGCCACGCGCCGACATTGAAGCTGGATATTTCCAGCCGGTTGGAACAGAGTTTGTGAATACCGCGCAGCAGACCGTCCTGGCGGGTCAGCAGGTTCGACACGCCGACTGCCCACTTGACCGCGCGCCGCGATATCTTGACCTGATCGCCGCTGGCGAACGTCGGGTTGCGGTCGATCTTCCGCAGCGTCAGTACCGCCATGCCGAGTGCCCACAGGCAAAACCGCCGGATTCCGACATGCCGTGCCGGAATCAGCAGGGTATAGTCCAGCGCGTTTTGCAGGTGCCGGTTGGCGACGCTGATCAGTTGCTGCAGGCCGTCGACAAATGGTTTGTTACGAATATGCCGCTTGATATCGCGAGTGTCGTAACCGGCGCGGGCAAACACGTCGGCCGGCAGCCAGCACATGCCGCGAGCTTCGTCCTGCCAGATATCTTTCAGGATATTGGTCATTTGCAGACCCTGGCCGAACGACGGCGCCAGACGCATCAGTCGGTCATGGTTGGCGTCGATGTCATCGGCCTGACAGCAGAACAGCTCGGTCAGCATTTCACCGACCACGCCGGCAACGAAATAGCAGTAACGGTCCATTTCGGCCATATTCTGCAGACCGTCGCGCGTGCCTTTGCGCTGAAATTCCGGCATGCCACGGCACATGATGCGAACGCATTTCTCCAGGGCCGTCTTTTGCCGCGGGTCAAAACTGCGGGTTACCGCGACCACCTGGCCGATATGACGCAGCAAATCCTGCTCATCGGCGGTTGCGCTTCGAGTCAGCTCGGCCAGCAAATCACGCGCCAATGCGGTTTCTTCGCCGACCCCGTTGAGCAGATCGACAAAGCGCTGGTGCAGTTGCTGTTTGCGTGCCGGATCCAGACCGGCTTCGTCCTCGATGGTGTCGGCAATGCGGCACAGCAGGTAGGCGTTGCCGACCACGGTATTCAGCGGCTGCGGCAGTTGCGGTATGGTCAGCGCGAAGGTGCGGGATACCTTGGGCAGTATCTCGGCTTGATAACGCAGCGCGTCAGAGGGAGTCGGCGATCGCTGATTGGATTGGCTGGGAGTGTGATCCATTTTCTTTTTCTCTCAACCACTTACATGAATATTGTTGACCGGAATCATGATGGATATATTACGCTGCCTGGCGATTGTCGAGTGATTTTTGAAGCCCCCCGCCTAGAATAGCGTTCTGAACATTGACACGCTAGCTCTGAATGATAGGGTAGCGCATCCAAAGCCACCGACACCACCGTTCTGGCATTGAAGTTTACGGCTTTGTCAGCGCGTACGCCACAGGGGTTTATATGCCATTTTCTGATCGTATAGATGAATACCGGCAACGGGTCGAAACGACGCTGGAATCGGTGCTGCCGGCGACTGGCGAAGCATTGGGCCGGGTGCCGGCCGCGATGCGCTACTGTTGTCTGGGGGGCGGCAAGCGGCTACGGCCGCTGCTGGTCTATGCAACCGGCGAGTGCCTGGCTGTGCCGCCGGAGCAGCTGGACCGGGCGGCTGCCGCCGTCGAACTGATTCATTGTTATTCGCTGGTTCATGACGATCTGCCGGCGATGGACGACGACGATCTGCGTCGCGGCAAACCGACAGTACACCTCGCGTTCGACGAGGCGACCGCGATTCTGGCTGGCGATGCCTTGCAGACCCTGGCTTTCAGCCTGCTGGTGCCGGCGCTCTCAGCGGACAAAGATGTCGATGCATTGCAGGGTGCGCGGGCGGTAGCGGTGCTTGCCGCGGCCGCCGGTGTACACGGCATGGTTGGCGGCCAGGCGCTGGACATGGCCTTTGAGGGACAGCAGCCCAAGCGCGCCGCGCTGGAGCAGATGTTCCGTATGAAAACGGCTGCGCTGATCCGCTGCAGCGTTCTGCTGGCCGCGTGCTATTCGGCAGAGACCGGCGATCGGTGGCAGCGCCTGTCACAGTTCGGCGAGTTGCTGGGCCTGGCCTTTCAAATCAAAGACGATATTCTCGATGTCGTCGCCAGCAGCGAGACGCTGGGCAAACCGCAGGGCTCCGACAATGCCCGGGACAAGGCCGCCTATCCGGCTCGCTTTGGCATGGCGGTTGCCGAACGCCGGCTGGCCGAAGTCTACCGCGAAGCAGTACAACAGCTTGACGGCTGGGGCGGCCAGGCGGCCGGTCTGCGCTGGCTGGCGGATTACGTGATTCAGCGCGAATACTAATAAAGAAGTTTCGCGTCCGCTCCGGCGGTTCGCCTGTGGCTCCCGGTCCGCCGGCGTTTCTCAATACTCTGGCGCTGTAGGAGCACCTTTAGGCGCGAATTTCGCTTCTTGAAAGCGCCTTTGTGAGTATGCCACGCTAATCGCGCCTAAAGGCGTTCCTACGTGCAGGCGTACGAAGGAGTCTCGCGCCCGCTTCTTTCGTCCGGTGGACGAAAACCGCAAGCGCACGCCCCCCAAGTTATCCATTTTGGACTTCCCAGTCTGGCTTCTTTCCTTCGGAAAACCGCCAGACTCTCCAGCCGGGGCTACAGCGTACAACTAACGCGCGACCCCTCTGGTGCCGCTCGCGTTGCTCGCTCACCCCACCGGGAGCGCAAGCCAGGGGAAGCATGGCGGTTTACGCAACGCGCAAGAAGCCGTGCTTCGCCGCGCCCGCTCCGGCGGGTCGCCTGCGGCTCCGCTGTGAGGACTGTCAGGACAGATCGTCTCCCTCGGCAATCACATCCTCGAAACGATCTGCGCGATTGGCAATCTGGCCGATGATGTATTCCAGTTCATCCATGTTTAGCGAACGGTACGGAATGTTGTGGCACATTTTTACATAGGGCGTGCCGTCCAGATCGCCGACCGCCAGATAGCCGATACGCTGAATCAGGTTGATCCGCAGGCATTTTTCCGGATCCAGTTGGGTCAGCGGCACCACGGTGGTCTCCAGCCGCAGGTAGCGGCGGTTGTCGGTGGATTTCAGCTCGGCCAGAAACAGATTCTGGCGCCGGCCGCTGTCCAGCCGGCATTCGAAACCGAGCAGGAACGGTTCATCGTGGAACAGCAGGTGATTCTGGCTGACGTATTCGCGTAGTTCGGCAAAGGTTTCCAAAGCGAGTTCCTTATCTATAGTGTTAGCGTTCAGCGGGGCCGGACGGATTACTTGGCCTGCAGGCGAATAGCGCCGTCCAGTCGAATTGTGCCGCCGTTGAAATAGGCATTTTCCACAATATGCGCGGCCAGATCGGCGAATTCCGACGGTTGGCCCAGCCGGTTCGGAAACGGCACGGAGGCGCCCAGCGCTTCTTGCACCGCTTCGGGCATGCCGTCGACCATGGGGGTATGGAAGACGCCCGGCGGAATGGTCATGATGGGAATGCCGAAACGCGT